>DASPXV010000031.1:0-14269 GCA_035637115.1 Vicinamibacterales bacterium
GCACGCGCCGAATCCGCCGTACGGCGCGATTCTCTATTACCGCCTGAGTCAGCCGCCGGCCGGCGAGATGAAGCTGCAGGCGTTCGACGCGGCGGGCGCACTGGTGCGGACCATCTCCAGCATTCCGCCGCCGCCGATCGAGGGCGTGCAGTATCCGGATTACTGGCTGGCGTCACCCGCCTCGCGTGCGCTGCCGACCATGCGGACCTGCCGTCGTCACCCCTTCAACCATGTTCATCTGATTCTGAAGATCGCGGCTGAACGCGGGCGGATCGTCGTAGCGCTGGGCGTGAGCGGCGGACCGAGCGGGTCGACGTATACGCAGCAGGATGCCTGACGCGGACGGCGCAACGAAGGTACAGACCGCGGTTGTCAGCTTCGTCGGCGTGACCTGCACCGCTCCATCAGCTCGCGTGCGTAGTTTTCGTTGATCTTACCGGCGGCGCTCTGCGCGTTGTCGAGATACTCGAGCATCGCGGGCGCGGTGGCGGTCGCAAGGACGAGGTCGCTGAAGCGGCCCAGCGCGTGCGGCCTGACTGCCTGCTCTTCGTACTCGGCCACCGTCCATCGGACGTTGCCCTTGTTGGCGAACACGCTGAAGTGATTCATCCAGAACCACGTCATCTGTTCGCGCAGCTGCGACGGCGATCTCAGCGCTCGCAGCAGGTGCCGCTTGGATGTCTCGTAGATCGCCTGGTTGCCGGCCTGATTCAGCGCCATCCGCGCCTGCTGTTTCGCGGCTTCGTCCGGCAGCGTGTTAAGGCGCTGCTGTTCGGCGCGCATGGTCTTCACGTGCGCTTCGGCGCTCTTTCCGGTGACGGGAATCGCCGCGATCGCGGCCGACAGATCGTGTGGGTCGTCGGCCGGGGCATGGAGCTGTGCGTCAAGGAACTTCTGACGTCCCAGCCGCCGATAGTCGGCCACGGTATCACTGTCGATCCCGAAGGTAACGCGCCCGAGCCAGCGGAGCTCGCCGCGCGTGAGCGGCGCGGACGGCGAGGCTCCGAGGGCCCCGCACAGGCTCAGCATGATCAGGCTGGCGGGCGCCGTGACGGTTTGCGCGCGCATCACTACGTTTATCTAAGACTTGAAGAGGTGCCGAGAAGTTTAAGGCAAGCGCGCGACTGCGGTTTCGGCCTGCTGAGGTTGCACGTGAGGCGAGCGGAAACATGCCTGAACGTCAAACAAAGTGGGCCGGCGTGAGCCGGCCCTTTGAGCCGGGTCTGAAGACCCGGCCTACGTCGCGGCGGGACTGAAGCCCCGCCGTACAGCGGATGAGAGATCTCTTGATCTCCTGTCCTCCTGCCTAACTGATCACGCGCAACCGCTCGTCGGGCCGCAGTTCGTGCACTGTACCCTTCGACTCGCGCCTACGGCGCTCGCTCAGGGCAGGCACGCTATGCACAGCCAGAGGTCGTACCGCAATTGGTGCATTTATAGCAAGCTCCAGAACGCACCATGATCGACCCGCAGGTCGAGCACGGCGGCGCATCCTCCTGGTTCTGTATGGCGGCAAAAGTGGATCGTGATTTTGCCGTCGTCGAAGCATCGAAGGAGGACGAAGTGGAGTTCGAAGGAGCTTTCCCCGCCGTTGCCGCGACTTCAAGCGGCAACTGCTCGGGCGTCGTGGTGACCTCTTCCCGATTGTTCACGCCGGCGCGGAACTGGGCCTCGGGCGAGAGGAACTTCGCCGCCATCCAGCGGAAGATGTAGTCCACGATCGACTTCGCGAAGCGGACGTCGGGGTTACGCGTCATCCCGGACGGCTCGAAGCGGACGTGGCTGAACTTGTCCACCAGGTCCTGCAGCGGGACGCCGTACTGCAGCGCGTAGCTGATCGCCTGCGCGAACGCGTCGGCGAAGCCACTGATGGTCGAGCCTTCCTTCGCCATGACGAGGAAGATCTCCCCCGGCATGCCGTCCTCGAAGAGGCCGACAGTGATGTAGCCCTCGTGGCCGGAGATGTCGAACTTGTGCGTGATGGCGTGCCGCTCGTCGGGCAGCTTGTGGCGGCGCGGACCAGCGTCGACGGAGCCCTGCGGGGTGAGCACGCCGGCGGCCATGATCGCCGCCTTCGACGTGTTCAGCGGCTGCGTGCGCTTCGAGCCGTCGCGATAGATCGAGACCGCCTTCGCGCCCATCCGCCATGCGTCGATGTAGGCCTGCTGGATATCCGCGACCGTCGCATCCTTCGGGACGTTAACCGTCTTCGAAATTGCCCCGGACAAGAACGGCTGCGTCGCCCCCACCATCTTGATGTGGCCCATGTAGTGGATCGACCGCGACCCGCGCATCGGCTTGAACGCACAGTCGAACACCGCGAGGTGCGGCTCCTTGACGTGGGGCGCCCCCTCGATCGTCTCGTTCTCGTCGATGTACGAGATGACGTCGTTGATCTGCTGCTGGGTGTAGCCCAGCTTCTTCAGCGCCATCGGGACGGTCTGGTTGACGATCTTCATCATCCCGCCGCCGACCAGCTTCTTGTACTTCACCAGCGCGATGTCCGGCTCCACGCCCGTCGTGTCGCAGTCCATCATGAAACCGATGGTCCCGGTCGGCGCGAGCACGGTGGCCTGCGCGTTGCGGAAACCGTGCTGCTCCCCCATCTCGATCACTTCGTCCCACACGTTCTTCGCGGACTCGAGGAGATCCTTCGGAACGTGCGTCTTGTCGATGTCCTTGATCGCGGCGCGATGCTTCCGCATCACGCGCATCATCGGGTCCTTGTTCTTTTCATAGCCGGCGAACGGACCGCCGTGATCGCGCGCGATGCGAGCGGACTCGGCGTAGCCGGCGCCGTGCATCAGCGCGGTGATCGCCGCGGCGTAGTCGCGGCCGGCATCGCTGTCGTACGGCAGGCCACGTGACATGAGCAGCGCGCCCAGGTTCGCGTAGCCGAGACCGAGCGGACGATACGCGTGCGAGTTCTTCTCGATCGCCGGCGTTGGATAGCTGGCGTTGTCGACCAGGATCTCCTGCGCCAGGATCATCGTCCGGCACGCCTTCTCGAACGCGACGACGTCGAACTCACCGTCCTCACCAACGAACTTCATGAGATTGATCGACGAGAGATTGCACGCCGTGTCGTCGAGGAACATGTACTCCGAGCACGGATTGCTCGCGTTGATGCGCGCCGTGTTCGGGCAGGTGTGCCAGTCGTTGATCGTCGTGTCGAACTGCATGCCGGGATCGCCGCAGATCCACGTGCCCTCGGCAATCTCGCGCATCAGGTCGCGCGCCTTGAAGGTCCGCATCGGCGCGCCGCCGACGACCGCCTTCGTCGTCCACTCCCCGTCATCCAGCACCGCGCGCATGAACTCGTCGGTCACGCGGACCGAGTTGTTTGAATTCTGGAAGAACACCGAGCCGTAGGCCACGCCCGTGAACGAGCCGTCGTAGCCCGCGTCGATGAGCGCCCACGCCTTCTTCTCTTCCTCGACCTTGCAGTTGATGAACTCCTCAATGTCCGGATGGTCGGCATTGAGGATGACCATCTTCGCCGCGCGGCGCGTCTTGCCGCCCGACTTGATGACGCCGGCAAACGCGTCGAATCCCTTCATGAACGACACGGGACCGGACGCAGTCCCGCCGCCCGCGAGGTGCTCCTTCGACGAACGGATATTAGAGAGATTGGATCCGGTGCCCGATCCGAACTTGAAGAGCATTCCCTCGGTCTTCGCGAGACCCAGGATCGACTCCATCGTGTCCTGCACCGAGTTGATGAAGCACGCCGAGCACTGCGGCGCCTTCTCGAAGCCGACGTTGAACCACACCGGCGAATTGAACGCCGCCTTCTGGTAGACGAGCAGGTGCTTGAGGTCCTGCGAGAACGCGTGCAGATCCTCGTCGGTCGCGAAGTACTTCTGCTTCGCCGCCCACCCTGTAATCGTGTCGACGACGCGGCCGATCAGCTGCTTGACGCTGCGCTCGCGCTCCGGCGTGCCGATCTGCCCGCGGAAATACTTGGAGACGACGATGTTGGTCGCCTGCTGCGACCAGAACTTGGGGATCTCGACGTCCCGCTGCTCGAAGACGACCTCTCCCTTTTCGGAGCCGATGACCGCCGAGCGCAGATCCCACTCGATCTCGTCGAACGGGTCCACTCCTTCTTTAGAGAAGAAGCGTTCGTACTCCAGCCCCGGTACAGACGAATGGCCACTCGAGCGTGTCGTCTCCTGCACGACCGACTTCTGACCTGGGTTGACTGAACCGCCTCTCTCCATGTGCCCTCCGCCCAAATGCGAGCCACACCCGTGCCCCACGGGATGGCCCCGAACAAAAAATGTGTCTGGATCGCGTGGCGACTGGCGGTCTTCCCGGAGGCTGGGAGGCCCCGTTTCCGGCCGTCTCGCTGGCCGTTCAATATGGACCCCGTTTACGCCGTTGTCAAGCGCTGATCTACAACATATTGTGCGCCTTTGCTAGGGCAGGCGCAAGATGTTGACATTTGGCCGAATGTTCTTCCGGTTGACCTATTTGCGGTTTTTCTAGCGTCCAGCTAGCTCACGCGCCAGGGTTTCGGCCTTCGTCGCGACCCCCTGTGCGAACACCAGATTCCCCTGCTTTAATGCCTCTTCCGCCTGCTGAATAAACCGCTTCGCGTCGTCATACGCCTTCTTGCGATCGTTACTGAGCGGGCCGTAATTGACGCCGTTGAGGAGCGCGTTCGCGTGGTCGATCGTCGTCCGGATCGCTTTCGCGGCGCTGCTCGTATCGGCGGTCTGCGGCGTGCGAAGCTGCGCCGGAGGCGGAGTGGGTGTCGGCGTCACGGGTGCGGGTTCGGGCGGCGGCTCGACGGGCTTCGGCTCGTTCGGCTTTGATTCGGTGGCCGCCGGGCGCGCCGGGGGACGATTCGGCCTGGACGCAGGCGTCGACGTCGTCGGCGTCGTCGGTAACTCCGTGACGGGCTCGGGCGGCGGCTCAGGCCCGGGCTCGACGATCTTCGGCGGCGGCGGCGGCACGTTCATAGCCGGACTGTCCTTCGGCTTCCCGGTCGCACGGGCCAACGCGCACGCTCCCGCCATCAGGCTCGATGCGATCAGGAGGGCTACGAGCACGTTCTTCATTTATGCCTGCGGAAATACCAGTCTAAACCTTGTGCCGCGTCCCGGGGTGCTTTGCACCTCCACTTCGCCGTCGTGCAGCTGAACGATTCGGTAGACCATCGACAGGCCGATTCCGCTGCCCTTTTCCTTCGTCGTGAAATAAAGATCGAAGATCTTCTGCAGGTTCTCGGGCGGGATGCCGACGCCCGTATCTTCCACGTCCACTTCGATGCGCCCGCGGGCGCCGCGATGACACGCGATGCGGAGCGTGCCGCCATCGGGCATCGCCTGGCACCCGTTCAACGCGAGGTTCAGCAGCGCCTGGCGCAGCATCGCGGGGTCCGCGTTGATCTGCGCGAGATCGCGCGGACATTCGCTCTTCACTGCGATCTTCCTCGCCTCCGCCTCGGGCGTCACCGTCGTGACGACGTCGCTCACGATCGCGGAGAGGTGGATGGGTTGCAGCTTCAACTCGTCCGGTCGCGCGAACCGCAGGAACCCATTGAGCACCTGATCGAGGCGCTGGATTTCGTTCGTGATGATGTCGACGTGCTTGGTGATGGCGGAGGTCGGAGTTGGGAGGCCGGAGGGCAGAGGTCCGAGGCGGGAGGTCGAAACACCTGCGCCCACAGGCTCGCGCGACAATTTTCCCTTCAATAGCTCCAGATGAATCGTCATCGCGTTGAGCGGGTTCTTCACTTCGTGCGCGACGCCGGCCATCAGGCGGCCGAGCGCGGCGAGTTTGCGCGAGTAGTTCAATGTCGAGTGCACCTGCGTCATGAACCGGAGGTTGCGCGCGACGAGCATCGCGCCGACGAAATTCCCATGACCGTCGTCTATCGGATGCGTCATGACCATGAGATCGGGGGATTCGTCGGCGTGGCTGCCGGATTTACCGCCGCCAAGGTTCACCGGCCCCTGCGCCTGTTGCGACGCCAGCGTGCGCTCGATGAGCGTGCGGATCGGATCGTCCTCCGGTGCCATCCTCGCGAGCTGCCGCCCATGTGAGTCGGAGAATTGCGGAAGAACGGTGCCCATTGCGGGATTGCAGAAGATCAACTTGCCGTCGGGACTGAAAAGCGCGACGGCGTCCTCCAGGTTCTCGACGACGGACTCGAAGTCGGTGGGCGATGACAGCGCCTTGGCGCGCGACTCCGACAGCTGCGCGCTGACGGCGTCGAACGAGCTCCCGATGTCCTTGAACTCCTCCCCTTCGGGCAGTTCCAGGCGGACGTCGAGCTCGCCGCGGCCGAGCCGCGTCAGGCCGCTCTGAATGACATGAATCGGCCGCAGCATCCACTGCGCCATGAGCATCGCGACGATCGTCGAGAGCAGCAGCGCGAGCAGCACGCTCTGCGCCGCGAGTCTGAACGCCCTCTTCAACTCGTTCTTCACGAGCAGCGTCGAGATGCCGATCTTGATCGTGCCGAACTCCTGGTCGCCAAAGAGCAGCTTCTGCCGGATCTCGAACGTGCGGTCCGAGTACACGGTCTTCAGCAGCCAGATCGGATTACCCGTAAGGACGCTCGTCAGGTCCTCCTGGTCGGGGACCTTCTGCCCTTCCTGGTCCTTGAAGCTGTGCGCGACGGCGACGAGATCGCGGTTGACGATCGCCGCGTAGGTCACGTTCTGCGAGTAGGCGACGGAGGATTCGAGGAGCGATCGAATGCCGCCGTCCTGTTGGAGCGCGGCGTACGGATCCTTTGCCGCGGGAACGACTTCGCGCGCGCGCTGGAAGATGGCCTGCCGGAGCAGGTCGCCGCGGGATGCCGTCTCCTCGAGGCTCAATCGCGCGAGCGTCGTGAGGTGGTAAGCGGACAACGCCGCCACGATGATGACGACGAGGGACGTCACGCCAGCTACTTGGCGTGACTTGATGGTCAATTGCCCGATTCCTCTTTCATGCGATTGAGCTTGTTGTGCAGCGTCTTGAGCGAGATGCCGAGGATCTCGGCGGCGCGCGTCTTGTTGTTGCGCGTGTGATCGAGCGTCAGCAGGATCAGCCGCCGCTCCGCCTCATCGACCGTCGTCCCCGGCGTGAGCGTCATCGTGGGCAGCGTTTCCTCGCCGCGCGTCACGAGCAGCGGCGGCAGATGACGAGTCTCGATGAAGTCGCCGTCCGCGAGAATCGTCGCGCGTTCGACGATGTTGCGCAGCTCGCGGATGTTGCCGGGCCACGGATACTGCTCGAGGATCTGCATCGCTTCCGCGTCGATCGCCTTCACAGCTTTCTCGTTGACGCTGTTGAATTCGCTGAGGAACCGCTGGATCAGCAGCGGGACGTCGTCGCGGCGATCGCGCAGCGGCGGCAGCTCGATCGCGAACACGTTGAGACGGTAGTAGAGATCTTCGCGCAGCTTGCCATTGCGCACCGCATCGGTCGGGTTCTGGTTGGTCGCCGCGATCACGCGGACGTCAACCGTCTGCTCCTGGCGTCCACCGAGGCGACGGAAGCTGCGCTCCTGCAGCACGCGCAGCAGCTTGACCTGCGTGGCCGGCTGCATCTCGGCGATCTCGTCGAGGAACAGTGTGCCGCGATGCGCGAGCTCGAACACACCCGTGCGCCGATCGTGCGCGCCGGTGAACGCGCCCTTCTCGTGCCCGAAGATCTCGCTCTCGAGCAGCGTCTCGGGAATCGCGGCGCAGTTGATTGCGACGAATGGAAACGAGGCGCGCGGACTCAGTTCGTGAATCGTCTGCGCGACGAGTTCCTTCCCTGTACCGGATTCGCCCCAGATCAACACCGACGCGTTAGTCGGCGCCGCCTGCTCGATCACGCGATACACGCTGCGGATGCTCGAGCTGTTGCCGATGATGCGGCCGAAGCTCCCCTGCTCGCGGAGCTGACGCCGCAGCTGCTTCACTTCGCGCAGCGTCTCCTGGCGCTCGACCGCTTTCTGCAACAGGATGCGCAGCCGCGCCGGATCGACGGGCTTGCTCAAGTAGTCGTACGCGCCCTCTTTGATCGCCTCGACGGCCGACTCGACTGTCCCTTGCGCCGTCAGCAGGATGAGCGTGATGTCGGACAGCTGGTCCTTCAAAGAGCGCAGCAGCTCCAGACCGCCCATCCGCGGCATCACGAGATCCGAGACGATGATCGCGGGGCGAAACGACGTGACCTTCTGGAGCGCCTCTTCCCCATTGACGGCTTCCTCGGTCTGGAAGCCCCAGGCGCCCACGAGTTCGGACAAGCCGACGCGGGTCGCCGGATCGTCCTCAACGATGAGAACGCGTTCCCCGACGATGGGCGCGGCGGCAGACTGATCGATTTCTGGCAAGGTAGCCACGGATTTGAGTTTAGCAGGAAGAAATTACCTAATGAAAGTTCGTCCCGACCTCAGCCAATTTGCTGGCAATCCCTTTGCAATCCTTGAGCTTCAGAGGAAAAGGACAATGAAACGACTGATTACGGTTTCGGCGGCCCTCGCACTCGTGATTGGGTGCAATAAGGGACCGGAAGTGCAGGCCGCGCCGCGCAACGATCTCGCTGCGCCTGCGACTGCGCCGGCGAGCGCGCCGGCCGATAAGCCGGTGTCCACGGCCAGTGGCGCGCCCGCGACGACGGGAACAGCGGCTGCGAATCCGGTAAAGAAGACGTTGGGCGGAAACAACTACCGCGAAGTCACGCTGCCTGCAGGCACCGTCCTCGCGGTCGATCTCGAAACGCCGGTCGGTTCCGATATCAGCCGTCCCGAGCAGCGCGTCCAGGGACGCCTGCGTCGCGCGGTGACGTCGAGAGGCGTTGACGTGCTGCCTGTCGGCACCGCGCTGAGCGGCCACGTCACGTCGGCGCAGCGGCCCGGGCGCGTGAAAGGGCGCGGCCTGGTCGCGTTCCGCTTTACGCAGCTCGACACGCCGGGCGCGGGCACGTCGCGGATCAGCACTGCGACAATCTCGCGGATGGCGCCCGCGACGAAGCAGAAGGACACGCTGGAGATCGTCGGACCGGCGGCCGCAGGCGCGGTTATCGGACGCATCGCGGGCGGCAAGGGTGCGGCGCGCAAGGGCGCGGTGATCGGCGGCGCGGCAGGCACGGGCTACGTGCTCTCGACGCGCGGCAAAGAGGTGCGACTCGCGAGGGGCACGGATCTCGCGGTGCGGTTGACCGGTCCGCTCTCGCTGCGCGTGCCAGTCGCGCGGTAAGCAGTTCGCGGTAAGCGGTTCGCGGTGAGCAGTAGACGGTAAGCAGTAGACGGTAAGCAGTAGACGGTAATGCGTGCGATAGACAGCTGACGCTCGGCGGGTTGCGATAGACGGTTGCGATAGACAGGCTGGGTTAGACAGTAAGATCAGCGGGTGTTAGAGCCAGAGATGATTGAACCGCCGGTGGCCGGTCCGCTGGCGGTTCAACCCATCCCGCCCATCGAGCGGATCGGGGCCGCGCTGGAAGTCATCCTGTGCTCCGGATTTCCCACGCAACTTCTAATCATCAGCGTGCTCTCGGGCTTCGGCATGCACGTGCAAACGGCCGACGGCCATTACAGCGCGCCGTTCATCTTCACCCTCACGCTGCTCGATTCGGCGCTGCTGATTGGTTTGATCTGCTTCCTGCTCCGCGCGCGTCGCGAGTCGATCCGCGAGACGCTCTTCGGATCGCGGGCGCTCGGCCGTGAGATGTTTCTCGGCCTCTGTCTCATTCCCGCGTCATTCATGATTGTCATGCTCGCGCTGGTCATCGTGCAGCTCGTCGCGCCGTCGCTGCGCAACGTGCCGCACAACCCGCTCGCCGATCTCGCCAGGACGCGCGGCCAGGCGATCGTCTTCGCCTGCGTCGTCATGATCGCCGGAGGCGTGCGCGAAGAGATCCAGCGAGGCTTCATCCTCCACCGCTTCGAGCAGTTTCTTGGCGGCGGGACAGTTGGACTCGCGGTCTTCAGCGTGCTCTTCGGGCTCGGCCACCTCGAACAGGGCTACGACGTGTCGCTCGCCGTCGCGATCCTTGGCACGTTCTGGGGCGCGATCTACCTGCGCCGCCGCTCGATCGCCGGCCCGATGGTCAGCCACGCAGGGTTCAACTTGCTGCAGGTGGTCAAGTTCATGGTGTGGGGGGCATAGCGCGCTTGCCCACCGGAGCCTTGGCGCGGGTGGGCTGGCTCACCGTAGCCTTGCCGCGGGTGGGCTGGTCCACCGAAGCCTTGCCGCGGGTGGGCTGGTCCACCGGAGCCTTGCCGCGGGTGGGCTGGCCCACCGGAGCCTTGCCGCGGGTGGGCTGGTCCACCGGAGCCTTGCCGCGGGTGGGCTGGTCCACCGTAGCCTTGGCGCGGGTGGGCTGGCCCACCGTAGCCTTGGCGCGGGTGGGCTGGCCCACCGTAGCCTTGGCGCGGGTGGGCTGGCCCACCGGAGCCTTGGCGAAGGTGGGAGCAGCTAAGATAACGAGATCCCGTGGATATCGCCAGGCGGCAGTGGATTCTGCTGATCGTTCTGTTCGCGCTCTCGCTGCCCGCCGTCACTGCGCGGATTTACTCCTCCGACGAGATCCAGTACTTCGCCTACCTGCGATCGCTGTGGTTCGATCGCGACCTGTCGTTCGAGAACGAGTACCAGTACTTCTACGATCGCGGGATCGCGAGGTCTGACGGGTACCACGAAACATTCCTGGAGCGGACGACCGAGACCGGGCGGCGCATTAATTTTGCGACGCTCGGGTGCGCGATCCTGTGGGCGCCGTTCTATGGCGCGGGCGATCTCGTCGCGCGCACAACGGGCGCGTCGGTGGATGGATATTCGAAGCCGTACGTCGCCGGCGTAGCCTACGGATCCGCGGTCTACGGATTCCTCGCCATCGTCCTCTCGATCCTGTCGGCGCGGCGGCTCGGCCTGAACGCGTTCCTGCCCGCGATCGTGGTGTGGCTCGGGACGCCTCTCCTCTTTTATATGTACGTCGCGCCGCCGTTTTCGCACGCCTGCTCGGCGTTCGGTGTCGCGCTCTTCATATATGTCTGGCTGCGAGTCCGCGACACGTGGTCGACGCGCGGCCTGATCGCGCTCGGCGCCGCGGCGGCGCTGATGACGATGATCAGGGAGCAGGACGCTTTTTTTGCGGTGGGCGCCGCGCTCGACTTCGCGTGGGCGCGGCTGTTAGTCCTTCGAGGTGCCAGGTCCGACGTGCGAGGCGCAGTTGGGGTTGTTGCGGGGATCGTCGCGTTTGCGGCGGCGTTCACACCGCAGGCCGCCGCGTATCTGATCCTGAATGGGCACGTCGGGCCGCACTCGTCGGTGGGGCACAAGATGAACTGGGCGGCGCCGCACGCGCTGCAGGTGCTGTTCTCGCCGGAGCACGGATTCTTCGTCTGGACGCCGCTGGCGCTGATCGCGCTCGTCGGGGTGCTGCTTCTTCCGCAGGCGGGATTCCTTCCGCCTGAAGGCGGAAACTACAGCGAATTTCTTCCGCCTAAAGGCGGAAGGAACAGGAGAATCCTTCCGCCTGAAGGCGGAAGCTACAAATTCGTTCGTGTAGCTTCCGCCTTCAGGCGGAAGGAACAAGTAGCGCTTTGCCTGCTTCTGATGGTGGCGCTCCAGATCTACATCGGCGGCAGCGTCGAGTCGTGGACGGTGGCGGGCGCGTTCGGGCAACGGCGGTTCATCGCGCTCACGTCGATCCTCATAATCGGCGTTGCTGCCCTCACCGACCGCCTGCCTGCTTCACCGCGCCAGTCTGTGAAGATCGTCGCCGCGGCGGTGACGGTGCTCGCGGTCTACTGGAATCTCGCGCTCAGCGCGGAGTTCGCGATCGGCCTCATGGATCGCCAGAAGCTCGAGCCGCGGAAGAACGCGTACGATGCGTTCGTCACCCTTCCGCTGCAGGGCCCGTCGCTGGCGTATCGCTACCTGTTCGATCGGGCATCCTTCTACAAACATGCGCCTTGAGGCGGCCCACGGCTCGTCACAAAGACCACTAAGAACACTAAGATCACAAAGTGGCTTTCTGCTCTTGGTGGCCCTGACGTTGTGCGAATTCTCTATTTAGCTGATATCCGGTTCCCGCTCGAACGCGCCAACGGCATCCAGTCGATGGAGACCTGCCACGCGCTGGCGTCGCACGGGCACGAGGTGACGCTCGTCGTCCGGCCGGACACGCACACGCCGGCGCGGGATCCGTTCGCGTTCTACGGACTGCCGCGGATTCCGCAACTGCGCATCGAGGTCGTGCCGATCACCGGTCCCGCCGCGGCAAGACGCGCGGGATATCTCACGTTCACTATCGGCCGCGCGATCGGGCGCACGCGGCAGGATCTGATCTTCACGCGCGATCTCGGCCTCGCGTCGCTGCTGCTCAATGTCCCGCGTGCGCTGCGCGCGCCGTTCGTCTACGAGGCGCACACGATCGCCGCGGACGCCGCCGCCGCGCGCCCCGAACTGCTCACCGGCGCCGCCGCCGCAAGCCCCGCGAAACTGCGACGCCTCGCCAGCCGCGAAGGACGCGTCTGGCGCGACGCGGAGGGCTACGTGACAATCACCGAAGGATTGAGACGCGAGCTGGAACGCCGCTTCGGGCCGCGGACGCGGATCGCAGTGGTGCCCGACGGCGTGCGGACAGCGGAAGACGCGGAGAACGCGGATCAAAGACAGCTGCGCGAACAGGACGAGATCACGAAGTTCCCTGTCCGGAGCCAGACACCTGTCATTCCAGGTCCTATCCCACAGCCCGATGCCCTCATCCCGACAAGTTTCACCATTGGGTATGCGGGCCATCTCTACCCCTGGAAGGGCGTGGAGCTGATCATCGAAGCGGTGATGGCGCTGAACGATACGAAGGCGCTGATCATCGGCGGTCACGAGCAGGAACCGGATCTCGCGCGCGTCAAAGCGCTGGCCCTGGAACTCGACTGCGCCAGTCGCGTGACGTTCACCGGACTGGTGCCGCCGCGGGAAGTTGCGGCACGGCTGCGCGAGGCGGACGTGCTGGTGTTGCCGAATCCGAAATCAGCGATCTCGAGCGAGTTCACCTCACCGCTGAAACTGTTCGAATACATGGCGTCGGGACGGCCGATCGTGGCCAGCGACCTGCCGTCGATCCGCGAGGTGCTGCGACACGACGAAAATGCGGTGCTCGTCGAGCCGGGAAACCCCCAGGCGCTCGTAGCGGGGATCGAGCGGATCAAAGATGATGCGGAGCTTGGCCGGCGGATCGCGGCGCAGGCGCTGCGGGACGTGCGCGCGTTCACATGGGCGCGGCGCGCGGAAAAGCTGGAGGCGCTGTTCGCCAGCGTGACGGCGGCCCCCGCATGATTTCGCCGCGGCTCCTTGCGCTCGTGCGGTGCCCGGCCTGTCACGGCACGCTCGAAGGCGAGCCGGCGGCGCTGACCTGCACGTCATGCGGCAAACAGTACGGCGGACCGTCGGCCGATTTCCTCGATCTGCGGCCGCACGAGAACTTCGAGGAGCGCACGAAATACCTGGACGAAGCGCTGCACGCGGACGCGCGCCACGAGCGCGTGTCTCCCCCGCTTCTCGGATCGAAGATCCGCAACGACATGCTGCGTGCCTTCCTCGCGCCCGGACCGAACGATCTCGTCGTCGATCTGGGCTGCGGGAGCGGACGCGCGCTGTTGTGGAACCGCGACTGGCAGCCACGCGCGGTGGGCATCGACATCGCCCCGTTCTTCGCACTCGAATCGCGCCGGGATGTCGATCTCCTGCTCGGCGATCTGCGGCGCCTGCCGTTCGCCGATGGAACGTTCACGAAGGCATACTCGCTCGACGTGCTGGAGCACCTATCGCCCGACGCGTTGCGCGGCATGCTCACCGAGGCTGCGCGCGTGCTCGCGCCGGGCGGTGAGCTGTTCGTCTATACGCACGTCAGGAAGAACGCGCCGATCGCGGCAGGACTGCGGTGGATCAACGCGCTCGCGCGACGGCTGGAGCGCGCCGGCCTGATCGACATGCGCCAGGAACGGCTGCGCAAGTCGGACCACCTGAACCCGCTGGCCGACATTCCGGAACTGCGCCGTGTGGCGGACGAGACCGGCTTCCGCATCAAACGGATCCGGTACTACACCCCGATCGTGGGCGGCTTCGTCGAGAATATCCTCATGCGCATGGCGGAGCAGCGGCTGGCGAAGCGCGCGCGGCGCACGCACAACGGCATCAGCCAGGAGGATGCTCTGAAGGCGGCGCGGACGACAGGCAAGGCGCGCGTCGCGTCGAGCGGCGCCACGCGCGCGGCGCTGCGCGCGCTCACCGCGGCGATGAAGCTCGACCTCCTGCTCTTTGGCCGCATCGAG
>DASPXV010000032.1:0-9198 GCA_035637115.1 Vicinamibacterales bacterium
CTGTGATCGTCGGGCAGCGCGGACATGTAGAAGTACGGGGACTCACGGAAGACCTCGAAGCCTTCGACGTCGTGCTCGATGAGAGCGACGTGCTGGCGCTGGCGCCGCGGCCGCGTCTCGGCGTGGCCGCGCAGACCACTCAACCGATTGAGAAAGTTCGGCGCCTGGTCGCCTGCATGCGGCGCCGCTTCGCTGACTCCGACGTCCGTTTCATTGATACGGTCTGCCGTCCGACCAAGCAGCGCCAGGATGCCGCGATCGATCTGGCGCGCCAGGCCGACGTCGTTATCGTCGTGGGTGGGGCATCCAGCAACAACACCAGGCAGCTCGTGGAGACGTGCACGCGTTACTGCGCTCGCGTCCACCACGTTCAGACGGACGCGGATCTGTGCGTCGACTGGTTCCGCGGTGCAGAGACGGTGGGACTGACCGCCGGCACGTCGACGCCCGACGACGTGGTGGACCGCGTCGAATCGCGCATTCGCACTTTCGCTCCTGGCGACAACGCCGGCGTCACCGGCCGAATCGGCGTCGCACTGTGATGCACTCCGCGGGTCGGCGAACCTCGTGGGTCCTCGTCACGGCCTTCGCCGTCGCGATGGCCTGGGTCGAGGCCGCCTGCGTCTATGACCTGCGCGTGCTGGTCGATCGTCTCGAACCGTACCAATCGAATCCGCTGCCGATGTCGGGCGCGCTTGGCATCATTGAGCTCGCGCGCGAGGCGGCGACGCTCGTGATGCTCGCTGCCGTCGGTTGCCTTGCGGGCGGCACCCTACGTGCGCGGCTCGCCTACGCGGCCATCGCGTTCGGCACCTGGGACATTTTTTATTACGTGTGGCTCAAGGTCATGTGCGACTGGCCGACGTCGCTCTTCGACTGGGACGTGCTCTTCCTGCTGCCGCTGCCCTGGTGGGGGCCTGTCATCGCACCTGCCTCCGTCGCCCTGCTGATGATCGTGTGGGGAACGCTCGCGACAGCGTCACCCGCTCCATCGCCAGGTAGTCGGAGCGGGTCTCGACTCTGGCCCGCGGCGGGTCTCGGCGCAGCGCTCGCGCTCTACGTGTTCATGGCCGACTCACTGCGGACAGCGCCGTACGGGCTCGAGGCGGTGAGAACGGCGCTCCCCAAGACATTCAACTGGTCGATGTTCCTCGTGGCGCTGGCGCTGATGGCGGCGCCTGTCGCGCCGATGATCTTCGTGCGCCGCAGGGGCGCGCGGGTCAATCCCGGCTCGAACATGGCTTCGCCAAAATAGCGCCGCGCGCTATTCCGCAGCCGGATTGACAGCGAGCCAGGTTTCGCGGAGCCCCGTGCGGCCGCCGTTTAGCTGTCGAGCTACGCCCTCGAACTGATGAAACTTCTTCTCCTGTTCGGCGATGGCGCTCACGCTGCCAGCGGCGGCGACCGATACGGTGGACGAGCCCGTATCCAAGGAGGTCGTGCCAATGCAAACAATCGCTGTGGATCGTCGGACATCCAACCGTCGTCCTTCTCGCGGTGGTGGTCGGCGAATGATCGACCCGCCAGTCGACCCAACCAGTGTGCCTGCCTGCCCGATCTGTCGGAAGACTGGCGTGGCCCTACTCGCGGGCGAGGCCGAGGGAGGCTGGTGGTTCGTGTGCCTTGCCTGCGATCACCTGTGGGATCAACGCCAAATAGCGAGTGCGACTCTGCCGGATCCGCAGGTGCTACCGGGCGCCGAAGTCCATGTTTTGGATAACCCCGATAGCGCGGCGGGACCCGCGCGACTGTCCGCGACAGTGATGGTGTGGTCGAGGATGTTCTTCCGATCGTAGGGACAGAGCATCTCAGCTTGGAATTTGTTCGGATTTTGGCTCACCAGTCTGGACAACTTCCCGCAACTGGCTCATCCGTGGGGCATCTCTGCGCTCCATGAGGCACCGCAGCCAACCAGGCATTCGCCACGTCGTCTAAGCGGCCAGGCCGCGACGGAGTTGATGTGAATGCGCGGGAAAGGAAGTCCCATGTGGTCTGACATTCAGTACGCTCTTCGAAACATCGCGAAGAAGCCACTCTTCTACTCGGTGGTGATTCTGACGATCGCCCTGGGAATCGGCGCGAACGCGGCAATCTTCACGGTGGTTAACGGCGTGCTCCTGCAGCCGCTCCCATACCCGCACCCGGAGCGCCTGATGATGGTGTGGACGCATAACCCTCGGCAGGGCTTCGACAAGGATGTCGGAACCTACCCGAATTTCGAGGACTGGCGCCGCGCGAGTCAGTCATTCGAGCGGATGTCCGCGTACCGCGGGGCGAGCGTGACGCTGACGGGGAGTGGGGACCCGGCGCAGATCCGTGGCGCCCGCGTCACACATGAGTTCTTCGAGACGATGGGTGTAGCGCCACTTCAGGGACGTGCCTTCAGTTCGGTCAACGGTCAGGCCGGCGGCGAGCGCGTGGTCATCGTCGCCTACGGGCTCTGGATGCGGCGGCTTGGGGCGGATGCTTCCATCATCGGCCGACGCATCCTGCTGGACGGTGTGCCGCACGAGGTTATTGGCGTCATGCCCGCGAGCTTCAAGCATCCTGCCGACGCCGAGCTCTGGATGCCCCTCGCGCCTGTCGGTGAGTTCCAGGCGCTTTTCGGCGCCCGTGGATCCTACTGGCTGACGATCATCGGCCGGCTGAAGCCCGGCGTTACTCGGGTCGCCGCCCAATCCGAGATGGATGCGATTGCCGGACATCTCGAGAAGGAACATCCGTCGAACGCCGGCATCGGCATCCGACTGGTGACGATGCGCGA
This sequence comes from Vicinamibacterales bacterium, assembly GCA_035637115.1. Lineage (GTDB taxonomy): Bacteria > Acidobacteriota > Vicinamibacteria > Vicinamibacterales > 2-12-FULL-66-21 > JAICSD01. The sequence continues at coordinate 2,765 of DASPXV010000032.1, forward strand.
GGAGCTGGTCGGCGATGTGAAGCGGCCGCTGCTCATTCTGCTTGGCGCCGTGTGTTTCGTCCTGCTGATCGCCTGCGCCAACGTCGCGAACCTGCTGCTGACACGCGCCGCATCGCGGCAGCGCGAGCTCGCGATCCGAGCCGCCCTCGGCGCGGACCGCGGACGGCTGGTGCGGCAGTTACTGACCGAGAGCGTCGTGCTGGGGCTCCTCGGCGGAGCCGCGGGGCTGATGCTCGCCGCACTCAGCACGGATTTGCTTCAGGCGCTCGCGCCGGCTGAATTGCCCCGGCTGGCGGACATTACCATTGACCGCCAGGTACTGGCGTACACCGCTGGCGCATCGGTATTCACGAGCCTCCTGTTCGGCCTCGTTCCCGCCCTCCACGCGTCAAGACGCGACTCGGGTGGGCACCTGAAGGAAGGCGGACGCACGGGGACTGACGGCCGCCGAGGCGGCCGCGTGCGTGCGGCACTTGCCGTCGGTGAGCTGGCAATTGCGCTCATGCTGCTCGTCGGTGCCGGTCTGCTGATCCGCAGTTTCATCGCGCTGAACAGCGAGGATCCTGGTTTTGCGACCAGAGGCGTGCTGGCGTTACGCTTTCACCTGCCGGCCGCGGTCTATGGGAAACCCGCCCGCATCACGGGCTTCTACGAACAACTGATCGAACGTCTGGATGCGCTGCCCGGCGTCGAGTCTGCGGCCGCAGGGTCATCCCTGCTCCTGCCGCGCCTGCCGGCCTCTGCCAGCATCAGCATCGAGGGAAGGCCGCCGCTGCCCGCAGATGCGCGGAACATTCCCGTTCCGTACGACTCGGTAACTCCGGAGTACTTCTCCACGCTGCAGATCCCTTTGCGCAGAGGGCGGAGGTTTACCCGCGCCGATGGCGCGCAGTCGCAGCGAGTCGTCATGGTCAACGAGGCGTTCGCCAGACGGTTCTTTCCGGGCGAGGATCCGCTCGGCCGACGCGTGACATTCGAAGACCCCTCGCAGCCCGGCACTCGATGGCAGACGATCGTCGGCGTCGTGGCGGATACCAAGCGGGGCGGATTCGAGCGGGAGCCATGGGCGGAAACGTACTTCCCGATGCGCCAGTCCCCGGACCCGCAAGCCTTCGTCTTGCTGCGCACCACCGGAGATCCTGTCACGCTGATCGCGGCGGCCCAGGCAGCCGTCTGGTCGATCGACCGTAATCAGGCGATCGCCAGCATCCGCACCGTGCCCGAGCTGCTCGCGCAACGAGAATTGAACCGTCGCTTCACAACGCTGCTGCTCGGTGTCTTTGCGTCGATCGCGCTCGTGCTCGCGATCACTGGAACGTACGGCGTCATCGCGCACGGGACCGCGCAGCGGACGCAGGAGATCGGCATTCGCATCGCGCTCGGCGCGGACCGTCGGATGATCCTTCGGATGGTGCTCCTCGGCGGGCTCGGGATCGCGGCTACCGGCCTGGCCATTGGCGTCTTCGGCGCGCTCGCTCTCACGCATGTGCTCTCGGGCCTGCTGTTTGGCGTCAGCGCGCGCGACCCGCTGACGTTCGTCGTCGTCCCGGGAGCGCTGCTGGTCGTGGCGCTTGCGGCCTGCTGGATCCCGGCGCGCCGCGCCATGCAGGTCGAGCCGGTAACTGCGCTGCGAGGAGACTCCTAGCTCCGGTGACGAACAGAGGACAACGCGCACCAATGGAGGTCGTCGAAGCGCCGATCATCTGTGCATCACAGAGGCTGAACAGCAGCGGTTTCGGGAATGGCTCGGGCTGGACTCGTTCCCGCGAGCGCCGAGCGGAGCGAGGTGCGGCATGACCTGAGGATAGGGCGGGGATTCAAGCCATCGAGCTTGCCCGGTTTTACAGTGAACGTTCTGATGACGACGAACGGTGCGGACATAATGACTTTCTGCTCCTGTCTCCTATTCCGTCAGCGTGATCGACGATCCGTTTCAAGGTCTCCTCATACCACTCCCGCTGAGGGCTCGCGAGGAAAGCGCTTCCAAACCGTCAGGAATCACCGCGGCGACGCGGCTCATGACTGGACGCGTTGCCCTATCGAGGCCGCCGCTAACTTGCGCGCGTCGAGATAGGAGGTGATCGCCGAGCCGCTCCCCTCTGCGTCCGCCAACGCCACGTAGCCGTCAGGCCGCACCAGATAGAGCGCATTGCGCCGCAAACCGGCGCGACCCATTTCTGGCCGCCAGGGAAACACGTGCAGGGGCAATCGCCGTTCGTCACACGCGACCTGTGTTTCGCGGGTGGCGTCGCCGTACACGTGGACCTGCCACGTGAGAGAGGTCAGCGGCGTGAAGTTGTCGCAATCGTTCGGGCTCGCCGGGACCCACGGCAAACGGTCGCCACCGTGCACGTCTCCCGCGCGTCCCTCGCTCAAGGTGCTGCCACGGTAGTGCACCGCCGTCTGCGAGACGATGCGAAACATGAAGCGCCGAGCGGCCCTGAACGAGAACACCGCCGGAGCGACGACAGGTACGATGTTCAGGCGAACGCTCCGGGCGATCGCCCTGTCACTCGTCACGCCGATGAATGCCCGATCGGTCGTCGCGACGAGACGTCGCGCGAAGGCGATGCGTTCCGGCTCGTAGCTGTCGAGGAGCGACGCATCGGCGCGCCCGTGCACGACGTCGCCAATCTTCCAGGCGAGATTCACAGCGTCGCCGATACCCGTGTTCATGCCTTGGCCACCGACCGGACTGTGGATGTGGGCCGCGTCGCCGAGGAGGAACATCCGGTTCTTGCGGAACCGATCGGCGACTCGATGGTGAACACGGTACGTCGAGAACCAATTGACCCGCTCGACGTCGATGCGCATCCACTCGATCACGCGCTGACTCACGTTATCCCACGATAGGTTGTCGTCCGGGTGCTCGGCCTCCGTGCGGACCGTGCCGATGAGACGCGCGCGCCCGTCGTCCTTCAGCGGAAAGACGATCAGAAAATCAGTCGTGTCCAAGGCGCCGTGCAGTTCGCCGTTCATGACCGCACCGCGCGCGTCGACGTCGGCGACGTAAAAGAGATGGTCGTACGTGCCGCCCGGGAATCCAATCGCCAAGCCCTCGCGGATGGCGGAATGCGCGCCGTCGCAGCCGGCGAGATAAGCGGCCTCACACGTGTTCGTGCCGCCGTCGGCGCGTTTGAGGCGAGCGCGCACACCCGCCGACGTCTCCTCGAACGCCACGAGCTCCGTCTGGCGCTCCACCTGCACGCCGGCTTCAGCCAGGCGTTCGATCAGCAGGCGTTCGTGCTCGTCCTGCGGATAGATCAGTGCGTAGGGAAACGGACTCAGATCCGCGCCCATATCTCCGAAGACCACGTGCGCGACATGTTGGCCGGTCTTCCAGAGATTAATGGTGGTCATCTTCCGGCCACCGGCCACGACGGCATCGGCGAGCCCGACCTGGCGATACAGCTCCAGCGTGCGTGCCTGGACCGCGAGCGCCCGCGACGTCGTTCCGGGCTCCGCGGTCTTGTCAACGATCCTCACGCGCACGCCCAGTAACGTCAGCCACAGCGCCAACACCAGGCCCGTCGGCCCTGCGCCGACGATAAGGACGTCGGTGTTCGAGCCGCGGAGCGTGCGCATGGTGTTCATCCGACTCGTTCAATCGTCATATTAGGGCGATTACGTTCAACGGTCCGGCGACTGAGGGGTTGCCATGCGAAGGCCCCAGAGAATCAGCGCGAAGGCGAGGAGACCCGGCGGCGCAGACGAATATGCCACGCCTTTGATCACAATCTCCTGAAAGGCGCTTCCGTGAGCGCTTCCTGCTGCGAGCGGCATGGTCTCGTTGCCGGCTCCCCAGGCGGCAGCCATGACGTAGGCCGCCAAGATGGCGAACGCCGAATAGATAAGAAGCCAGAATGCGATTCGTGACGTGGTTGCGCCGAGATTGAGCCTGGACCACAACAGCCCCAGCGCCAGCAGGAGAATGCCCTGCAAGGCGCTCAGCGTATGTGCCGACAATCCAAGCCGGGGTGCGGCGAGGTACGAAATCGCAAACCCTTCCACGGACGAGAACAAGAGGAGAGCCATGCCGAGTTGGAGCAGGCGATGGCCCTGCCGTGACAACATGTTCGATGAGTTCATATCCACTCCCGCGTTCGGGTCCGTGTTGCTTGCGGCTTAACTTTCTATTTGAATGGACCATGGGCCACGCACGGCTGCAACCAGGCCGAATACCAGCACAATCACGATGCCGACATGAAACGGTGGCGGATCGAGCTCGAACGCCCTGAGATTCGCGGCTCCGAAACGGCCCGCAATTTCCTCGACGACAAACGGCGTGAATAATCCGCGCTAGCGGCGGTCGCGGCAGCGCGCGCACAGGCCGTGCAGCTGCACGTCGCGACGATCGATCCGAAATCCGTTCAACGGCGATCGTTGTCTGTCCAGCGTGACGGCGACCTCATTGAGGTAGACGTCCCACACCTGCCCGCAGCGCCGGCACATGAAATGATGGTGGTGATCCGGATTGATTTCGAACTGGACGGCGGCGCCGCTGCGCTCCAGCGTGCCGATCAGACCGGCGCGCACCAGTTCCTGCACGTTCCGATACACGGTCGCATGTGAGACGGTCGGCAGTACTTTCCGGACTTTCTTGACCAGGTCGTCAGCCGTGGGATGACCCATCGTCTCGCTGAGGGCGCGAAGCAGGACATCTCGTTGAGGCGTGAGGCGCAGACCGCGTGCCACGCACGTCTGTCGCAACTGGGCGTACCGGTCGTGGGTCGATCTCGTCCGCACGATCGCAAGAGTACACTGGCCAGCACGGCGGCAGCAATCCCATGTGATGTTAATACTCAGTTGATAACGATTACGATTGCGCTAGACTCCCGCAGGGGGCTCGATGCCCCGAACGTGTCGCGGCGCCTGCGCTCACGTCCGTCGAGTTCAGGCGGAGACGCAGCGTGCGACATCCGATCGGCGATATTGCCCCGGATCCAGCGCACCCACGATCAAGGGCGATGAGCCATTAGCGGGAAACAGATAGGAAGGAGAAGGAGACACGTGACTGATAAAGACGTCATTCGGACCCACGACAAGGATGCGACTGCGAGCGTCAGCGAGAGCGAGAACCCGGCAATCCCCTCCCCGACTCCCACGCGAACCCGGCCTAGGACGAACAAGGACTGGTGGCCGAATCAACTGGACCTTTCGGTTCTCCACCACCATTCGCCTCTGTCCAATCCGATGGGCGAAGACTTCAACTACCGCGAGGAGTTCAAGACTCTCGACCTCGACGCGCTGAAGCAGGACCTGATCGAGCTGATGACGACGTCGCAGGACTGGTGGCCGGCCGACTACGGCCACTACGGGGGCCTCTTCATCCGGATGTCGTGGCATGCGGCCGGCACGTACCGCACTGCCGACGGCCGGGGCGGCGGCGGCACGGGCGCGCAGCGTTTCGCGCCGTTGAACAGCTGGCCCGACAACGCCAACCTTGACAAGGCGCGCCGCCTGCTCTGGCCGATCAAGCAGAAGTACGGTCAGAAGATCTCCTGGGCCGACCTGCTGCTGTTCGCCGGCAACGTGGCGCTGGAATCGATGGGCTTCAAGACGTTCGGCTTCGGCTTCGGGCGACCCGACATCTGGGAGCCCGAGGAGATCTTCTGGGGCCCTGAGGACACCTGGCTTGGAGACGAGCGCCACGCCGGCGACGGGCAGATCCAGGGGCCTTTCGGCGCCGATCACATGGGCCTGATCTACGTGAACCCGCAGGGGCCGGGCTTCAACCCCGATCCGGCCCTTGCAGCAAGGTACATTCGAGAAACGTTCCGCCGCATGGCGATGAATGACGAGGAGACGGTTGCGCTCATCGTGGGCGGCCACACGGTCGGCAAGGCCCATGGTGCTGCCCCTGATGCACAGTACGTCGGTCCCGAACCGGAAGGCGCCAGCCTGGAGGAGCAAGGCCTCGGCTGGAAGACCAGCTTTGGCAGCGGCAAAGGCGCCGACACGATCACCAGCGGCCTCGATGGCGCCTGGACCAATAACCCGACGAAGTGGGACAACGGGTTCCTGGACAACCTGTACAAGTACGACTGGCAGCTGACGACGAGCCCCGCCGGTGCGAAGCAGTATAAGCCCACGAATCCCGAGGCTCAGGGCACCGTGCCGGATGCACACGATCCGTCGAAGCGGCACGCCCCCATGATGCTGACGACGGACCTTTCCCTGAGGCAGGATCCGATCTACGCGCCGATCGCGAAGCGTTTCCACGAGCATCCAGACCAGCTCGCCGATGCGTTCGCCAAGGCCTGGTACAAGCTGTTGCACCGCGACATGGGTCCCGTCTCGCGCTACCTCGGCCCGTGGGTTCCGCCGCCGCAGCTGTGGCAGGACCCCGTCCCCGCGGTCGATCATGAACTGATCGGGGAGAAGGACATCGCCGACCTCAAGGGCAAGATCCTCGCGTCGGGGCTGTCCATCTC
>DASPXV010000033.1:0-11280 GCA_035637115.1 Vicinamibacterales bacterium
AACAGCGCGCGCTCGTGGAATTCGGCGTATTCGACGTCGGGCCTGAGCGCGAAGAGCTCGCGCGTCATCTTGAGCATGTTGTAGACGTTGCAGCTCTCGGCCGTGCGGCCGTCGGTGATGTTGCTCAACTTGTCCGCTTCGCGGAAGTACTCGTCCTTGCCGTGGCCGCCGGTGGCGAAGCTGTGATGCTTCGCGACGCGGTCCCAGAAGAACGCTGACGCGAACCCGTCGCCGAGGTCGCCCGTGTACATGAAGCGCATCAGCGAGCCGAGCACCTTCGGCACGGTCGTGTTGCCGTGCAGCCCATTCAGGTCGTCTTCATGCCGCTTGAGCGGCTCCATCACGAGCCGGTGCTCGAAGTGATACGACAGATCGAGCCAGCGGCGATCGCCGGTGTCGGCAAACAGATCGACGAGCACTTCGTTCATCCCGCCGAACTCGGTGTTGAGCATCTTCTGCGTTTGCGCATCGTCCAGCTTTGAGAGGAGGCTCTCCGCCCACTCCGCATATTTGATCTCGACGTCGAGCGCCTTTCGGTTGCCGGTGTAGCGGTACGCATCGCGCAGGCCGGCGTAGGTTTTGTGCAGCGTGTACCACGGCGACCACAGGCCGTTCAGATCGAAGCCGCCCGACCTGATGTTGCCTTTCGCCAGCTCGTTGAACGCGTCCTCGCCGTTCATGATCGCGCCGAGATAACCGTTCTTGTGCGCGTCCTGCACGATCTTCAGCTCGTCGACGATGTAGTCGGCGCGCTGCTTGAAATGCGGATCGCCGGTCGCGGCCCACATGTAGCTGACGGCGGACAGGTAATGCCCTGCGATGTGTCCGGTGAGCTGCCGTCCCTCACCATCCCACCCGCCATACGGTTCAGCCTTCTTGGGCAACCCGGCACGTGTGCGATAGAACGAGAGCATCCGATCGGGCTCGAGCTTCAGGAGGTACTCGGCATCGAGTTCCTGCGCGCGCTTCAGCGGCCCGCCGGTCAGACGGACCGCGCTCAGCGGCAGCGGCTTCGCGGCTTCCGCGATCTTCGGGGTCACAGATTTGAGCGCTATCGGGGCGCGGCCCTTCTGCTGCACCGCCGCGCCGGTTGCGGCAATTGACGCGACGATCAAGATCGCCGCTACGGAATATTGTCGATTCATAAAACTCCACAGTTGGCGCGACCTTTAGGTCGCACGTTTTCGACTCAGCCCCTTGCCAATTCCAGCGCGCGCGACCTGAAGGTCGCGCCGACTGGGCGCGGACCGTATGTCGACCCGCGTCGATGCGGCGGCGCCGATCGCGAGTGCAGTCCTCAAATCAGCAACCGGCGCGCGTCAGTAGGCCCGACCCAAGGGTCGGGCCTACTGGTCCGCCGAATCTCCACCTGCGCAGTCGCGTGTGCGATAGCCAGCGCGACCGTCGACTTGTCCGGACCATGCAGCGTCGCCGCACGTCTGCCGTCGATCATCACCACGTACTCCCCCGCCGGCAATCCTTCGATCGACAACCTCGTCATATGCGCGCCGCCGGTGCGGTTCTCCACCGTGAACTCGATCCGCGACAGATCGTCGGCGACAACGACCGGCTGCTCTTTGGCGAAGCCGTCGTGATCGAGGTCCATGTGCAGGCGCTGATCGCCCCTGACCACATGGAAGCGGACGCGCAGGCCGTCGCGCGGGATCACACTGAAGGAATTGCCGGTGCGCGTGGCGATGCCGCCATACGCGATATCGCCGAAAATTGGATCGTGCGCCAGGATCGTCGCGTGCGTGCGGATCGCGGCGCAGTAACTGACGTCTTCCTCCGCGCTGTAGTACCAGGCGCCGCGCGGCACCTGTTTACCGATCCACGCGCGGCCGAGCGGCTCGGGCATGAAACCGCCGCCCGTCGCGCCATCGTTGTTCGCACTTGGGTACCAGTAGCCGTAGCCGCTCTCCTTCGTGCCCGAGTTCACCAGGGCCCACGAGCTGAGGGATGACGCGTACCCGAGCCGCAGGTATTCGGTGGGATCTCTCGCGAAGTTCAGCCCGTGATCGAGAATCGACCAGCCGCCCATCTGCGACATGTAGCTGAGGAGGTAGGTGACACCGCCGCGATAGTCGCTGCCGAGCTGGTAGTAGGTCGTCTCGAGCCAGCCACGATCGGCCATGTTCAGCGAAAGCTGAAAATCGGTGAACTTCTTCGCCGCATCGGGCGTGACGCTCGGGATAGAGTGCGTGTTCGCGTATTTGGCGAACGCACCGGTCGACTCGAACCCCGTAGAATCGAACGCGAACTCGGATCCGTACAAGTTCGGCGTGCGATTGACGAAGCGATCGACCTTGCCTTCCCAGTACTTCCGCAGTTCGCCCGCCCACTCGGACTTGCCCTCTCGCTCGAGCGCATCGATCAGCTCGGGGATGAACGCCTCGTTCATCGTGCCAACCGCGTCGGCGGACCACTTCTCGACCGCCATCGGCACCGTCCAGTACGCAATCGCGGTGCGAAACGCGCGCTCGAGATATCCGTTCGCGTCGAGGTACTTCACCTTCGACGGATAGAACTTCGCAATCGAATACATCCGGAAATAGAGCATCACGATGTGCGGATAGTCGTAGATCCGCCACACGTGCGCCTGCCCGTTGCGCCCCTCGTCTGCGCTCGCGCGGTTCGCCTTGAAGTTGGGAATGCCGTAGATGGCGTACGGGTATTTCTCCTTGTCCGTCATCTGCATCCCGCCCCAGAGGTAGCGGCTGATGTAGAGCTCCAGGCTGTCGATTTCTTTCGGATCGGGCAGGAACACGTTCTTCGAGGCGATGAACGCCGGCCGTGCGTTCCCGGCGTCGTCGTTGGCGTCGGTGAGCCAGGCCGAGAGGCTGTCTCGATCCTCAGGGCTGCGGCGAATCTCGTTCTTCTGATCCCAATCGCTGTACATCCCCGCGTACCACTTCGACGGATCGATGTGCTGGTGGTGCGTGACGAGAAAGGACGCGCGCTTCCGGATCACCGTCTCCAGCGGCTCCGTAACAAAGAACTCGAGCGTCGCCCATTGACGGTCGCCGTATTTGATCGTGAGCATGTTCTCGCCCAGGCGCGAGAACTTCACCGTGAAGACGCCCGGCTTCTGCGGAACGGGATCAACCCGCGTGGCCGCCGGATGTTCCGCGACGATCGCGGCGATCGCGTTCCGGCTTCGCAGCGAGATGTGCGCCGGCAGATCGGCGGGGACGACCATCCCGGGCACGATCGCGGTATCGAACTTCCCTTCACTATAGAGAACCTCACGCACGCCCGGAACGTCCGGCGCCCACTGGAACCTGAACGTGTACGACACGTGCGCACCGGCGGAGCCGTTCGGCTCCAGCGTCAGACTCGACACCGGCAACCGCGAGTTCCCGCCGGCGGCGCGCGAGGCCGCCGCCGCGGCCTGCGCGTGGACGTAGGGCGTGAAGGCGCCGCCGCCGCTCTCGAAGTACTCGAACTTCGCCTCTCCTCGCGGCGTCATCACCAGGAACGGCCCCACGGCGTTGCTGCGCTGCCAGTACACCCACGACCCGTGGCCGTTGACCAGCGCGTGGCGCAGCAGCTTCTTCGTGTAGATATCGCCGCGGGCGCCGGCACGCTCCGCGAACGGGAACGGCACGGCGAGATCGCCGACTTCGATCGGGCGTGCGCCCCGGTTCGCCAGCGTCACGGTCCATTCGAGGATCTCACCGTTCAGCGTAAATGCTTCGTCAACGGCGAGATCTGCCGGCGGCGCGAGCGCGGGCTCCGGGCCGACGCGCCATTCCGCGAGGGCCGGCGGCGCTTCCGGCGCCAGCGTCACTTCAATCCTCAACGCCATCGTCTTGACCGGTGCGAACTCGACGCGCGTGAACGCGTTCGTCTCGCGTCCGTACGGGCCCTGCGGCGTCACTTCTTTCCATTGCCCGGCCTGCCCCGAGCCGGGGCGCGGAGATTGCTGGTACAGCAGCCGCCAGGCCTGCGGCGCCACCGTCCAGAAGACTTCCGTGCGGCCGATCGTCTCCTCGGCGGGAAATGTGTACTGCACCCACTGAGTGGTCCCGCGCGATGGCGTCCAGCTGAAGATTGGAATGTCGGCAGTGGTTCCGGCGAGGCCGGGACCGCCGCCACGACCTCCAGGTGGCGTCGCGCGTGGAACGACGCCGTCATTCAGTCCGCGAATTCCCGCGACGCCCTGCACTGCGCTGCCCGACGCTCTCGCCGCAAGTCCCGGAAGCAGCGCGCCGAGTGTGTAGCGAACCGACGTCGGCGACGAACCGGTCTGCAGCAGCTCGCGCAGCTCCTTCCAGTCACCGTGCGCGGTCGTGCGATATCGGACGATGAGTCGTCCCAACGCCCCGTTCGCGGCGATATAGTCGGTGTCAGCGACGTCCCCGGTTCGCTTCAGGCTGGCGATGCCCGAGCCGTCGTATTTGATTTGAAACGCACGATTGGACAGCTCGTCGGCATGCGCGGGCGTCGCCAGGGCGAGGACGATCACTGCTTGCAACCGGAGGAACGACGGCGCTACCATGCCACCTGCCTGATGTAAGCGATTACAAGAACGGCTAATCCTACAGGATCTTTCCATGCGATTGCTGCGTGTGCTCGTCACGGTCGCGACCGTTTTCCTCGTCGGGCTCAGCACCACGGCGCAGCGAGTCGCGCACGATTATCCCGTCCAGCCGGTGCCTTTCACCGCCGTCCACCTCGCGGACCTCTTCTGGGCGCCACGCATCGAGACCAACCGCAGGGTCACGATCCCCGCGGCGTTTCAAAAATGCGAAGAATCCGGCCGCATGAACAACTTCGATCGCGCGGCGCAGGCGCTGCGCGGCGAGGCGCACGACATGAAGGCGCCCCCCTATCCGTTCGACGATTCCGATCTCTACAAGGTCATCGAGGGTGCGGCCTACGTGCTCAGCGTGCAGCCCGATCCGAAACTGGACGCCTACGTCGACGGCCTGATCGCAAAGATCGCTGCGGCCCAGGAGCCCGACGGTTACATCTATACGACGCGCACGATCGATCCGCAGAACCCGCATCGATGGGCCGGAAAGGAGCGCTGGGTCAACGAGCGCAACGACTCGCACGAGCTGTACAACCTCGGGCACCTGTTCGAAGCCGCCGCCGCGCACTACCAGGCCACCGGCAAGAAGAACTTCCTCAACATCGCGACACGCGCCGCGGATCTGCTCGTGAACACGTTCGGACCCGGGAAGCGCACCACGTGGCCGGGCCACCAGATCACCGAAATGGCGCTGGTGAAGCTGTATCGCGTCACCGGCAAGGAGCAGTACCTCTCGCTCGCGAGATTCCTGATCGACGAGCGCGGCCCCGGTAATCTTCCGGCTGGCGAAACGGTCAATTCCCGTGGCCTCGATTACAACCAGGCGCAGCTCCGCGTGATCGACCAGACGGAGCCAGTCGGCCACGCCGTCCGCGCGATGTACATGTACTCGGGCATGGCCGATGTCGCGGCCATCGAGGACGACGCAAAGATCAAGGCGGCGGGGGATCGCATCTGGGACAACCTGGTGCACTCGAAGCTGTACCTGACGGGGGGGATCGGCGCAGCGGGCGGCCATGAGGGCTTCGGCGATCCGTACGACCTGCCCAACATGACCGCATACAACGAGACGTGCGCGTCGGTCGGGATGGATTACTGGAACCATCGGCAGTTCCTGCTCCACGGCGACGCGAAATACATCGACATCATGGAGCGCACGCTCTACAACGGCCTGATCTCCGGCGTCTCGCTCAAGGGAGACACGTTCTTCTATCCGAATCCGCTGGAGTCGAACGGCCAGCATGCGCGGCAGGAATGGTTCGGGGTGCCGTGCTGCCCCGGCAACATCACGCGCTTCATGGCGTCCGTGCCGGGCTACATTTACGCGAAACGCGACGCTTCGACGAGCTCAGGGCAGGCGACCCTGTACGTCAATCTCTATGCCGGTGGATCGGCGGACGTGGATCTCGCGGGCGGCAAGCTCAAGGTCGCGCAGGAGACGCGCTATCCGTGGGACGGCGCCGTCAAGATCACGTTAACGCCGGAAAAGGCGCGCGCGTTCACCGTTAACGTGCGGATTCCGGGCTGGGCGCGCGAGCAGCCCGTGCCAGGTGACCTCTATCGCTTCGCCGACAAGCCGGCCCCGCAGCCCACGCTGAAAGTGAACGGCCGCGCCGTCCCGCTCACGATCGCGGATGGCTACGTCGCGATTACGCGCACCTGGAACGCCGGCGACGCCATCGATCTGAACCTGCCGATGCCCGTGCGCCGCGTCGTTGCGAACGAGAAGGTCGAGGCGGATCGCAACCGCGTGGCGCTGCAGCGCGGCCCGATCGTGTATGCCGCCGAATGGCCGGACAACCCGAACGGCAAAGTGCGCAACATCGTCCTTTCCGACGCGAATGCGATGACGGCGGAATTCCGACCCGATCTGCTGAACGGCGTCGAAGTCGTGAGGGGCCGCGCGGTGGGACTTTCCTACGATGAAAAGGGCAACGTTCAGAAGGCGGAGCAGCCGTTGATGGCCATCCCCTACGCCACGTGGGCGAATCGAGGACGAGGGCAGATGGCCGTATGGCTTGCCCGCGTCGACAGCGCCGCCAGGCCGACGCCGTATCCCACGATCGCAACGACGTCCACGCTCACGCACTCGGCGAGCACGAAGAACATCCGCAACATCATCGACGGCGAGGATCCGCGCGCGTCGAACGACTCGACATCGTACTTCGATTGGTGGCCGCGGAATGGTTGTACCGCGCCCACAGCCGCTGGCGGCTCCACCGGCGCCAGCTCCGGTGGGCAGGGTCGCGCGAACGCGCGACCCTGCAGCAATGGTGAGTGGATCGAGATGGCGTTCGCGAAGCCGGCGTCAGTTTCGGAGACGCAGGTCTACTGGTTCGACGACACCGGGCGCGGCGGCGTGCGCGTCCCGAAAAGCTGGCGCCTGCTCTATAAGGATGGCAACGACTGGAAGCCGGTCGAAGCCGCGGGAGAATACGGTGTCGCCCGGGACGCCTACAACACGGTCCGCTTCAAGGCAGTGACGACTACCGCGCTTCGGCTCGAGCTCGTGATGCAACCGGGCGTTTCCGCGGGTGTGCAGGAATGGAAAGTCAAATAGCACGACGAGTCACCGGGTTCCGCGCGCGCGACGTGTCCACTCCCGTTCGACGTCGGCGGGCGTGATGTTGAAGAGCATCAGCGCCTGGTCGATCGGCGTGCCGTTGCTCACGTACTGCAGAAAGACCGGAAAGTTCCCGCCGAGCCGTTCCGACAGCACCCGCGCGCCGGCGTAGCTTTGCGCATAGGCGACGAGCGCGTCGTTGCCGTCGAGCGTGTGGAACGCCTCCGTGAGCCGCGCCAGCGGAATCATCCCATCGGCCCCGCGAAGCCTGGCGACGAGCCAGGTGTGATCGCCAGGCTCCAGGTACGTGGCAAGCCCTTCGTTCAGCCAGCCGGGGATGCGCGGATACATCTGGTGAATCACGGCGTGCACGAACTCGTGCGTCACGACACGGTCGAGCTCCGCCGGATCGCGAAGCGCGCCGAGTACCGGGATGCGGATGCGCCCGTCGTACGCGGCTGCTGCCCACGACGGCGACTTCGTGATATCGCGGAACTGCTGCCCGGTGTAAAGAATCGCCGTGACGGTCTCCGGCGGATACGCGTTCAGCGCCTTGCCGACGCGCGCGTACGCCGTCTCCAGCACGGCTGACACGCGCGTGGCGATCGCCTGCTGCGCAGTCCCCTCGAACATGACGGTGAAGCGCGCCGTCGGACGCGCGGCAAACGTGCCGTGCAGCGCCGCTTCCTTTTTCCAGCCTTCCAGCTGCTGGTAGATCGCGGGGCTGCCGGGATTCAGCTTGATGACCCGCTCGTACGACTTGATCGCGAGGTCGAGATCTCCCTGCCCATACGCAATCTGACCGAGGACGTACGACGCGTAGGCATTTTCGGGGTCGGCCTGCAACGCGCGCTTCAAGTAGGAGACCGCCTGGTCATCGCGCGCCAGCAAGTGCGCCGCAATGCCCGCGCCCGTCAACGCGCGCGCGTCATTGGGGTCTGTCGCGAGCTGGGCCCTGAACGCAGATGCGGCCTTCTCGCCGTCGCCCCGCTGGATGGCTTCCCAACCGGCGCGGGCCGGATCCTGTTGTGCGGTCTGTGGTGTGGAGGCAAGGAGCAGTGCGAGTACGAATGCCGGCACGACCCCGTGCATGAGCAAGCGCGGTGCCTTCCGGAAATCGAGTGTTTTCGCGATCTCTGCCCGGTGAGCGTTACGGAATCGTCGGCGCCGGGGCGGCCTCGTAATCGCGCCGTGCTATCGTGGGATCGCCTGCCCGCCGGAGGATCCATGCTCGCCCGAATCGCACTCGCCACGCTCGTCGCTATCGCGCCGCTTGCCGCGCAGCAGGAGGAACGTCCAAAAGTCCCGAAGGACTCGATCATGGTGGTCATCACCGGCTGCATCAAGGGGCGCGTCATCCGGGCAGCCGATGTCCGCCAGACCGATACGACGAGCGGCTACAACGTCCGCGCGACCACGTTCCGCCTCGCCGGCAAGAAAGACGTCATGGCCGCCGTGAAGGAGCAGGATGGCCAGCGCGCCGAAGTGACGGGGCTGATCAAGAAGTCCTCGTTGATCGAACCGGGCGTGAAGTTCAAGGGAGGACGGGTCGTGATCGGCGGCGGATCGAGCGCCGGATCGATGGGGTCGATGCCGAGCCCGGCCGAGAACGTCCTCGTTCTCGATGCTGTGACCGTCACCGGCCTCGGCGGCAGCTGCGGTTCCTGAGCTGAACTCGACGCCTCAGAGTCGCCAAGGAGGCCGGACGTGATTGCACAACTCGCCATCGCGTTGCTATTGAGCCAGTCGACGAGTTTCCAGGGGAGCCAGGCCCCGCCGCGCGACGTCGTCACCCAGAAAGGCACGTCGTCCGTCAAAGGCAAGGTCGTTGCCGCGGACACCGGCCGCGCGGTGCGGCGCGTGCAGGTCTCGATCGCCTCGCCCGATTTGACCGAGTCGCGGTCGATGAGCACGACCGCACAGGGACTCTTCGAATTCAAGGATCTGCCCGCGGGGCGTTACACGATCACCGCGTCACTCCCAATCGCTGCCGAAGCTGCGCGGGACGCTGTTCGACGATCGCGGCCAGGCGATGGACGGCACCGTGCTGATCTTTCCGGAGGATCAACAGAAGTGGGGTGAAGATTCTCGCCTGATCCGCACGGCGAGGCCCGATGCGGTTGGTTCGTTCGAATTCCGCAACGTGATTCCGGGCAACTACCTCGCGGTGCCGCTGGAATACGTGCGCGACGGTGACTGGTCCGATCCCGAGTTCCTGCAGAACCTGCGCGAGCAGGGCAAGCGCGTCACCGTCAACGACTCGGGAGCCTCAGGCCTGACGCTGACACTCAAGCGCACTCAGCACTGAGTACCGATGACCGATGACCGATGACTGATTAGCCCTTTTGCATGGACGACAGAAAGTCCGCGTTCGACTTCGACTTTCCCATCTTGTCGAGCAGCAGCTCCATGCCCTCGGTCGCCGACAACGGCGCGAGGACCTTGCGCAGCACCCATACGCGATTGAGGTCCTCGCGAGCCATGAGGAGCTCCTCCTTGCGCGTGCCACTCTTCTGCATGTCGATCGCCGGGAACACGCGCTTGTCGGAGAGCTTTCGATCGAGGTTAATCTCCATATTGCCCGTGCCCTTGAACTCTTCGAAGATGACGTCGTCCATGCGCGAGCCGGTGTCGATGAGCGCGGTGGCGATAATCGTCAGCGATCCTCCCTCCTCGACCTTTCGCGCGGCGCCAAAGAACCGCTTCGGCTTCTGCAGCGCGTTGGAGTCGAGGCCGCCTGACAGCACCTTTCCTGAGGACGGGATCACCGAGTTGTAGGCGCGCGCCAGACGCGTGATCGAGTCGAGCAGGATCAGCACATCGCGCTTGTGCTCGACCAGGCGCTTGGCCTTCTCGATGACCATCTCCGCCACCTGCACGTGGCGCTGCGCCGGCTCGTCGAAGGTGGATGCGATGACCTCGCCGTTCACCGAGCGCTGCATGTCGGTGACCTCCTCGGGGCGCTCGTCGATCAACAGGACGATCAGGTACACCTCGGGATGGTTTTTCGCCACCGACTGCGCGATGTTCTGCAGCAGCATCGTCTTGCCGGTGCGCGGCGGCGCGACAATCAGTCCGCGCTGTCCGCGCCCGATCGGCGTCATCAGGTCCATCACGCGTCCCGACAGGTTGTCGGCGCTCGTTTCGAGCGTGAACTTTTCCTGCGGGTACAGCGGCGTGAGATTCTCGAAGAACAGCTTGTCGCGAACGTGTTCGGGCGCCTCGAAGTTAACCGCTTCGACCTTGATCAGCGCGAAGTAGCGCTCCCCCTCCTTCGGTGAGCGGATCTGCCCCGACACGGTGTCGCCCGTCTGCAGATCGAACTTCCGAATCTGCGACGGGGACACGTAGATATCGTCCGGCCCGGGCAGGTAGTTGTAGTCGGGCGCGCGAAGGAAGCCGAAACCGTCAGGCAGCACTTCCAGCACGCCTTCGGAAAAAATGAAGCCGCTCTTCTCCGTCTGCGCCTTGAGAATCTGGAAGATCAGATCCTGCTTGCGCATGCCGGTGGCGCCCTGGACGTTCAGGTCCTTGGCGATCTGGGTGAGCTGCTGGATGCTCTTGTCCTTGAGATCCGCGAGGTTCAGCCGCTGTTGCTTCTGCGCGTCCGGCGAGGCGGGTGCCGAATCGTTCGGCGCCTGCTCTTCCGTGTCAGGCGGTGTCGCGAGCTCTCCCTGCTGCGACGGCTTTGGGCCGGGGGCCTTACGTCTCTGATATGACATGGGATGACTTAGCGTTCAACGGCGGGGTTGTGGGCGGCGGAAGTATAGCGCGTGTCGGGGCATAGGGCCTAGCGAAAGGTGCGCAGACGGCGGGTGCCGGGAAGGAACGGCGAGGAGGCGATCTGGCCCCCGAACTGCCGGCCCCATCGGCCCGGAATCGCGGTCGCGCACTGCGGACACGTGCCGTCCGCGGTGAGCCGGTACTTTCGAATCAGATATCCGTAACGCTCGATCAGCACCGCGCTGCAGTTATGACAGCGCGTGTTCTCGAGCTCTCCGACGCGGCCCGGGATGTTGCCGGCGTACACGTAGCGCAACCCCGCGGCCCTGGCGATCGCTGCGGCCTCCATCAGCATCTCCGGCGTGGTGTTCTCCGGATCCGACATCCGGTAGTCCTTGTGAAACGCCGTGACGTGCCAGGGAATGTGGGGAGACACGGACGCGATGAAATCGGTGAG
>DASPXV010000034.1:0-44368 GCA_035637115.1 Vicinamibacterales bacterium
CGTGTGCCGACGCAGCGGTTGTAGACCATGTCGTTCAGGCCTTCAGAGCTGTGCGTCGTCGCGGCGACCGGGCAGACGAGCTCGCATGGGGCGTTCTCGCACTGCATGCAGGGTACCGGCTGGTGGTACGTTTCCGGATTCTCCAGATCGCCCGCGAAATAGTGGTCCACGCGGATCCAGTGCATCTCGCGCCCGCGATTGACCTGGTCCTTCCCCACAACAGGGATGTTATTTTCCGCCTGGCAGGCAATCGTGCACGTGCCGCAACCGGTGCACGACGTCAGGTCGATCGCCATGCCCCACTTGTAGCCGTTGTATTCCCACTCGGGAATCATCGTCAGCGCGCGCGGCGGCGTCTCGCCCATGTGGGCGATGACTTCCGGGTTCTTCCTGTATTCCTCGAAGGTCGTGGCGCGGACCGGGTTGCGCCCTTCCATCAGGTGGTGTTCCTGCGTGCGCGCGAGCGTGTACTTGCCGACCTTGGAGATCTCGAGGCCGCTGCCGAAGTACGGCGCGTCAGAAGTGCGCAGGCGATAGACGTCGAAGTTCTTCGCGACGTCTTCCGCGACCGCGCCCACTCGACCCGTGACCTTGCGGCCATAGCCGTAGAACGCAGTGACCGAGTTGTCAGGGTGTCCCGGGACGACGGCGACCGGCAGCTTCGCGGTGTTGCCGCGATACCGCAACTCGATGATGTCTCCGTCGCTGAGGTGCTGCGACTCCGCAAGCTTCGGGCTGATCCACGCCGCCGGGTCCCACGTGATCTTCGTCAGCGGCTTCGGCAGCTCCTGGAGCCACCCGTTGTTCGCGAAGCGGCCGTCCCAGATAGTGGGATCAGGCCTGAAGATAATTTCCAGACCGGTTTGCTGGTTACTGGGAACGGGTGACTGGTTACTGGCAACTGGCGGCTGACTACTGGCAGCTGCCGCGCCAGCGGCGGTCCCGGGCACGAAGCCATCGTGCAGCACGTGCTTCCAGAAGCTGTCTGAGCTTTTGAAGGGCTGTCCGCTGGGATCGGTGATCGTCATTCCCGCGACGAGGCCGGTGTTGGCGCGGGTCCAGTACTCTTTCACCAGATCGTGTGCGGACTTGCCGTTCTGCGCGTCGATGAAGGTCGCGAGGACTTCCTGGATCGTGCGTCCCTCGTAGAGCGGCGCGATCAGCGGCTGCATGACCGTGACGGTGCCGTCGTAGGCGCGGGCGTCGCCCCAGCTCTCGAGCGCGTGCGCTTCGGGAAGATTCCAGTGGCAGTTCGTCGCGGTCTCGTCGACGTAAAGCGAATAGGAAACCGAGAGCGGCACCTTCGCGAGCTTTTCCTGGAACTTCAGGTCGGCGGGCGCGGTGAACACGGGATTGCCGCCGAGAATCACGAGCAGCTGCACCTGGCCGGCGTCCATCGCCTGGGTCAGATCGCGCAGCGATGCGATCTGGTCCGTCGGATTGAGCGCGGCGGCAGGTGCGTAAGTCACCGTCGCGCCGATGTTGCCAAGCGACTCGTTGAGGGCCCGCGCGAGCTGGTGGACCGCCGCGGGTTGATAATCCCCGGCGACGACCAGGGACCGGCCGCGGTGCGCCTGCAGATCCTTGGCGACTGCCGCCAGGAACTTCTGCGCGTTCGCGTTCGAGAACGATCCGCCTGCGCCGGCTGAAGAGAGCGCCTGCGCGGCACCGTGAATTTCAGACGCGCGCAGCGCGAGGCGATGATCCGCCTTCGCGCCGGTCAGCGTCGGCGTGCTCTCGATCGCGTAAAGGCGGTTCATGCCCGCCGGCGCTTCCGCACCTTCCCCGCCCGCCTGTTCCGCGTGCTCCGCATCCGCGCCTGCGCGCCGGCGAGTCGCGAAGTCCCGCGAGTAGCGCACGCTCGCGGGCCCGCACGCCAGGAAATCGGCGTCGAGCGAGACGACGACGTCCGCCTTGTCGAAGTGATAGATGGCGTCAGAAGGATCGGCAGCGGTTGCGCGCGTGACGGCGTCCCACTGGTGCCACTTCGCCTGCGGGAACGCCTGCTGGATCTGCTTGATCTGGTCCGCGGCGCTCGGCGACGTCATCGTTTCCGCGAGGAAACGGATCCCGGCGCCTCCCGTTGTCTTCTGGTCCGAGAGGACGTTCTTGACCGCGGTCAGGAGTTCACCCCAGCCGCGCACGTCACCTCTATAAAGGACCGTCTTCGCGCGGTCCGGGTCGTAGAGGGTCAGAATCGCCGCCTGCGCGAAGATGTCCGTGCCACCTATGCTGGCTGGATGTTGTGGATTCCCTTCGACTTTGGTCGGATGACCCTCGTGGCTTTCGACGAGGACCGGCGCGGCCACGCCGCCAAACGGAATGGCCGTCGCGAAGAACAAAGGACGCCCCGGGACGAGGTCTTCCGGCTGGCGGACGTAAGGGATGATCTTTTCATTCGGCTGTTTCGTGCAGGCGCTGACGCCCGCGAGCGCCAGCGACGCGCTCATCAGCTTCAGGAACTGCCGGCGTCCCTTCGGATCGTTCCACTGCGATGCCTGCTCGGGAAATTCGCGATGCAGGTAATCGCGGAATTGCGCGGTGTCGGCGAGCTCCCCGAGGCTGCGCCAATACAGGCGTCCCTCGGACCCGGCCAAACGCGATCGGATAGCGGAAAAATCCATAAAAATCAGTAACCGGTCGCCAGTAACCAGTAACCAGTGACCAGTTGCCAGCACAGGCATTTGCCTCCAGAACCTCTCAACTGGAAACTGGAAACTGGCAACTGGAAACTGGAAACTGGAAACATCATCGATGACACGTCGAGCAGCTTGTCAGCTGGTTCGCTCCCGCGATCTTGTATTCCTTCACGAGGCGCTCGCCGAGGCCGGGGTCATCCGCTGGACGCTCGTAGGCCATATTGAAGACCTGGTCCTTCGGGCGCACGTACTTCGCCGGGTTCCTATGGCACTCGAGGCACCAGCGCATCTGCAGGCTGTTTTCCTGGTACATCAGCGGCATCCGGTCGACCGGGCCGTGGCAGGTCGCGCAGCCGACGCCCTTGGCGACGTGAATGCTGTGGTTGAAGTACACGAAGTCGGGCAGGTCGTGGACGCGGTTCCACTCGAGCGGCTTGTTCTCACGGAAGCTGGCGCGGACGGGCTCGAGGATCGGCGCGTTCGTCCAGATCTGCGAGTGGCAGTTCATGCACGTCTTCGTCGGCGGAATGTTCGCGAATGCTGATTCTTCGACCGTCGTATGGCAGTAGCGGCAGTCGATGCCCATCGATCCAACGTGATGCGCGTGGCTGAACTGTACGGGCTGGTCCTTCGTCAGGCCCTGACCGGTGACGTACCCGGACCATGAGATCGTGACAACCACCCACCCGAGGAAGCCCACGAACACGAGGGCGGCCAGGATGCTGACTTTGGACCAGATATTTGTGCTGCGGTGGAAAATCTGACTCATCGTCTGGGGCGTCTGAACGCTGTCGGGCTCTCACAGGCGAGCGTCAAAGGACACAGACTATATCGAATGTGCCGTTTTAATCGACAACGAACAGTGTGCGGGCCCGCTTTATAATGTGAAAACTTTCACAAGCTGTCAAACCCTAGAATGGCGGCACCTTGACCGACGCGATCCGGCTCAGTGATGTCACGAAACGGTTCGACGGACTCGCCGCCGTCGACCACCTCACGCTGACGGTTCCCACCGGCTCGATCTACGGCTTCATCGGCCCGAATGGATCCGGCAAGACGACGACGCTCAGGATGATCATGAACATCCTGCTGCCCGACGAAGGATCGATCACCGTCCTCGATTCGGCCGCGAGCACGGCCGCCCGTGACCGCGTCAGCTACCTGCCGGAGGAGCGCGGCCTCTATAAGAAGATGACCGTGCGCCGACTGCTGCGCTATTACGGGCAGCTGAAAGGGTGCAGCATCGCGCAGATCGATCCCGCCATCAACGACTGGATGCCGCGCCTGGGCATGGAAGAATGGGGCGATCGCAAGATCGAGACGCTGTCGAAGGGCATGTCCCAGAAGGTCCAGTTCGTCGCGGCCGTTATCTCGCAGCCCGAGCTGCTGATTCTCGACGAGCCGTTCTCAGGGCTCGACCCCGTCAACGCGGAGTCGCTGAAGGACGTGGTGCTCGAGATGCGCCGCCGCGGCACGACCGTCGTCTTCAGCACCCACGACATGGCGACCGCCGAAAGGATGTGCGACCGCATCTTCATGATTTTCAAGGGCCGGAAAGTGCTCGACGGCACGCTCGAAGAGATCCAGGCGCAATACGGCTTCGACACCGTGCGCCTGCGCACCGCGGCCGGCGCGTCGGCGCTGGCGGGGATGGCGGGCGTGGATACCGTCAACGACTACGGGCAGCTGCAGGAGATCCGGCTCTCGTGCGATTCCCAGCGATTTCTACAGCAGCTGGCCGCGAAGACCGCGGTGCATCACTTCGAGATCACGCGCCCGTCGCTGCACGACATCTTCGTCCGGATTGCGGGCCTGGAAGGGAACGGGGAGGTAAACGGTAGACGGTAAACGGTAGAACATGAAGAACAAAGCATTGATTGTCGCCATCTCCGAGTTCAATACCCTCACGAGGTCGAAGGCGTTCCTCGTCGGGATCCTGATGATGCCGATCTTCATGGCGATCGCGTTCGGCGTGCAGAAGGTCACGCGCAACGCGACCGACATCAAGGATCGTCCATTCGCCGTCATCGATCGCACCGGCGTGCTCTTCCCGACGATTGCGGCGGCGGCAGACGAGTGGAATCGCGGCGTGGCCGCGACGGGCGTGCAGACCGCGCCGCGGTTCCTCCCCGTGCAGGCGACGTTCGAGGAGAAAGACGAGCAGGCGCGCGCGGCGCTCTCGGATCGCGTACGGAAGAACGAGCTGTACGCGTTCATCGAGATTCCCGCGTCGGCGCTCAACCCGGACGCGAACGGACAGGTCCGCTACTACTCGAACCATCCTGCGTATCGGACGCTTCTGAGCTGGATCTCGAATATCGTCAATCGCGAGATCATGAACCGCCGTTTCCGCGATGCGGCGATCGATCGCAGCCTGGTGAGCCGGTTGATGAAGCGGGTGGACGTCTCGGAGCTCGGACTGCTCCAGCGCGACGCCACCGGCGCGATCCGCGCCGCGGCGCCGGTGGACAAAGTCCGGACGGTGGCCATTCCGGTCGGGATGATGATGATCCTGTTGTTCTCGGTGATGTCGGGAGCGCCGCAGCTCCTGAACAGCGTCATCGAGGAGAAGATGAGCCGCATCAGCGAAGTCCTGATTGGTTCAGTAACCCCATTTCAATTAATGATGGGCAAGCTCGCCGGCAGCGTCGCGGTCTCGCTGCTGCTGGCATCCGTCTACGTCATCGGCGGCACATCCGCCGCGCGCTACTTCGGTTACGGCGACGTGATCCACGGAACCGACATCGCATGGCTGCTGCTGTTCCTCGTGATGGCCTCGTTCATGTTCGGCTCACTCTTCATCACGATCGGCGCCGCGTGTTCGGATCTCAAGGACGCGCAGGGGATGATGACGCCGGCGATGCTGATCATGATGCTCCCGTGGATGACGTGGTTTGCCATCATTAACGCCCCCGAGAGCCCGATCTCTGTCGGACTGTCGCTCTTCCCGACGGCGAGCCCGTTTCTGATGCCCCTTCGCATCATGCTGCCGCCCGGCCCACCTGTCTGGCAGATTGCCCTGTCCGTCGTCTTGACCGCGATCACGTCGATGGCCGCCGTGTACGCCGCAGGCAAGATTTTCCGGACGGGCCTGCTGATGCAGGGCAAGGCGGCGACTGTCGGCGAAATGTGGAAGTGGGTCAGGGCCAGTTAGCGGCTGGAGGCCGGAGGCTGGTTCGATAAAGCTTGATGCGTTCCAAACAGCTCGACTCAGGAAAGAGCCCACGGTTTGCGCAGCCGGCGACGTTCATGCGGCTGCCGTATCAGACCGATCTGGCCGGTGTGGATGTGGCCATGCTCGGCGTCCCGTTTGACAGCGGTACGTCCTACCGTTCGGGCGCGCGGCTCGGGCCGCGGGAAATCCGCGCGCAGTCGTCGCTGATCCGTCCCTACTCGTACTTCCAGAAGATTTCTCCATTCGAGACGCTCACGATCGTCGATGCGGGGGACGTCGACGCGCCGCCGGTCGGCATCGAACCCGCTTACGCGGCCATCGAGGCGGGCGTGACCCGCGTCCTCGACGCGGGCGCGACGCCGCTCGTCGTCGGCGGCGATCATTCGATCTCGCTGCCATGCCTGCGCGCCGTTGCGAAGAAGCACGGGCCGCTGGCGCTCGTGCAGTTCGACGCGCACATCGACACCTGGGGCGATTATTTCGGCGGGAAGTACTTCCATGGGTCGCCGTTTCGCCGGGCGATCGAGGAGCGCGTGATCGATCCGTCGCACTACGTGCAGATCGGCATCCGCGGCCCCATGTACGGTGAGGACGAAGACTTCAAATACCAGCGCGAGCACGGCGTCACCACCGTGGATATCGAAATGGTGAAGCACGACGGCGTGGTCGCGACCGTCGCGCGCGCGCGCAACATCGTCAAGGACCTGCCGGTTTACGTGACGTTCGACATCGACTCGGTCGATCCGGCGTTCGCGCCTGGCACGGGCACGCCCGAAGTCGGCGGCCTCACGAGCTACGAGGCGCAGGCACTCGTGCGCGCCCTCGCCGGCCTGAACGTCGTCGCCTGCGACGTCGTCGAAGTGGCGCCGCAGTTCGATGGTCCCGGGCAGATCACCGCCCTCCTGGCGGCGAATATCATGTTCGAATTGTTGTGCGTCATTGCCAAAAGAGGACACGGATCTTAGAAACCAAGCAACGGAGCTAACGGAGTTCAACGGAGACGTACAACACAGAGGCGCAGAGGGCGCAGCGGCTCGGAGCGTTGCGTATTCCGCGACTTGTCTTTGTCCGTTAGCTCCGACGCCTTCGTTGCTTCGTTACTTGAAACATGTTAGCTCCGAGATGGAGTGTTGAAATGCGAACGCTAGTGCGGGCCGTTGTCGCGGCGGCCGTGATGTTGCTGCCTCTCAGCGCGCCGCCGGACGCGCAGGCGCCTGTGGTTTACAAGGTGTCGTTCCCCGCTCCCGAGCACCACGTCGCCAACGTGGAGGTCGTGTTCAGCGGCGTATCCGCGGGAACGCTGCAGGCGCGGATGAGCCGATCGTCTCCCGGCCGATATGCCGTGCACGAGTTTGCGAAGAACGTCTACGACGTGCACGCCTTCGACGGCAAGGGGAGCGAGCTCGTGACTTCGCGGCCGAATCCGTACCAATGGGATGTCGCAGGACACGACGGGACCGTGCGCATCACCTACAAAATTTATGGGGACCTCGTGGACGGCACCTATCTCGCGATCGACCCGGCGCACGCGCACATGAACATGCCGGCGACGCTCATGTGGGCGCGGCGCATGGACGATCGACCGGTTCGCGTCACGTTCACGCCACCCGCGGAATCCGGCTGGAAAGCAGCGACGCAGCTGTTTCCTACGTCAGATCCGTGGACGTTCACCGCGCCGAACCTGCAGTACCTGTTCGACAGCCCGACGGAACTGAGCGCGTATCGGCTACGCGAGTTCACGGTAAAGAATCCGGACGGGAAGACTTTCACGATCCGCGCGGCGGTCCACACCGAGAGCTCCGACCAGGACATCGATCAATACGCTGCCGGCGTGGAGAAGATCGTCAGGGAAGCGGTGACGGTCTTCGGCGAGTATCCCGAGTACGATACCGGCACCTACACGTTCGTCGCGGATTACCTGCCCACGAATGCCGGCGACGGCATGGAACACCGGAACAGCACCGCGGTGAGCGGCCGCGGCAACGTGCGAAATGGACTCGGCACCGCATCGCACGAGTTCTTCCATTGCTGGAATGTCGAGCGCATCCGCCCCCAGGGTCTCGAGCCATTCAACTTCGAAGAGGCGAATCTGACCGACTCCCTGTGGGTCGCCGAAGGATTCACGCAGTACTACGGGTCGTTGATCACGGGACGCGCGGGCATCTCCGACGTAAAAAACACCGTCCGCAACATGGGAAACCTCGCGGCGGAGGTCATCAATGGTTCCGGGCGCCAGTTCCGATCACCGGTCGAGATGAGCCACATGGCGCCGTTCGTCGATGCCGCGCGCGCTGTTGACCCGACGAACTTCAGCACGACCTTCATCTCCTACTACACGTACGGCGGCGCCGTGGCGCTGGCGCTCGACCTGACGCTGCGCGACAAGACGGACGGCAGGATCACGCTCGACGATTTCATGCGCGCGATGTGGAAGGCACACGGCAAGCCCGGCGGACCGCAGCCGGGCCTCGTCGCGAAACCGTACGCGGTCACCGATCTTCGCGATCGCCTTGCCGAGGTTTCGGGCGACCGCGCGTTCGCGGAAGATTTCTACAAGCGCTACATGATCGGCCGCGATGTCGCGGATTACGCGCGCCTGATGCAGCGCGCCGGCGTCGTGCTGCGCAAACGCAATGCGGGGCGTGCGTGGGCCGGCGAGATCCGCGGCGGCCAGGAGGCAGCGCGAATCGGAAACCTGCAGGCGCCCGGCACGCCGGCGTACGACGCCGGCCTCGAACAGGACGACACGATCACCGAGATTGACGGAAAGGCCATCGCCTCGCTGCAGCAGTTCGGTGAAAGGATCGCCGGGCACAAACCGGGCGACACGATCTCGGTGTCATTCAAACGCCGCAACGGCGTCGCGCAGTCCACGAAGATCGTATTGACGGAAGATCCTGCGCTCGAGGCGGTTCTGATCGAAGACACCGGCGGCGCGCCGACCGCGGCACAGAAAGCGTTCCGCGACGCCTGGCTCGGATCCAAGCAAAATAGATAGATGTACGACGTGATCATTGTCGGCGCGGGCCCCGCGGGCCTGAACGCAGCCCTCATGCTCGGCCGCAGCCTGCGCCACGTGCTGGTGTGCGACACGGGCAAGCCCCGGAACGCGGCGTCGCGCGCGATGCACGGATTTCTCACCCGCGATGGAATCCCGCCGTTGGAATTCCTGCGGCTCGGGCGCGAGCAGATGGCGCAGTACGACACCGTCGAAATCCGCGACGCGGAAGTCACCTCCGCAGAATGCGTGAGTGGACGCTTCGAGGTCACGCTTCACGATGGCACGCGGCTGTCGTCGCGCAAGCTGCTGATCGCGACGGGCGTCACCGACAACCTCCCGGACATCCCTGGATTCCACGAACTCTACGGCCGCAGCGTGTTCCATTGCCCGTACTGCGACGGCTGGGAAGTGCGCGACCAGCCGCTCGCGATCTACGGCCGCGGCGCACGCGGACTCGGCCTCTCCCTCGAGCTCACCGGATGGAGCCGCGATCTCGTCCTGTGCACCGACGGACCGTCGGAGCTCTCAGCCGATGATCTTGCGAGACTCGATCGTCACGGCATCACGCTGCGGGACGATCGCGTCGTCCGCCTCGAGGGTGACGACGGGCTCGAACGCATCGTGTTCGCGACCGGCGATCCGCTGGCGCGGCGCGCGCTGTTTTTCACGACCGGGCAGACGCAGCAATCGCAACTCGCGCGTCGACTCGGGTGCGAGATCGGCGAGAAGGGGACGGTGCGGACAGGCAAGTACGAGTCGACGCATCTGAAGGGCCTGTATGTGGCGGGGGATGCATCGCGCTTGGTGCAGTGGGTGATTGTCGCCGCGGCCGAAGGGGCCGAAGCTGCGTTTGCCATCAACACCGACCTGCTCAAAGAAGACCTTTCCTGATTGGACTGCTTTTTCGTCCCCATTGAACCCATCCAGGCGACAATTGGACCTTCTGATTGGACCGGGAACCAGTCCATGATCCGCAGTCCAGAGGTCTTTTGATGATGTCCATTGAACGCCAGTTCGTCCGGACCGAGCGGCCGCTCTACGGCCACCTCGTCGAACTCCTCGAGAATGCGATCGCAAAAGGGGAACTGCCGTCGGGCACACGCGTGCCGCCGGAACGCGCGCTCGCGCAGAAACTGAAGATCAGCCGCACGACTGTCGTCAGCGCGTACCGCGAGCTCGAGTCGCGCGGCCTGTTGCGCGGATATGTCGGCCGCGGCACGTTCGTCTGCGCCGCGCCCGAGCCGGAAGGCACGCCGTTCGCCTGGCGCGGAAAGATCGCGGCCGCCGCGCTGCGAACGAGCGACTCGACGCTGCGCGACGTCGTCCGCAACTCGTCGGACTCGCGGCTCCTCTCGCTCGCGGCCGGCGGACCGGCGCTCGATCGCTTTCCGAACGAGGCGTTTCTCGAGGCCGTGAATCACGCGCTGTCCACCGATTCCAGCGCGGTCTGGGGACACGGACCGACGGAAGGACAGCCGGCGCTGCGGACCGCGATCGCAGAGCGTTATGGCGTTCCGCGGGAGAGCGTGCTGATCCTGTCCGGCGCGCAGCAGGGCATGGATCTGCTCGCGCGCTGCCTGATCGATCCGGGTGACGCGGTGATCATGGATCGCCCCGGATATCTCGGCGCGATCCAGTCGTTTCGCGCCGCCGGCGCGAAGCTGATCGGCTGGGACATGGCGCGCGCTGACAGCGACGAGCTCGAGGATCTGCTCGTGCGCTACCGCCCGAAGCTGATTTACACGAATCCGACGTTCCAGAATCCCACCGGGACGACGATGCCGATTCGTACGCGGCGGGAACTGCTCTCGCTCGCACAGCGCTACCGCGTACCGATCGTCGAGGACGCAACGTACCGCGATCTGTACTTCACGGACGCGCCGCCACCGTCGCTGCGGCAGCTCGACGATCACAACCTGGTCATCTACTTGAACAGCTTCTCGAAAGTGATGGCGCCCGGACTGCGCCTTGGATGGATTGCCGCGGCGCCGTCCATCGTCGAGCAGATCGCGATCATCAAGCAGCGCCTCGATCCGCATACGCCCAATCTCGTGCAGATGGCGGTCGCGCGGATGATGCGGCAGGGGGCGTTCGATTCGCACTTGCGCGCGATCCGGACCGAACACGCGAAGCGCTGCACGCAGATGGTCGCCGCCATCCAGCGTTACATGCCTCCGGGATCGATCCGCTTCGGGCGTCCGGCGGGAGGACTGTACCTGTGGTGCCGTCTCGGACCCGGGTTGAGCGCAACCGCGCTCCACGACCGCGCGCTTGCGGCAGGCGTCACGTTCGTGCCAGGTCCCGCGTTCTATCCGGATCCCGCAGGTGACTCGGAGCTGCGCCTGTGCTTCACCAGCGCGCTCCCCGCGAGCGCGGAGGAGAGCATCAAGCGGCTCGCGCGGTGCGTGGGCGAGGTCAGGCTCACCGCGTAATTACGACGACGGGTGCTTGTCGTCGAGTGAGATCTTCGCCGTAGCACCCGCATACGGTGCGTACGGCGTTTGCGCGACGCCGACGACCTCGAGCGAGAGACGATTCCCGTCGACGTGAATGACGACGAAATGATGCGGATTGTCCTCGACCGCGGGTCCGGGCTTCACGAGGTGCTCGACTTTGATGTTCGCCGCCACGTCCCCGGCTATGTACGCGCCGAGATTCGGCTCACCCGAATACGTATACACCGGCGCGCCGCCACCACCCGTAACGATCGTGTCCATCCGATACGTCGTGCCCTTGTCGGCGTATCGCTCGACCCAATGATCGTACAGGTGGTCGTGCCCCGTGATCAGCATGCGGACGTGGTGCCTGCGAAAGAGCGGCATGTACGTCGTCCTGATCGCGAGCGTCTGCGGCTCGACGCGGTCGGGCGCCTTCACGCCCGTTCCCGGCACCGGGTCCGCCGACGCGCCGCCGTGCGGACCGGATGAAAACGGCGGGTGGTGAAAGAACGCGATGACGTGGTGGTAGCGCGCGCGATCGAGGTGTTCGAGTTGATCGGTGACCCACGAGAGCTGGAGGGCATCTGACGCGATGTTCGAATCCAGCGCGATGATGAACGTGTTGCCGTAGCCGAACGCATACGTCGGATATCCGCTGAGCCGACGCGGCGACCCTTCCGGCGGAATCAACTTCGAGATCGCGGTCAGCGTGTTATGGAGTCCCAGCGCCCGCTGCGGATCGCCGGCCGGCAGTGGCGACACGTCGTGATTGCCCGCCGAGAAGAAGTACGGAGTGTTCGCGCCGTGCGTGAGCCGCTCGACGGTCGGGGAAAAGCCCACGTTCCACATCGCGCCGTTCTGGCCGCGCAGGACGGCGTCGCCCGACAGCAGCACGAAGCGCACCGGGAACGGCGTAGGCGCCAGTTCCCGAATCTTGGCGATCATGCCATCCATGACGCGGCTGTGGTCGGGGTTTAGTACGTCGGCATCGCCCGGGATCGCCGCTCCGCTTCGCGTGTCGCCATAGGCGATAAAGGAAAACTTGGTAATTGCGGCGGAGGCAGTCTCGGCGGGAAGCGGCGACGAGGGAGGTTCGATAGGCTTTACCGCGACCCAGGCGAGGGGCGGCGCCGGCAACTGCTGCGCGGTAGCGACGACGCACGCGCCGGCAACGAGTCCCGACTGTATCATTCGTCTCGTCCCGCGCCTGATTGTCACCATGCGCGAATGCTATCACCGCGAGTAGTAGACTAGCGGAATGAAGAACGGCCGTACGCAGCGGTCGTATCCTCGCCTCACCGAACCTCTTCTCCGCGTCAACGGCGTCCTCCGTCCCGCGAGCTGGGACGATGCGCTGGACAGCGCGGCGGAAGGCTTTCGCCGCAACCTCGAGTTGCGTGGTCCGAACGCGCTCGGGATCTTCAGCTGCTCGAAGTCCACGAACGAAGTGAACTTCCTGGCGCAGAAGCTGGCCCGCGTCGCGTTCGGCACGAACAACATCGACAGTTGCAACCGGACTTGACACGCCCCTAGCGTCGTCGGTCTGGCGACTGTGTTCGGTGCGGGTGGAGGGACGAGCTCTTACCGCGAAGTCGAGGAGACGGACGTCGTCCTCCTGTGGGGATCGAACGCTCGTGCCG
This sequence comes from Vicinamibacterales bacterium, assembly GCA_035637115.1. Lineage (GTDB taxonomy): Bacteria > Acidobacteriota > Vicinamibacteria > Vicinamibacterales > 2-12-FULL-66-21 > JAICSD01. Next base: position 12,894 of record DASPXV010000034.1, read on the forward strand.
CGCACCCGATCTGGTTCCATCACCTGCTGAAGGGAATCCGGAACGGCGCGCGGCTCTACGTCGTCGATCCGCGCAGGACGGCTTCGGCCGAATGGGCGGACGTGTGGATGGGCCTCAATGTCGGAAGCGACATCGCGCTCTCGAACACCATGGCGCGCGAGATCATTCACGCTGGCCTGGCACACGAAAGCTTCATCCGGAACGGCACGAGCGGGTTCGAGGCGTATCGCGAAGCCGTCGAGCCTTACACGCTGGAGTTCGGCGAGCGGACGACGGGCGTGCCTGCCGACGTGATCCGCGAAGCTGCTCACACCTACGCGCGCGCAGAGAAGGCGATGGTGTGCTGGACGCTTGGCATCACGGAGCATCACAACGCCGTCGACAACGTGCTGTCGCTGATCAACCTCGCGCTGCTGACCGGTCACGTCGGACGCTGGGGCAGCGGATGCAACCCGCTTCGCGGTCAGAACAACGTGCAGGGGGGCGGCGACATGGGCGCAATCCCCAACAAGCTGCCCGGATTCCAGGACATCGAGCAGGACAACGACGCACGCGCGCGGATCGAAGCGTTGTGGGGCACGACGATCCAGCCGGCATACGGGATGAATCTCACCCAGATGCTCCACGCGATGTCACGCCGCGATCTTACGGCGCTCTTCGTGATCGGGGAGAATCCGGCGCAGTCGGATGCGGACGCGACTCACGTCGAAGACGCGCTGCGCGGGCTGGATCATCTCGTCGTCCAGGAAATCTTCCTGACGCGCACCGCGGAGTTTGCGCACGTCGTCCTGCCGGCGGCCGCTACGTGGTGCGAAGGGGAAGGGACCGTGACGAACAGCGAGCGGCGCGTGCAGCGCGTCCGCAAAGCGCTCGACCCGCCGGGTGGCGCGCGCGATGAGCTGTGGATCATTTCGGAGATTGCGAAGCGTCTCGGTCACGACTGGGGATCGCCGACCGCGGAGCAGGTGTGGAACGAGTTCCGCGTCGTCGCGCCGCACTTTGCCGGCGGTATGAGCTACGCGCGTCTCGAAGCGCTCGGCGGGATCCAGTGGCCGTGTCCAGACGAATTGCATCCAGGCGAGACGTTCCTGCACGCACGGCTCTGGCAGCAACCCTGCGGCGGCCGCCCCGCGCCGTTCAGCGTCGTCAACCACGACCCTCCTGTCGAGCAGCCGGATGCCGAATTCCCGTTGCTGCTGACGACGGGGCGGCGGCTGGAGTCGTATAACACGGGCGTGCAGACGGGACGTTACGAATCACCGCTGCATTTCGGTGAGACGCTCGACATCTCGCCGGAGGACGCGCACCGCCTCGGCGTCGCGGACGGCGCGAGCGTTGCAGTGGTCTCGCGCCGCGGACGTGTCATCGCGCCGGCGCGGATCGACACCGCTCTTCGCGCGGGCATGGTCTTCATGACGCTGCATTTCCCGGATGATGTGGCAACGAACCAGTTGACGATCGACGTCTCGGACCCGAAGTCGGGCACCGCGGAATTCAAGGCGTGCGCGGTGCGGGTGGAGCTGGCCATGGCTTCGCACAACATAGCAGCAACGTCGTGATCACAAGAGCGAACGAGCGGCAGCAAGTGAGCCACGCGAGCGGAGCGGGGACTGTAGGGGCCCCCGCAAGCGAGCGTGCAGGGGGGTCCGGCGGGGCGAAGCCCCCCGGAAAATAATGGACATTCGTCGCATCGACGCGGAGGCGACCGTCGAGGAGCGCGACGCGATCGACGCGCTGCTCGGGCCACCGCGCTCGGCGTGGGACGGCGGCCCGCGCACCAATCTTCGCGATGCGCATGTGGCCATGGTCGGCGGCCACGAGTCGCGCGCGATGCGGCACATGCTCCTCCCGGCCTTTCATGCATTGCAGCGGCGCGTGGGCTGGATCAGCCAGGGGGGACTTGGCTACGTCTGCGATCGGCTAAACGTGCCGCCGGCCGACGCGTGGGGCGTTGCGACGTTCTATGCGCTCCTTGCCACGTCGCCCCGTCCGAAACGAGTCGTCCACGTCTGCGACGACATCGCGTGCAAGTGCAACGGCGCGGATGAACTCACGGCGGCGCTGGAGGAATCCGTCGGCCCCGCATACAGTCACGACTCGGCGCCCTCCGCCACCTCCTCGGACATCGAAACTCGGACCTCGGTCTGGATACGGTCCCCGTGCCTCGGCATGTGCGATCAGGCGCCGGCGGCATATCTGACCGAGGCCGGCGAACACCCGCACGAACAGTCCATCGGACACATCACGGCGGAAGGCGTGCGCGCACTCCTGGAGGGCGCCAGTCCTGCCGCGCCTTCACGCACGACAGTCCGTCAGGACCCATCGAGTCTCCGGTTGCTGCGCCGCGTCGGACGCGTCGATCCCTCGAGTCTCGATGCCTACCGGGCGTCCGGCGGCTTTGCTGCGCTGGAGAAGGCGCGCGCCATGGGTCCGGAGGCGATCATCGCGGAGGTCACTGCGTCGCGCCTGATGGGTCGCGGCGGTGCGGCCTTTCCGACCGGACGAAAGTGGGACGCTGTGCGGACGCAGCCCGCGACGCCGCACTATCTCGTATGCAACGCCGATGAATCCGAGCCCGGCACGTTCAAGGATCGCGTGCTGATGGAGGAGGATCCGTTCGCGATCGTGGAAGCAATGGCGATCGCGGCGCTGGCGACTGGTTGCGACAAGGCGTTCATGTACATCCGCGGCGAGTATCCGCTCGCCGCCGAACGCATGCAGCATGCGATCGACGCCTCGCGCGCGCAGGGCCTGCTGCCGCGTTTCGACATCGAGATTCGCCGCGGCGCCGGCGCGTACATCTGCGGCGAGGAGACGGCGATCTTCGAATCGATCGAAGGTGGACGCGGCGAGCCGCGCAACAAGCCGCCGTTTCCCGTGCAGGTGGGACTCTTCGGCAAGCCGACCGTCGTCAACAACGTCGAAACGCTCGCGAACGTGCCGCTCATTCTTCTCGATGGCGCCGCGGCATTCGCGGCGGTGGGTTCCGCACAGTCAACCGGCACGCGCCTGTTCTGCCTGTCTGGCAACGTCCAGTATCCCGGCGTGTACGAAGCGCCATTCGGCATCACGCTTCGATCCCTGATCGAGATGGCCGGCGGACTGAATGCCGGCCGGACTCTGCGGGCAGTGTTGCTCGGCGGCGCCGCCGGTACGTTCGTCCGGCCGGATGAACTGGATCTGAGACTGACGCACGAAGACACCCGCGCGGCGGGCACGACGCTCGGATCCGGTGTGGTCATGGCTGTGGACGACACGATCGATCTACGCGGCCTTGTGACCCGCATCGCCGCGTTCTTCCGCGACGAATCATGCGGCCAATGCGTGCCCTGCCGCGTCGGCACGATCCGGCAGGAGGAGGCGCTTCATCGCATCGCTGCCGATGGCGCAGGGAATCGTCGTTCGACTGAGCTCGCACTGCTCGACGAAGTGGGCGCGGCGATGAAGGACGCATCGATCTGCGGCCTCGGTCAGACCGCGTATTCAGCGATCGAGTCCGCGATCAAGCGGCTGCACCTTTACGACGCCGGAGCGACGCGATGAGCGCACGCGCCGTCGAGCTGTTGATTGACGGCCGCACGGTGACCGCTCCGGAAGGATCGACGATCCTTTCGGCGTGCACTGCAGCTGGCGTCACGATCCCGACGCTCTGCTTCCTGGAGACGCTGAAGCCCGTCAACGTCTGCCGCCTGTGCGTCGTCGAACTCGAAGGCGCGCGCGTGCTCGCGCCCAGTTGCTCGCGAGTCGTCGAGCCCGGCATGACGGTGCACACGCGATCACCGCGTGTCATGCTCGCGCGGAAGCTGGTACTCGAACTCCTCGCGTCATCTGTGGATCTCTCCACCGCGCCGGGAATGGCGGACTTGTTGAACGAGTATGGCTGCCAGCCGGAACGCTTTGGTCCTGCCGCCGCGACGGTCGGGCAGCCGACGAAGATCGACAACGATCTGTACGTCCGCGATTACGGCAAGTGCATTCTTTGCTACAAGTGCGTGGAAGCGTGCGGGCCGGACCATCAGAACACTTTTGCAATCGCGGTCGCCGGACGCGGCTTTGGCGCCCACATTTCGACTGAGTTCGACGTCCACCTGCCGGACTCCGCCTGCGTCTATTGCGGCAACTGCATCGCCGTCTGTCCGACCGGGGCATTGATGGCGAGCCGCGAATACGAGCTGCGCAAGAGCGGCGCGTGGGACGAGTCGCAGCAGACGACGACGGATACCATCTGTCCGTACTGCGGTGTCGGATGCACGCTGACGCTCCACGTGCAGGACGGCGAGATCGTGAAGGCGACCTCGCCGCTCGACAACACGATCACCATGGGAAATCTGTGCATCAAGGGGCGATTCGGCTGGCGTTTCGTCGAGACGCGCCCGAGGGACTAGAGAGGAATGACTGTGCCCCTGAGCGTGCCGTCGGATATCGAGATCGCCAACAGCGTGCGGCCGCGGCGGATCGTGGACGTCGCGAATGACCTCGGCCTCACCGCGGATGACATCGAGCAGTATGGCAAGCACAAGGCGAAGCTGCCGCTCGAGATCTCGTCACAGCCGGCGCGCGGCCGGCTGGTGCTGGTGACGGCGACCAATCCGACGCCGGCAGGCGAGGGCAAGAGCACCGTGGCGGTCGGTCTCGCGCAGGCGTTGCGACGCCTGAACGTGAACGCCGTGCTCTGCATGCGCGAGCCCAGTCTCGGTCCCGTGTTCGGCGTGAAAGGCGGGGCGGCCGGCGGTGGCTTCTCGCAGGTCATCCCGATGGCGGACATCAACCTGCATTTTACGGGCGACTTCCACGCGATTTCAAGCGCGCATTCGTTGCTGTCGGCGATGCTCGACAACCACTTGCAGCAGGGGAATCCGCTCGGGATCGATCCGCGGCGGATCACGTGGCCACGGACGATCGACATGAACGACCGCGCACTGCGGCACGCGGTCATTGGTCTCGGCGGATCCATGAATGGCGTTCCCCGCGAAGAGCGCTGGGTCATCATCCCTGCCAGCGAAGTCATGGCTATCGTGGCGCTTGCCACGAGCCGCGAAGATCTCGAGCACCGCCTCGGGCAGATCATCGTCGGCACGAACACGATCAAGTCGCCGGTGCGCGCCCGCGATCTCAGGGCCTCGGGTGCGATGGCGATGCTGCTGCGCGACGCGATGGCGCCCAATCTCGTGCAGACGCTGGAAGGCGGCCCCGCAATCCTGCATGCCGGTCCCTTCGGCAACATCGCGCACGGCTGCAACAGCATCGTCGCCACGCGGGCGGGGCTCGCGCTCAGCGATGTCGTCGTGACGGAGGCAGGCTTCGGGTCCGATCTCGGCGCGGAGAAGTTTTTCGACATCAAGTGCCGCGTCGGCGGGCTGAATCCGGAGGCCGCGGTGCTCGTCGCCACGGTTCGCTCGTTGAAGATGCAGGGGGGCGCCGACAAGCGCGCGCTTGCCGTCGGTGATCTGGCAGCGCTCGAGCGCGGATTACCTCACCTTCAGCATCACATTCGAAACGTCCAGCAGTTCGGCGTACCGGTGGTCGTCGCGATCAACCGGTTCATTGCCGACACCGAAGCCGAGTTGTTGATGGTGAACGATTACGCTGGCAAGCTGGGTGTCCGCGTGGTGTTGTGCGAGGTCTGGGAAAAGGGAGGCGCCGGCGGCGAGGCGCTCGCCCATGAAGTGCTCGCCCTGCTGAAGGATGGTACCGCCAACTACGCGCCGATTTACGACGTGAGCCAACCCGTGCGCGAGAAGATTGACACGATCGTCAGGCGCGTCTACGGCGCCGATGGCGCGGACTATTCGCCGGCAGCCGCGAGGGCGATCGACAACCTCGAGCGCATCGGCCTGCACCACACACCGGTGTGCATGGCGAAGACGCAGTATTCGCTCACCGACGATCCGTCGCGGCTCGGCAAGCCGAGCGGCTTCCGCATCACCGTGAATGAAGTCTACGGCTCCGCGGGTGCAGGCTTCGTCGTCGCGAAGACGGGAGACATCATGACGATGCCCGGACTGCCGAAGGTGCCCGCGGCGGAGGGGATGGCGGTCCGGCCCGACGGCGACATCGTCGGACTCAGCTGAAGATCACGCCAGCGGCGAGCTTCAATCCCCAATCGAGCCCGCGCTTGCCTGCCCATCGTAAAACGGGGACAGTCCCCGTTTTCTGCCGTTGAAACGGGGACTGTCCCCATTTCCTAAAAACGCCCATTTCGTCAAAACGGGGACAGTCCCCGTTTTCACGGCACGAGTGTTGACAGGCACCTGTGCATGCCCCGACATGCACGCGTTTCGCCGGACGGTTTTGTGCAGCACGTTCTCAACCGCGGCGATCACCGCGAGACGCTGTTCCACAAGCCGGCGGACTTTCGAGCATTCCTCGGCGTCGTTGCCGAAACCGCCTCTCGCATCGCCATGCGAATTCTTGCGTACTGCATCATGGGGAACCATTTCCATTTCGTCGTCTGGCCTTACGAGGGAGCGGATCTCCCGCTTTTCATGCACTTGCTGATGACCACTCACATCGGGCGCTACCTTCGCCACTATCCACCAGTCAGTCCCGGACATCTGTACCAGGACCGCTATACGAACGTTCTCGTCGAGACCGGGCCGTCGCTGCTGCGGGTGCTGCGGTATGTCGAGGCGAACGCGCTAACGGCGGAAATCGTCGAGCGCGCCGAGGATTATCCCTGGACGAGCGCGTCGCCGGAAGCGCTCGAGGACGGTCGCCCGATCATCGCCGAGTGGCCGATCGAGAAGCCCTCGAACTGGCCGGCATTGCTGAATCTGCGTACAGCGGCCCAAGAAAGGAAGAGAATTCAGCGTTGCGCCGCACGGGGCGCGCCCTATGGTTCGCCTGCGTGGACCGAACGAGTGATCAAACAGTTCAGTCTCGAGCACACGATGCGGCGCCCCGGTCGTCCCAAGCGCGATGAGTCCATCTTTCCCGCTGGGGACCTTCCTACCCCTACGTAACGAAGAAAAACGGGGACAGTCCCCGTTTTGTCACGCGGAAACAGGGACAGTCCCCGTTTTGTCACGCGGAAGCGATTCAGGATTAGCGATCCCGGATCAGGGATTCAGGATTAGCGATCAGGGATCAAGGATTCAATTGCGTTCGAAGATCACGCCTGGCGCCAGCTTCCATGACGGATCCAACGCGCGTTTGACCGCGCGCATCTGCTCGATCCCCACGTCGCCATACAGATCGCGCAGCAGCGCCTGCTTAACGGGATTGCGGCCGACGCCGTGCTCTGCGAGCGAGCACCCGCCAAGCCGCGCGACTTCGCGTCCGAAGTAGAGGATCGCGTCCTTGCCGCGCTCCACATCTGCGTACGATCGTGGCAGCACGTTTGGATGGACGTTGCCGTCAGACACGTGACCCCAGATTGCGTAGTCCAGCCCCCGCGAGGCGTAGCCCTCGCGATAGATATCCATCATCTCCGCGAATCTCTCGAACGGGACGATCATGTCCGCCGCAGTCTTTGCGATGTGCGGATCGATTGTCTGCTGCGCGCGTCCGACGCGCTGGTTCACGCCGGCGGGTACAGCCTCGCGAACCGCGATCAACTGTTCGGCGCGGCGCACGTTTCCAGGTAGCGCCATTTCGGTGTCGTCGAGCACGCCGTGCGCCTGCAGCAGGCGGCAAATCCGCGCCAGCGCCGTATCGGCGCCACCAGGCGTCAATGCTTCTTCGATCTCGTCGTACGCCTGCACTTCGGATGTCCCGGGCGGAAGCTCCATCTGCACCAGCAACGCGAGATCGGTCCCCGGCGGCACGCGCACGTCGTAGCGCCGGTCCGCGCCGTCTTCCTGGAGGATTTCGAGGCAGCGTCGATCCATGTGCTCGATTGCCGCGACGGCAGGATCGCGCCGTAGGTCCGCGACAAGGCGCAGCGCCTCCACCTCGGATGCGCAAGGGACAAACGCGAGCGCGGTCGTCGGGATCGGGGAGAGCGTCCGGAACGTGACGGTCGTGATGACGCCGAGCGTCCCTTCGGAGCCGATGAACACATCGATCGCATCCATGCCAGGCGCGGCGTAGTAGCCGGCTGACACCTTCACGACATCAGGCATTCGGTACGTGGGGACCGGGATGCCAAGATCGGTTGCGGGCTTCTCGCCTCGCCGGAGGATCAATTCGGTGCCGTCCGCGAGCACGACGGTCAGCGCCTGGACCCACGGCCTGACCGGCCCATGCCGGAAAGTTGCGGCGCCGGCCGCGTTGGTCGCCACAATACCGCCGGCAAACGCACCCGTGTAGGTGGGCGTGGGGGGAAACCAGGCACCAGTCCTTGCCAGCGCTTCCTGGATCGCCGCCACCGTCACGCCCGCCTCGGCGTGGATGAACCCTGGTCCGATCTCGAGGATCCGATTCAGTTTTTCCGTGGAAAGCACGACCTCGCCCATTGGCGTCGCGCCGCCGGTGAGCGACGACTGCGCGCCGACGACAAGCAGGGTGGAAGCGCGACGAACAATATCGGGAATTTCAGAGGTGTGGCGAGGGATGGAAATCCCGGCGGCGTGGCCGCCGGGAAAGTGTGCCGCGTCTGAGAGGTACTTGTCCACGGGGTCAGGTCTACAAATCTCCCCAATCCGGGGTCAGGTCTGCAAATCGGAAGTTACCAGGGGCCTGACCCCGGCAGAGTGCGATCTACAGACCTGACCCCGCGCCGCCGCGCCCCTGAGGCGGAGGCAGGCGGGCTTGGCGTCGCCACGGTGACACGTCCAGCAGGACACGCGCGCCATGTCTGGCGCGCCGACTTGCAGCGGAACGCGGTAGTTGCCGAATCCCCCAACGCTGAGCGGCACGACGCCGGGGAAGATCATGATCGTGCCGTGCATCGCGCCGAGCTGGTTGTAAAACTGGGGCAGCATGATGCCCTGCGTGACGATGTGCGATCCGAGGAGGCCGCCGATGAGAGGGATCGGCTGCATCGTGTATGCGAGCTGCGAGCGCAGCAGCATCATCAGGCCGAACCCGACGAGCAGGAAAACCATGCTCGTGATGGCGTACTGCAGGCCGATGATCTTGTGATCGAGCGAAAACCAGCGCACGAACCTAGTGTCCCCCTCGGCCGATGAACCCGGGCTGCTTCAAGGTGGTGGGCGCCGTTGAGCCGTCGGGCGGATTCACAGTGTACCGCCACGCCTGGATGGACCAGGCGCCGCCGGCTCCGGTCAGGACGAGGGTGCACCATCCCGAGTGACGCTTGCCGGGTCCGAGATTGCGAGCGGGAGCCCCAGTCGTCGCGGTGTCCTCGAGACGGATTTCCCACTTTCCGTCGGCAATGGCGACATTGCCTCCAAGGCATCGAATGTCATTCAGCATCACGAGATGCGCCGAGCCGCGGTACGCGCGGTTGCTGAAGAGTTCCTCGCGATTCTGCCGAATGACCTCCCTTCCTCTCTCGATCGTCCCGTCGGGATGTCGCATGTCGCCGTTCTCTGTAAAGAGCTCGGACACTTTCACCGCGTCCAGTTGCCGCCAGAGATAGCTGAAACGCTCACCCACGGCGCGAATCGCGCGCTCGTCGGAAGACATGCAGCCGTTCGGCTGCGCCTGCTCGCTTGGACGGGGCGGCCGCGGCGCGACGGGCGCCGCCGGAACCGCCGCCGTCGTCGTCTTTGCGGTCGGCAGCTGCGCGTTTCGAAGGCTCTCGATGTCTTCGAGCGCGCCGGCGACGACAGCGTCGACCAGGATCTGCCCCTTCTCACGCGTGGCGACGGTCGGATCGCCCATGACGCCGGAAGCCGAGAACGTTCCCTCGGCGTCCTTCTTTCGCGTCATATTGCCGGTCCCGGATCCGTATTCGCGCACGGCTTTCCGCATGTCGACCGCGGACGGATCGACGAACAGCATCATCGACGTTTCGATCTCGTCGGCGTGCGCGGCGCCGCGCACGGGCGGCTGCTGACGGCCGACGCGGGCGTTCTGCAGTCGATACCGGATATCGGTGTAGCCGAGCAGGATTCCCTGGGCGGCGAGCGCTTCGGCGGCATCCTTCAACGGAAACAACGTAGTCGTCCCCGTATTCAGGACATAGAACCGCCGCGGGCCGTATTTCGCCAGGCTGCGGACAATGTCAATCGTCATGTCGCGCGCAGTGTTGTGCGACAGCGACGTAGAGCCGGGATACTCGAGGAATGCCGGATAGAAATGATAAGCAAGTGCGGGAGCGACAACGACATCGGTGGCCGCGCGGACGCGCTGCGCCAGGTAGCGCGCCAGGCGCTCGTTGTTGTCAAGTTTCAGGTGCGGCCCATGCTGTAGCGTCGCGGCGCCGAGCGGAATCACGACGACGGTGGAAGGAGTCAGGACCGTCTCGGCATCCTGCCACGAGAGCTCGCCGAGGACGACGCCCGCCTTTGGCTGCTGCTGCTGCGCGGACGTGAATCCCGTCGTCACGATTGCCGCCGCGCCCAACGCTGCCATCCACAATCGCATGGTGTCCCCCCTCGTCTTCAGACGCCCACGGGCGCCTGCGGGACTGTACACTGAAGCGCGCAATGACGGACTGGAACGCGGGGCGTTACCACGACATCTCGTCGCCGCAGCAGGCATGGGGGCGCAAGGTCCTCGAGCGGCTGCCGCTGGCCGGCCACGAGAAGGTGCTCGATATCGGGTGCGGAACGGGACGGTTGACCGCGGAGATCGCGCGCCGCGTTCCGGCCGGACGCGTCGTGGGCGTGGATCGGTCGCCCGCGATGCTCGCGACAGCGTCCGCATGGCTTCCCGAGCACGCGCCGACGGTCGTGCTCGTGCTCGCTGACGGCGCCGCGCTTCCATTTTGGCGGGCATTTGACGCCGTCTTCAGCGGCGCGACGTTCCACTGGATCCACAATCACGGGGCGTTGTTTCGCTCGATCGTCACCGCGCTGCGTCCGGGCGGACGTCTGGTCGCGCAGTGCGGCGGCGGACCAAACCTCGCATTGCTCAATGCGCGTGCGGAGGGCCTCATGCGCCAGCCGCGGTTTGCGCCTTTTTTTGAAGAATGGTCGGACCCGGCGTACTACGCCGTCATCGACGTGACGCAGCGGCGGCTGACGGCCGCGGGCTTTGTCGACGTCGACGTGTCGCTCGAGGCTGCGCCGACCACGTTCGACAGTCCAGACATGTTCCAGGAATTCCTCGCGAACGTTTGCATGCGACATCAGATCGCCCGGTTGCCGACCGCCGAGCGCAGCACATTCCTGCGTGAGCTGACGGTTGCCGCCGCAACCGACAGACCGGCCTTTACGCTCGACTACTGGCGATTGAATGTCGCCGCCACGCGCCCCGCATGACGTCCACAGAGTGGAACGAGTCGCGAATCGCGCACTGGACGAAAGCCCGCGACATCGCGATGCGGCGCGCGGTTTTCGTTTCCCGATTGCGACTCATTACGTTCTTTGCCGCGGTCGCGCTGATCTGGTGGGGTTTGCAATCGAGCGTAGAGACAGTTCGCCCCGCCGTGCCCCTCCTGGGTCTGGCGCTGCTGATGGCCTTTGGCGTCCTCGTGGTGAGGCACGCCCGGATTCTCGATACAGTCGAACGGGCCGACGCGGCGCTTCAATTCATTGCGCAGGGCACCGCACGAGCTGCGCGCGACTGGACCGCTCTTCCGGAAGTCTTCCCACCATCTGATCTCGATTTCGAGGTGCATCCGTACGCGCGCGATCTCGATATCTTCGGCCATGCATCGGTCACGAAGTGGCTCGGCCGTGCCGCGACAACGGAAGGCACCAGCCGGTTGCTGCATTGGCTGCTGGCGCCGGCGGAGCCAGCGACCATTGCCGAACGCCAGGCCGCCGTAGAGGATCTCGCCTCGCGTCGCGAGTGGCGGGAAACACTGGCAGTCGAGGGAGCGCTGACCACCGCCAGCGGCGCAGAACTGGCGCGTTTCCTTTCCTGGGCGGAAGCGACGGACCAGACCGTCCCACGAGTCATGCAGGTGATCGCGGGCGTGTTGCCGCCGATCACGATATCGCTGTTCGCCGCGATGATGCTGGACCTGCTCGATGGCGTGTGGTTTCTCATCCCGATTGTCGTGGCTGTCGCTCTGTCATTCGCATACGCCCCGCGGATGTACGCGGTCTTCGATCGGGCGACCGTCGGACAACGAGCGCTGGAGCGATACGCGAGGATGCTCTCGCTCGCGTGCCGTGCTTCGTTCACAGCAGATGCGCTGAAACGGCGGCAAGGGGAGTTGTGCGCCGGCGGTGACGCACCGGCGCGCGTCGCAAAACTGGCGCGCCTTGGCGGCTGGTCCGAGCTGCGTACCGGCGCCGCCTTGCTTCATTTTCCGATCCAGGCCATCACGTTGTGGGACTTCCACATTTTTTTCGGCTTCCAGCGCTGGCGCCGGCAGTCGGGGCGTCACGTCCGCGGCTGGATAGAAGCTCTCGGCGCGATCGATGCGCTCGCGGTCCTCGCTCGCGTCCGCGCGGATCAGCCGTCGTGGGCGCAGCCACGTGTCGACAGCACGATTGGGGCGCTTACAGCAACGGCGTTGGGGCACCCGCTGATCGCGGATGGCAGGCGCGTGGACAACGACGTTGCCGTTGGTCCCGCGAATACGCTGCTGCTCATCACGGGTTCGAACATGTCGGGGAAAAGCACCCTGCTGCGCGCAATTGGCTTGAACGCCGTGCTCGCCCAGGCCGGCGCCCCGGTGTGCGCGGTCGCATTTTCGATGCCCGCCGCAAGCGTGCAGACGAGTATTCGCGTGCAGGACTCGCTCGAACTCGGCCTTTCGTATTTCATGGCCGCGCTCGCGCGCCTGAAGCAGATCGTCGACGCGGCGGAGCGCGGCGCCGGTCCCGGCCGTACGCTGCTGTACCTCCTCGACGAAGTCCTCCAGGGGACGAACAGCGTCGAACGTGGCCTCGCGGTTCGCGCCGTCGTCCGTCACCTGCTCGACGCCGGCGCGATCGGCGTGATGACGACGCATGACCTTGCGCTGGCGGATGACGAGCCGATCAAGACCGCCGCGCGGCTCGCGCATTTTACCGAGCAGGTGCATGCAGATGGCACGATGACGTTCGACTATCGCCTGCGACCGGGTCTGGCGACGTCCACGAATGCCCTGCGGCTGATGCAGCTGATTGGGATCGCGCCGAAATGAGGCGCGTGGCCCTGTTTGCCGCGCTCACCGCGCTCATGACGTGGCCGATGGCGTGGCACCTGTCATCGCTCGCGCCGCCGCATCACGACATCTTCTTCAACATGTGGCGGCTGCAGTGGTTCGCGCACGCGGCTGTTACGCCATCCGCGCGCCTGTTCGACGCAAACATTTTCTTTCCCGAGCCGCGAACGCTGGCGTTGTCCGACGCGATGCTCGTCGAGGCCAGTCTGGCGGCGCCGCTCATCTGGGCCGGACTGAAGCCGCTGCTTGTCCACAACCTTGTACTGCTCGGCGGCATCTGCCTTTCGGGCGCGGCGATGTTTTCCCTTGCGAAGTACTTGACCGGCAGCCGGGGCGCGGCGGTGCTCGCGGGCATCGTGTTCGCATTTGCTCCGTATCGCTTCGAACACATCATGCACATGGAGCTGCAGTGGGCGGTCTGGTCGCCGCTCGCATTTCTTGCGCTGCATCGCGTGTGCGACACGGGGCGGATGCGATACGGAGTCTCGCTGGGCGCGTGCCTCGCACTGCAGATGCTCTCCAGCATCTATTACGGCATCTTTCTCACGTCGTTGATCGGTGTCGCGGCGGTTCTTTGCCTGCCTCGCGATCGCCGAGCCACGCTGGGTGCGGTCACGAAGGCGCTTGCTGCCGGACTCGCCGTCGCCGCAGTTGCGTCGGCGCTGTATGCGCTGCCGTACATGCGAACGCATCAGCGCATCGGCGATCGCCCGGACGAGGAGATCGCCATCTACAGCGCCACGCCGGCGAATTATCTGGCGGCCACAACCGGAAACTGGCTTTATGGAAAGTCCTCATCCCGCGGTCGTCCCGAGCGCCGCCTCTTTCCTGGCGCAATGGCTGTCGTGCTCGGACTCATCGCGCTGCTCTCGACGGTTCCTGCGCGACGTCCGATCGTGTACCTGTTGCTGCTGGTCGCGGCCTTTGAAGCGTCGCTGGGCACGCACGGGTACAGCTATTCGTTCCTACACGATCACGTCTCGATCTACCGCGGTCTTCGCGCACCGGCACGGCTCGGCATTTTTGTGCTGATGTTCCTGGGCGTGTTGGCCGCGTACGGGTATCAGGCGATCGTCGCCGGTCGTTCCCGTGTCTGGAGAATGGCCGCGCTGTCGATTTGCGCCGCGGTGATGCTCGTCGAATATCGCGTCGACATGCCGCTCGTGCCGTATGCGAACGCGGCACCGCCGATCTACCACCTGCTTGCCTCGCTGCCGAGGGGCGTCGTCGCCGAGTTTCCCACACCGCGCGCCGATCGTCTGCCCGGGCATGAACCGGGTTACGCCTACATGTCGACGTTTCACTGGTTTCCACTCGTCAACGGCTACAGCGGCACCTACCCACCCTCGTACATCGGCCGGCTGGATCGCCTGGAGCAGTTTCCCGACGAAAGGTCGATCAGGCAACTGCAACGCGACAGCGTTCGCTATGTCGTCGTTCACCAGTTCGGGTACGGCGAGGCGGAACTTGCGGAGGTGCGGACGCGAATCGAAACTTCCAGCGCGTTCATGGAACTCGGCCGTTTTCCTGACGCCGACGGCGCCGCCTGGTTGTATCGCATGCGGTAGTGGCCTCCGTATTGCTCCGGCGGTTTCTTGGCGTTCTGCACCAGACCGGCATCACCAGCGAGTTTCAACCATCAGAAGGATATGGCAACTGGTTCTGGACCCTGACGCCGCGCTGCCTCGAGTCGCTGCTGAAGACTGCGGATTTCCGCGCGACGGAAGCGTTCGCACAAACGGTGGTCTGCGCTGCCGTCGCGCCCGCGATGGAGCACGAGCTACCGGACCGCGTGTCTGCCCGCCGGGCTGGCCGCTCAGATTTCGGCGGCGGGAATCGCGCGCCCCGCATAGCGCCGCCTGATCGCGCGGCGCAACTCGCGCGTGAACACCTTCGGAGCCAGCCTCGCGAGCTCGAGACCGTTTCCAACCGCGCGCCGGGTCTGCCACGCCTCGACGTCCGTGCGAATATCTTCGACCAGCTGTGTCCCGTAGAAGTCCTGCCACGCGGCATACCCGTCTCGCCAGGTATCAAGCAGACCCGCGCGTTCGGCATCGTCGCGGTGATACTGCATCACGGCGAGCGTCTCGCGCAGCATGCGAAGCGTGCTGCCACTCAGCGCCGTGGGATGCCGCCGATAGGCGGCGACGCGGTGGCCGTGGTCGTGGATCGGTCTTTCCTGCGCGATGCGCAAGTACAGGTCGTAGTCTGCCGCGGCATCGAAGCCTTCGCGGAACCCTCCGAGTGCCTGCAGGACATCGCGTCGGAAGATCGCCATCGCCGGCATCCAGATCGGGTTCGTCCGCAAGAACGCCGCGAAGTGCCCCGCGCGCACTTGTGCCTGCGCCGGTGTCGGCCAGAACTCGCCGTCCGGCCCCATCATCACGCACCGCCCGTATGCCATGGCGCAATCGCGGTGGCCACTCAATGCGCGAGCCGCCGTGTCGATACCGCCCGGCAGCAATTCGTCGTCGGCGTCGAGAAAGATGACAAACGATCCGGTGGATGCCGTGAGGCCGCGGTTGCGGGCCGCGGCAAGACCGCGATTCTCCTGCCGGATCAGCGTCACCGATGAAAAACCACCAGCGACGTCCGCCGAGCCGTCCGTGGATCCGTCGTCCACGACGAGGACTTCAACCGGGAAAACATCCGAGCGCGCGCTGCCGATCGCGTCGGCGAGGAACCGAGCCTGGTTGTAACAAGGAATGACGACCGAGATCAGTGAGCGACCCGCGTCCATATGAACCCCTTGACGAAACGCAGTCGCAGTTCTGCGAGGAAAGCACCGTCCCAGTCGGCCGATAACATCGATCGCACCAGCCCGAGCATCCGCGGGTGATCGAGCATCCTGCCGCCTGCGGCGTAAAGGCGCGTCAGCAGCTCATGGTCTTCCGTGGATCCGATCCCGTTCTTGACTCGCTGAACGGATGGCGAGAAGCGGCCGACTCGATCGAAGACCTGCCGCCTGAACGCGATGTTCGCCCCGATGAGGCCAATAGGCGTTGCAGCGGCCGCCGGGCGGATAACAGTGACACTCATCCGCCGGGCGAATAGCAAGGCGATTGCCGCCTCTTAACGCTCAGCCTGCCAGCTCGACGTTATTGCGGTCTGCTATTGCCTTCCGGAACACAGCGGTCTCCGATGACTCATTCCGGCGACGGCGATTGATGGGCGAGAATCGCGGCAGTGCCTAGAGGTGGCTTGAGCTCATCTCCAAAGGATTCGCGCGCAGGACGGCGTCGCGCAATCGGGAGGCGCCCTCGCGCGCGCGCCGCTCCGAGGTGTAGTGATAGATGACGAGATCCGGTAAATACTGCCCCTTCGCGCCCGGCTCGAGTTTCCTCCCTTGAGCATTCCCTGGAAATCGCGATCGTAACGCTCGCGTCACGGAGCCGTTATCTGCGGCCCCTGGTACCGCGAGGTAGTCGTCGGGCAACAAGTTGGGTGGCGGCGCCGCGCACACGGCCAGGTATGGACCGCCGGCGAACTCGAGCTGCGGATCCCCGAACGCGTCTGCGATCACCTGGAGCCGCCGCATGTCTCCTCCTTCCTCGCCGTCGTCGATCCTTCCGACGAGGTCGCCTGGAGGCGCAGCAGAGTTTCGCCCGTCGAGTCGGTGCATGCGTTGGCGATGACCGTGACGTGCACGTCGATCGACGGCGCGGGCGCGGCCTTCAGGACGGAACGGATGCAGTTTTCCAGCAGCTGCGCGCGGTTATGAGTCGGGACCAGCACGTCGAGCTTCACGCGCGGCTCCACGGCAGAGGTCCCGCGTGCAACGTCGATACCGATCGCCGTGGATCTTCACTTGCACGAATGTCAGTTCGTGAGCGCCGAACGGGAAAACAACTGCCACTTCTGCCCGCCATGGCTTACGGGTTTGTGCCTTGCTCTGGGCATCGCCGCTCTGCTGTTCGGCGGTGCGTGCCGTCGAGGTGTTCCCGTTGTCGATCTTGGTCCCAAGCCGCCCGCGCCGCACGGCACGATTTCGGGAATCGTTCGCGGACCCGAAGGCACGTCGCCCGTTGTCGGTCGCACTGTCGAAGTCGTCAACACTGCGACCGGTGAACGACACTCCGTGCAAACGGCCGCAAACGGCGGTTTCACCATCGAACTCCCCGCCGGAAAGTATCGACTCGAGTTGCAACTCAAGGACGGCGAGACGCTTCTGAAGCGGCCCGGTATCGTGGATCTCGACAAGGGAGACATCGACACGCATATCGAATTCGTGCTCTCGGCCATCCGCGTTTCCCGTCCGCGAGGTCCGGCGTATCGCCTGAACAACGGTCTCGGCTCTCCGATCGCCTAAGTCGATATACTTCTGGCGCATGAGCCAGAACGTCACGCTGCCGGGCGACGAACGCCCGATGGGGCGGACCTACCTCCTCGTCGTCGCATGCCACATTGCCGTCATTACGATCCTGTGGTGGGTGGGACACACGTTCACCCGCTGACGGATCGCTGATGCGACTGCTCGACTGGCTCGTTGTTGCCGGCTACCTGCTCTGGATCGTGATCGATGGCCTTCGCCGCACGAAAGCGGCGAAAGGGGTTGAAGGCTATCTCCTCGCGAACCGAAGTCTGCCATGGTGGGCCGTCGGGCTGTCCGTGATGGCGACCCAGCTCAGCGCCATCACGCTTGTTGGAACGACCGGACAGGCGTACGCCGACGGTATGCGCTTCATCCAGTTTTATTTCGGCCTTCCGTTCGCGATGGTCATCCTCTCCGTCACGCTCGTGCCGTTCTTCTACCGATCGGGCGTCTACACGGCGTACGAGTATCTGGAGAAACGCTTCGATGTGAAGACGCGGACGCTCGCGAGCCTGCTGTTCCTCTTTGGACGCAGCATGTCGACGGGCGCCATCATCTCGGCGCCGGCGGTGATCCTTTCGATCATCTTTCACTGGAACCTGACGCTCACGATTCTTGCGATCGGTGGACCTACCATCCTCTACACGATGCTCGGCGGCGTGCAGGCGGTGACGTGGACCGACGTGAAGCAGATGGCGATCGTCGTCGGTGGCCTGGTGTGCGCCGTCATCGCGCTCATTCTCGGCCTGCCGCACGACGTCGGGATTGGGCAGGCGCTGCACGTCGCAGGCGCGGCAGGACGGATGAACACGATCGACTTCCATTTCGATCCGCGCCAGACGTACACGTTCTGGTCCGGCCTGATCGGCGGGTTGTTCCTGCACTTGTCGTACTTCGGGTGCGACCAGAGCCAGGTGCAGCGTTACTTGACCGCGAAATCGCTCACGCAGGCGCGGCACTCGCTGCTGATGAGCGCCTTCGTGAAGATTCCGCTCCAGGTGCTCGTGCTGATGGTCGGCGTCTTCATGTTCCTCTTTTACGTGTTCAATCGCCCGCCGATGCTGTTCAACACGGAGTACAAGGATCGCGTCGCCCAGAGCGCCCGCGCGGCCGATTACCAGGCGCTGGAGAGCGAGTTCTCTCAGGCGTACGAGAAGCGGCGTTCGGCTGCCACGGCGCTCGCGCAGGCTGACGGGCCCGGGCGCGAAGGCGCGCACAACGTGTTCCAGACCGCGACTGCCGACATGCAGGCGATTCGCGGACGTGCCGCGGCGCTCGTGAAGGATGTCAGCGGCTCCCAGAACTACGGCGAGAAGACAGGTGACACGCCGAAGCCTGACGTGAACTACGTGTTTCCGACGTTCGTCACTACGCGCCTGCCCCAGGGGCTCGTTGGATTGATCATCGCGGCCATCTTCGCCGCCGCGATGTCGGCAACCGCGGGGGAGTTGAGCGCCACGGCGACGGCCACTGTAATGGACGTGTACAAGCGCCTGCTGCGAAGGACAGAGAGCGACTCGCACTATCTGCTCGTCTCGCGGCTCGCCGTCGCTTTCTGGGGTTTCGTCGCCTGCGTCGTTGCGCACGTCGCCGTCCAGCTCGGATCGCTCATCGAAGTGGTGAACCGGATTGGATCGATCTTCTACGGCTCGTTGCTCGGCGTCTTCGTGCTCGCGCTGACGTTCAAGCGCGCCAACGGCCATGGCGCTTTCATCGGCCTCCTCAGCGGAATCAGTTTCGTTGTGGCGTTCGCATTCCACCCGGCGACGAAAAGCGTGTCGTACCTGTGGCACAATCCGATCGGGGTCATTGTCGTAATGATCGTCGGCTCCATCGTTTCTCTTCTCACCAAACCGCAGCCGGTGCGATGACTATCGTCCGAATGCTCGCGTGCGGCGTTGTGGCGACGGCAATCGCCGCTACGCCGCGTGTCACGCCAACCCAGTCATTTCGTTATGACATTCTCGTGACCGGTGGCACCGTCATCGACGGCACCGGCCGTCCCGGTGCGGTCCGTGAGGTCGCGATCAAGGACGGCAAGGTCGCCGCGATCGGGCGCGTTCCGCGATCGCAGGCGGCGCAGGTCATCGAGGCACGGGGTCTCGTCGTCGCGCCGGGATTCATCGACGTGCACACGCACGCGGACAATCTCGTGGATCGTCCCGCGGCGGCGAACTTCGTGCGCATGGGAGTCACGACGATCGTCGCGGGGAACTGCGGCGGATCGGCGCTCGACGTGGGCGCGGCACTGGCGGCCATGCGCGAGCATCCTGCAGCGATCAATTTCGCCACGCTGATCGGGCACAACACCGTTCGCGCCGCCGCGATGGGATCCGAGAATCGGATACCGAAGGCCGCCGAAAGCGCGCACATGCGCTCGCTCGTCTGGAAGGCGATGGCGGACGGAGCGATCGGCTTCTCGACCGGCCTCCAATATGTTCCCGGGACCTACGCCAGGGCGTCCGAGATCATCGACCTCGCGCGCGTCGCCGCGAATGCGGGAGGCATCTACGCCTCGCACATGCGCAACGAGGGTACCGAGCTGGAACAGGCGATCGCCGAGACGATCAAGGTCGGCGACATGACGGGCGCGCGCGTAGAGATCTCGCATCTGAAGGTCGACAGTCCGAACCGGTGGGGCGCGAGCGAGAAGGCGCTCGCGATGATCGACGCGGCGCGGCAGCGCGGGATCGACGTGCGCGCGGATCAATACGCGTATACGGCGGCGAGCTCGACGCTCGGGATCCGCTTTCCTTCATGGGTCCTCGAAGGGGGGCAGGCGCAAATCGCCGAGCGTCTCAACAACCCGGCAACATGGTTGAAGATTAAACGCGAGGTGGCGGCGCTGCTCGCAGAGCGCGGCCTGTCCGATCTCTCCTTCGCCACGGTCGCGATGTATCGCCCCGACGCGACGCTGAACGGACTCACGATGAGGCAGGTCGCCTCCCGCCGGCGCGGCAGCGACTCCGCCGATGCCCAGTTCGAAGCCGCGCGCGAGATGCTTCTCGAAGGTGGCGCGTCGATGGTCTACCACTTCATGAGCGACGACGACGTCGATCGGATCATGCGGCATCCGCAAGTGGCGATCGCGTCGGATTCCGGCGTGATTGCGTTTGGAGAAGGGGTCCCGCATCCGCGCGGTTACGGCAACAACGCGCGCGTGCTCGGCGCGTACGCGCGCACGCGCCGCATCATCCCGCTGGAGGAAGCGGTGCGCAAGATGACGTCGCTACCCGCAACGCACTTCAAGCTGGGTAATCGCGGTGTGATCCGCCAGGGCTACGCCGCGGACCTGGTGATCTTCGACCCCGCGAAAGTCGCCGACAGGGCGACGTTCGAGGCGCCGCACGCCTACGCCGACGGCATTCCCTACGTGATAGTGAACGGCGTCGTCGTCGTAAAGAACGGGACGCAGACGGACGCGCGCCCCGGCCAGGTGATCGCTAACTCCCTGCTCGAGAGGAAGTAGCCTACTTCGCGTGGTCAGCCTTACGGCGACGGCGGATGGTGACGTAGCCGAAGCCCAGACCACCCATCAGAACTGCAAGAACCCAGAGCATGAAGCCTCCTTTGTGAGGCCGGTCCATCGCAAGGGGGATGCCTCCTGCACCTGGATGTCATGATCTGGCGCGGTTGGTGGTACTTGCGGGGACATCACGGGTGCGCGCGCGCGCGTGTGCGCCGTGCGCGCGATTGCAGAATTGTCAGAGCGGAACGATTATTCGTCGGCGAAAATCACGTAGGCAGCGACCGAGGCCACGAGGACAGACACCAGCATGGCCGTCATCGGCAGCATGATCCAGCGGCTCGTGAGGTCGACCGTGGCAAACCAGTCGAGCGAGAGTTTCACGTCGGCGAACGCGCTGCCGACGATGCTGAGGAGCAGGCCCGCGCCGCAGGCAATCGCGAGCGCGTGAACGATCGTGAGCGGGCGCTCCACCGCCTTCGTCGCTTCCTGCCTTGCACGCATCTGCGCGCGCCACCACACGATTGCCGATGAAGGAGGCGCCGCCTCGCGTCGCGCGGTCGAAGCTTCCGCGGCGATGGCGTCGGCCACGATGGCTTCGATTTCAGCGTCGGTGTTCAAAGGGTTCATGGTTCTCAACCGCGTTGCAGGGTCGCGGCCAGCTTGCGGCGGGCGCGAAAGAGCAGCAGCTTGATGCTAGCCGTTTTGAGGCCGAGCACGTCGGCGATCTCGGCGTGCGACGATCCGTTCGCGTAGGCGAGCCACAGCAGCGCGCGCTCGCGCGGTTTCATCCGGCCGAGCGCCCGCCGCACATCCTGGCGCGACTCGGTGTCTGCATGCGAATCCGGCGCGGCGATGTCCGCCATCTCAACCGCTTCCGCGAACAGCGGCTTCGGCCTCCGGCGACTGTCGCGCACGAGGTTCGTCGCGATCCGATAGAGGTAATTCCTGCGGTGGTTCTCGCTCTCGAACGCCGTGTTCGCTTTCAGCAGCCGATAGTACGCCTCCTGTAAAAGGTCATCGGCGACCTGACGGTCGCCGCTGATCCGCGACAGGTAGCCCCAGAGAGCGCCCGACGTGCGGTCGTAGAAGGCGCGGAAGGCATCCTCGTCCATGGCCAGCGCGACGTCGGCGGTCTCGGCGTCGGCCGAGATCCGTCGTGCGTCGAGGAATGTCACATCAGCCACGAGACTCCGGAGCGGCGTTCGGATCGGACATCAATCCGAAGCGGCGCGTGAGGACGTACGCGAGGAAGGCCGAGACGATGAAGCCGAGGCCCAGCGCGATGATGACGACGCCGAAGGCGGCGATCGGGGCGGCGACTTCTTCGAGCGAGTTGCGCGACACCAGCGTCACGCCGAGCCCGAGCACCGTCAGCACTGCCCCCGCCTGCGCCGACCACAGGATCCGCCCGAGCGGCGCGTTGATCGCCCGGGGAGAATCGAGCGGTATTGGCGCGGACTCGAGGAAACGCCTGCCGGCCGGCGTCTGGATGTAGGCCAGCAGGTCCTCGTTCGACGTGAAGCGGTCCAGCAATTTGTTGTGCACGTCCGTCTGAATCTTCGAGAGCCGCGACCAGCGGCGATGTTCGATCAGCGTTTTGATCAGCCACATGACGCCTCCGGCGACGGCCAGGATCACGGTGCCGATCGTGAAGCCCTGGATCGCATTCCGCCACATGTCCACCGCGCGGTCCTGCGCCGTCTGCCGGTAGCGCGGATCCCCGGAATTGTCATACTCCGCGAAGAAGTAGCCGGGATTGTGCCCGATCTCGGGGTGCTGCGCCAGGAACGCCGATAAGGCGGGATACGGCTCCAGATAGCCGGGGTTCCCTAAAAGGCTCGGATCCAGGCGCAAAATGCGCGGAAGGGCAGGCGGATACTGGCGGAGAAGCTGTTCCAGCTCCCGGCGAGTCTCATCGGCCGTCATCGTGCTTTGGGCCGCGGCCTCGGGTGCAGCGGGCACGGGTGCGGGCGTGGTTCTCCGCTGGGCAGCCGCCGGGGTCACGAGCGACAGGGCGGTCAGGGTCACGACGAAGGCGGCTCCGGGTCGGGTCAGGCGCATCGAAATCAACCTCTCTGCCTGTCTATTACGGCCGGCGGCAAAAGGGGTTAACATAGCTGCCCCCTGCGGAAGGAAGGAGGAGTTTTAATGCGCCCTCGTCCTCAGTTCCGTGATTCCCGCGGATTCACGCTCATCGAGCTGCTCGTCGTCATCGCGATCATCGCCATCCTGGTCGGTCTCCTGTTGCCCGCCGTGCAGAAGACGAGGGAAGCGGCCCGTCGCGCGGAGGAAGTCCCGCAAATCAGCGAGGTGGCGGTCGAGGCCGAGCGCCTCATGGCGGACGTCGACTCCGACATCAGGCAGGTCGGCTCGATCCTGCAACTCGGAGCGGAGAATGAGCTTCCTGCCGTCCAGGACGTCGAGATACTGATGAACACGCTCGCGTCCGATGACCAGCAGCTGCGCGGCCTCATCGGACTGCTGACACCTCCGGGAAACGCGGATGCGGACGTGAGGGACGCGGCCACGGATCTACGCGCCGAACTGGTGCAGACGCTTGCGCATCTCGCCCAGGTCGAACAGGCGGTCGACCGCGTGCACAAGATGCTGTACGTGCCGATATTTCTGGAATAGCGCTCAGTCGAAGAGCGCCGTGAGCTCGGTGCCGATGCGACGGAGTCCCTCGCGCAGGTACTCCTCTTTGCCTCCCAGCCAGATCCGCAGGTGCCCTTCGATCCCGACGTGCCGTCCCGGAACGATGAGCGTGTTCTGGTTCACGCGCACGCGTTCCGCGATGGAGAGGCTCGGCGTATCGGAAGCGTACTTCATCAGGCCGATCGCGCCTGCAGTGGGCTCGGTCCATTGCAGGCGATCCCCGAACCCGCGCGCCCATCCGCGCGCGATCGGCAGGTTGTGCCGGAGGATTTCCCCGGTTCGCGCATAACAGCGCTCGCGGTTCTTCGTTTCCACGGCGACACGCGCAAGCCGATCGGACATCTTGTTCGGACCGATCGTGATGTAGTCGTGCTGGCTCCAGCAGTCGGCGACAAGATCCTTCGCCCCGACGATCCACCCGATGCGGACACCGGGAATGCCGTACGCCTTCGACAGCCCGCTCGTGACGACCACGCGATCGCCCATCCCCCAGAAACTGTTCGTCCGCGGTGCTGTGATCTCCGCGCCGAGGTAGACCTCGTCCGACAGCAGCCACGTGCCCGTGTGCTGGCATCGATCGACGATGCGGCGCATCGCCGCGTCTGACAGGACGGAACCGGTTGGGTTGTTCGGATTGGAGAGGTACAGGAGCCGCGTTTTCGACGAGACCGCGCGCTCGAACTCGTCCCAGTCCGGCTCCCAGCCGCTCTCCGTCCGCAGCCGGAACGTCTTCACTTCCGCGCCCAGGCTGCGCGCGACGCCCGACATCTGCATGTAGTTCGGCACCTGCATCGCGACGACATCGCCGGCGTTCACCTGGCTGAGCGCGACGAGGTAGTTGGCTTCCGACGTGCCGTTGGTGACCTCGATGTGATCGGTCGCGGATCCCGGGTAGATCTGCGCGATGCGCTCGCGGAGCTCGATCGTCCCGTTGGATTGGCTGTAGCCGAGCGGCTGGTCAAGGAACGACTCCAGATCGAATCCCATTTCGGTCAGCTCGCGCAGCGTCAGCGGCCGCACGCCGCTTTCGCTCATGTCGTAGTCGACGAGGTTCTCCCACGTCGACTGCATTCGCTCCATTTCAAACGTCTCGATCCTCATCCGACCAACACTCTCCCGGTCTCCTATCCTCCTGCAGATCTATGACAAATACTTCGCGAGATCTGCGGGATCGAGGTTGCCGCCGCTGACGATCGCGACGACGGGGGCGTCGTAAGCCGCATCTGCGCGGAGCGCCGCGGCGACAGTTGCCGCGCCGCTGGGTTCGGCGACAATCTTCGCGCGGAGGAACAGCCAGCGCACCGCGGCGGCGATCTCTTCGTCGTCCACGGTGTCGATGCGGTCGACGAATTTCTGCACGTGTGCGAAATTCAGATCGCCCGGACGCGCCGCCATCAACCCGTCCGCGATGCTCTTCGAGCCGTCGAGCGTCCGGACTTCGCCCGCCTCCAGGGATCTCTTCATACCGGCGGCGCCGGACGGTTCGATGCCGATGACGCGGACGCCATTGCGGGATTGTCTTATCGCCGCCGCTACGCCGGACACGAGACCGCCACCGCCGATCGGCGCCAGCACCGTGCGGACGTCCGGCAGTTGTTCGAGGATCTCGAGTCCGAGCGTTCCCTGGCCCGCGATGATCCATTCATGGTCGAAGGGGGGCACCATCGCCAGGCCGCGCTCCGCCGCGAGCGCTTCAGCCTTTGCGCGCCGGTGGAGCGACGTGGTCCCTTCGAAGACGACTTCGGCCCCGAATGCCTGCGCCCCTTCAACTTTGATTTTCGGCGCGGTCGTCGGCATGACGACGACCGCGGGCGCGCCGAGCTCGCGCGCGGCGAGTGCCACGGCCTGCCCATGATTGCCTGACGAGTAGGTGATCACGCCGCGCCGCCGCTCGTCCGCCGTGAGCTGCGACACCATGTTGTACGCGCCGCGAATCTTGAATGCGCCCCCCGGCTGAAGGCTCTCGCACTTCAGCCACAGCGGGCGTCCCGCCAGATTGGAGACGTCGATCAATGGTGTGACCTTCGCGATCGATCGAATCCGCTCTCGGGCGGCACGAATTTCTTCGATTGTGATCATGCGCAGCTGCTTGAAATTTCTCACAGGAAGACCAGGAGATCAGGAGCTGTGAAAAGTATCTCCTGAACTCCTGTCCTCCTGCGAAACGACAAGCGTTACTTGCTCCCCTTGCTGCCGATCGGTTCTCCTGCGGGCGTGGCAAGGGGGTCCGTCTTCTTGAAGGGTTCCGCGGGCCGCATGAGGAAGCGCGTGATGTCTTCACGCGTGCCCGCCGCGTGTGCAGTCGCGGATGCCGCGGCGAGCGATCTGATCCTGCGCAGTCCCGCCGAAGCGTTGGCGCGGACCGCCGATGTTGCCTGCGTGTCGGCCGCCAGCTCCATCAGGCGCTGGACGACGAGGGTCTGCACCGCCTCCTGGATCGCGATGCCGTAGCCGTCGGCAGGGCGCGCGCCCGACCACGTGCGCTGCACCACCGTCGTCACGATCTCACCAAAACCGGGGAGTCCGGTTCGCGGATCGGCGATGCCGCCCCCGTACGACCAACCGCGGGTGGCGCGGTGG
Source organism: Vicinamibacterales bacterium (assembly GCA_035637115.1). Taxonomy (GTDB): domain Bacteria; phylum Acidobacteriota; class Vicinamibacteria; order Vicinamibacterales; family 2-12-FULL-66-21; genus JAICSD01. The sequence continues at coordinate 39,024 of DASPXV010000034.1, forward strand.
ACCCAGTTGATCATGTTGTAGCGGACGTCCATCGGGTCCGCATCCGCAGGAAGGACCTTCACCTGAAACGCGTTACGGAAGCCGGCTGCCTCGAAGGCCTGGTTCCACCACGACGCCCCTTCGATCAATGCAGTGCGGATCGGCTCGGGCGCGCCATTGTCCACGTAGTAGACAATCGGCTTGATCGGTTCCGAGATCGCAGCATGCGGATCCTTCTTCTCCAGCCGATGCCGCTGGATCCACCGTTTCTCGACGGGCTCGTTGATCGGCGACGCATAGTCGTAAAAGAGAACGCCGAATGATGGCGCGCGCGGATCGAGCTTGCGTGGCGTGTATTTCAGATCGGGCAGCTGCACGAACGAGTGATGCTCGCGCAACGTCACGGCCGTCGGCGTCGGCGTCGTCTGCCGGATGTACCGCCCCGGATCTTCATCCGTCGTGAACGTCAGGGTCGTTTCGATCTCCGTGTTCTGCGGAAAACCCTTGGTGCGCGGCAGGTATAGGGCGCTGCGGCTGTCGTCCAGCCGGTATCGTCCCTGCTTCGCCTGGCGCAGGCGGTCGACGACCCGGTGCGCATCGCGCATGAAGAACGATGTCGCATCGACGAGGACCCGATCGGCTTCCTCCGCTTCCACCTTGAAGCCCCAGAGCACCGACTGCGCGAACGATTCCTTCACCGCGCGCCGCTCCGGCTCGCTGCTGCTGATCGCCCGATAGCTGTAGTTCGGCTGCGTCATCAGCACTTTCGGGCCGATGCGCTCGAAGGTGACGACGCTCGAGTCGCCGAGCTGCCCGCGATCGAGCCCTACGGGGTTCGAGCCGAGGCCCGCGGGCAGCGAGACCTGGTAGAGCATCTCCTGGTTGAAGCGCCCGATCTCCATGAACAGCTTCCCGGTAGACGCCTGCCAGTAGAGCGGCATGTAGCCGTCGATCTTCTGGAGCTTCTCGACCTTCGAGGCGATCGTCGGGAGTTTCTCGGCCTGGTCCTTTGCGGCCTGCGTCTTGTCGGCATCCTGCGCGGACGCGATCGAGGTGAGCAGGCACAAACTGAGAGAGAGCAGTGTGCGTATCTGTGTCATAGAGGTCAGAAGCTGTCTCCTACTTCGCGGTCGCGGTTGTCGTCTTGACCCGCGGCGGAGCGTTTTTCACGTACTTGTCCAGCCAGTTGATCGTCTCCGCGATGGTATGGAGCACCGATTCACGCGCGACGTAGCCGTGGGCTTCGTAAGGGAGCGTCACGTAGCGGACCGTCGCGCCAAAGCCCTTGAGCGCCATCCACAGCCGCTCGGACTGGATCGGGAACGTGCCGGAGTTGTCGTCCATCTCGCCGTGAATGAGCAGGATCGGCTCGTTGATCTTGCTGGCGTGGAAGAACGGCGACATCTTTCCGTAGATTTCCGGAATCTCCCAGAACGTCCGGGTCTCCGACTGGAAGCCGAACGGTGTGAGCGTGCGGTTGTACGCGCCGCTGCGGGCCACGCCGGCGCGGAACAAGTCGGTGTGCGCCAGGAGATTGGCCGTCATGAACGCGCCGTAGCTGTGACCGCCGACGCCGATGCGATCGCGATCGCCGACGCCCATCTCGACGACCTTGTCGACTGCCGCCTCCGCGCTCATCGTGAGCTGCTGGACGTACTGGTCGTTCGCCGTCTCCCCCTCTCCCACGATCGGCATCTTCGGATCGTCGAAGATCGCATAGCCCTGCGTGAGCAGGAACAGATGTGATGCGCCGGTGTACGTCGTGAAGCGGTACGGCGATCCGGTGACCTGGCCTGCGACGTCTGCGTCGCCGAACTCGCGCGGATACGCCCACATCAGCACCGGCAGGCGCTGCCCGGCCTTGTAGTCCTGCGGCAGATACAGTGTGGCGCTGAGGCTCACGCCGTCCTTGCGCTTGTAGGTGACGAACTGCTTCTGCACGCCGCGCAGCTGCGGCGCCGGATCCTTGAACGACGTCACCGCTCGCTTCGTCCCGGCCGCGAGGTCACGCACGTAGTAGTTCGGCGGGTCGCTCGGCGTCTCGTAGCGCGTGAGGATTCGCTTTCCCGCATCGTCCAGCGGCGCGACGACCGTTTCGTACGTTTCGTCGTCCGCGCGGAAGACACGTTCTGTTTGCAGCGTCTTCAGATTGAGAGTCGACAGGAACGGGCGATCCCCCTGCGGCGTGGCGCCGCTGCCGGATAGCCAGATCGCGTCGCCGTTCTGGATGATCGGGCCGCCGGTCCGCCGGGTCACCGGTGTTCCAGGATCCGAGTACGCGTCCTGCTGCTTGCGGTCCCACAATTTCCGCGGCGCGCCGCCATCGAGGATCCACGTCCGCGTTTTGCGCGACACGCGTTCGTTCTCCGTCAGCAGCGCGACTCCCTTCTCGGTGAACGACACGCCGCCATACCGCCACTCCGTCTTCCCGAGTTCCGTAGGACCCGCGGTGAAGGGCGCCGAGAGCGTGACGACGCGATCCCGGAACGGGACCTTGTTCTTGGGATTGCCTTCGTCGAGCGCTTCAACCCAGGTAATCGTGGCGGGCTGATCCTGACGCCACCGATACAGCCGCGGACCGACCTGGACGCCGTTGATTGGGATGCCTTCCGAGGTGGGGACGTCCGCGACTTTGCGCGCGACCTCGCCGCGGCGGGTCCAGATCTCGACGTCCTTCGGAAAGCCGCTCATCGCGTAAAGGTGCGAGAACGGCCGCTTGGCCTTCGCCACGAGCAGGTACTCGCCGTTCGGCGACGTCGAGATGTTTTCGACGATGGCCGGTTTTCCGACAAGGGTCTTCCGCGAGGTGGGAATGTCGTACGTCACGACCTGGCTCGTGAAGTAGTACTCGAACAGATCCTCGTCGTACTTCGTCTTCAGCATGTCTTCGAGCGTCGGCGCCGGCGCGGCCTTGCCGTAGTTTTCGTGCACGTTCGGTCCGGAAGGCACGCGCGGTTCCGATGGAGCGGGGCCGCGGTTCGCCGGCACGGTCGTGCATACGACCGTGACGCTGTCTTCGAACCAGTCGCACGGCTCGCCGGCGCTCGCGTTCAAGCGATCCGTGCCGGTGACGAGACGCGGCTGGCCGGTCGCGATATCGGCAACCCACAGCTCGATCGCGTTCCCCTTCGTATTCGTGAAGGACACGTACTTGCCGTCGGGTGAAAACTGCAGCGCGCCGACGTTCGCCCCTGCCGGCAGCGCGATCTTTCGTTCAGCCCCTGCCGCAACGGGCTTCAGCGTGATGCCCACTCCCGCGCCGAGCCGCTGCTGGCGGCCGTTCGTCTTCGGGTTGATGCGGGCACCGGCGAGCCGGTAGATCGGCTCGGCAAGGTCCGCGATGGTCGGCATGCTCCGCCGCTCCAGGAGCGCGATCGCCTGACGGTTCGGCGAAAGCACCACGGTCGGCGTCGGCGCAGTATCGAGAATATCGACGATGACCTTCGGCGGAAGCTGGTAGCTCTGCGCGTTGAGCCCGGCGTGCGTGGCGACGCAAGCGAGGGCGGTCAGGCCGATTCGGGCGAAGTGTTTGAGCATGCGGCAGTCCTCCTGTGGGGAGCGCGATTGTACTACCTCGGCCGCTCGTGCGGCGCGCGGGTTGCTTCGAAGTCCGCGCATGAAACGCAGAACACTGAAGAAGCTCAAGGACCAGGTCATCGTCATCACCGGCGCGTCCAGCGGCATCGGGCTCGCGACGGCGCGGATGGCGGCGAAGCGCGGCGCCCGCGTCGTGATGGCGGCGCGCAATGAAGAAGATCTGAACGCCGCGGCGGAAGAGATTCGCGCCAACGGCGGCCGGGTGCTCGTCGTTCCTACGGATGTCGCCGACGAGTCAGCCGTTTCCAATCTTGGAGAAGCCGCGCTGCTCGAATTCGGCGCGATCGACACGTGGGTGAACAACGCGGGGCTGTCGATCTACGGCAAACTCACCGACGTTCCGCTCGCCGACAAGCGGAAACTGTTCGACGTGAACTTCTGGGGGGTCGTGCACGGCTGCCGTACCGCCATTCGGCTGATGGAACATCGCGGCGGCGTGCTCATCAACATCGGCAGCGAACTGTCCGACATCGCGATCCCGCTGCAGGGGATGTATTCCGCGTCGAAGCACGCGGTAAAAGGTTACACGGACGCGCTGCGCATGGAATTGGAACACGACCGTATTCCAATCGCAGTGACGCTGGTGAAGCCTTCGGCTGTCAACACGCCGTACCCTGAGCACGCGCGGAATTACATGGACGAGGGAGTCCCGGCGTTGCCGGCGCCAGTCTATGCGCCCGAGGTCGTCGCCGAAACGATCCTCAAGTGCGCCGAGCGGCCGGTTCGCGACGTCTTCGTCGGCGGCGCGGGGCGGATGCAGGTCGCGCTCGGCCATATGGCGCCGCGCATCGCCGACACCTGGATGGAACGCTCGATGTTCAAGAGCCAGAAGGCGTACGACCGGTCGCAGCCGCGCGAGGGAAGCCTCGAGCGGCCGCAGCGGGACGGCCGCGCGTACGGCCCGTATCGCGGTCACGTGATGAAGTCGAGCGCCTACACCAAGGCGGCGCTGTCCGACACGATGCGCGTGCTGCCGTTCGTCGCAGCCGCCGCTGTATTCGCCGCGGGCGTACGCCGCTGGCGCGCGGCGTGAGCCAGCGAACTACCGAGTCAGCGCGGCCGCTGAGGGCGCCTATTTGACCACGTGGCCACCGCGGAGGGCCAGTGTCAAGCGTGCGCAAGACGTGCAGCGGGTAGCCGTCGCAGCGTGGATGGGCGGCTCGACGAGGAAATTCAGACGTCTGCGATGAATCCATGACCGATCGAGGCACCGTAGATGCCGAGAAAGAGCACGAACGGAACGACGAGCGCGATCCTGCTCACGTTGCCGGCGCGAGCTCCTTCGTGTAAAGCACCTCGCCCGCGAGGTTGCACAGACGAACCGTGAGGGCGCCCGTCTTCGCGCTGGCGCTCAGCGTGCCGAAAAACTGGAAACCCTCCGACGGCGGCCGGTTGCCCTTCATGCCTTTCGGAATGCCGATGAACTTCGCCTCGGGACCGAATGTCGGATCGAGCGCATTCGGACCGAAGGTCCCCGCGTTCAGCGGACCCGCGACGAACTCCCAGAACGGATCAAAGTCCGTGAACTTCGCACGGGCCGGGTGGTATTCGTGCGCGGCGCAGTAGTGCACGTCGGCCGTGATCCAGACGACGTTGCGGACGCGCTGCTGTTTCAGGTAGCGGAGCAGCTCGGCCATCTCGAGCTCGCGCCCGAGCGGCGCGCCCGGATCGCCATTCGCGACCGCCTCGTACATGCCGGGCCCGTCGCCGACGACGAGACCGAGCGGAAGATCGGCGGCCACGATTTTCCAGTCGGCCTTGCTCGTTTT
>DASPXV010000035.1:0-26703 GCA_035637115.1 Vicinamibacterales bacterium
AACTGGCAACTGGCTACTGGGAACTGGGAACTGGCAACTGGCTACTGGCAACTGGCTACTGGCAACTGTGCGCAGTCCTGTAAACCCCCTATCCACAGGCCTGTATACCCGGTATACTGCGCGGCGTGGCGTTGCCAGACATCTTCGCCAAGGCGACGGAAGCCCTCCAGCAGGGGCACGGCCCGGAGGCCGGCGCCCTGCTCGTGCGTACGCTCAAACAGCCGGGGCTCTCCCGGGACGAACTGTTCCAGGTCCGCACGACGCTCGCGGAGGCGTGGTTCCAGCAGGACGACATCCGGCAGGCGGGAGACACACTCGGACAGCCGCCCGACGAACGCGAGCGGCTGCACCCGGCGCGGCTCTCTGAACTCTGGCGCCTGCACGGGAAGCTGGCGACGGCAAAGGGAGAGCCGTCGCGAGGGATTGCGCTTCTCAGCCGCGCGCTGAAACAGGCGGAGCGCGCGCACGACTCGCGCGCCATCGGGCTCGTCCACTACGAGCTCGGGTTGTGCTACCGGCAGGTCGGCGACACGGCCATCGTGCGCGAGCACATCGCGCAGGCGGCGTCCGCGCTCCACGCCGCGGGCGATCAGCGCAATCTCGCCCTCGTGCATTCGCTGAGCGGCGTCACGCTCGCGCAGGAAGGACGCCTCGACGAAGCAATGGCGGCGCTGCGCCAGGCGGAGCGGCTCGCGGTCATGGTCCGCGCGGGCGACGTGGTTGCGACAGTCTGCGGCAACCAGGCGAACGTCGCGATGATGCAGCACCGTCACGACCAGGCGCTTGCCCTCGCCGAGCGCAGCGTCGTGCTGCAGGAAGAAGCGGGCACACCACACGGGCTCGGCATCGCCCTCGCCTCGCTGGGACAGATCAGCGTCAGGCTCGGGAATCTCCGGCGCGCCGAGCAGGCGCTGAACCGCGCGCTCGACGTGCGCAGCCCGCTGCAGTTCATGCGCGAGACCACCGGCGCGGTGTTCGATACGCTCGCGCAGATCCACCTGGTGCGCGGCAACCACGAAGAAGCCAGCCGGTACCTGCAGCGATCGCGCGAGGCGTACGGCGACTCGAACAAGTGGTACCAGTGGTCCGTCCAGACGCTGGAAGCGCGGCTCGCGCTGCGCCGGGGCGATGCCTCGGGCGCGCTCACGATCGCGAAGCGGATCGCGGACTCGGAAGATGCGCCGTCGGCGTATGTGACGCAGGCGGAGTTGATCGCCGTCGAAGCGCTGCTCGTCTCGGGACGGCTCGACGAGGCGGAATCACGTCTCGGAGACGTCACCGGCTCACTCGCATCGGCGGGCATGAGCAGCGTCTGGGGAGAGTTCCTGCGGCTGCGCGGGCGCGTGCACGCGTTGAGCCGCCGTTCCACTGAGGCGTACCACGATCTCGGGCAGAGCGTCAGCGTGTTCGAACTGCTCGGGGAGAAGTACCAGGCGGGACTGAGTCACCTCGAGCTCGGGAAGCTCGCGGCCTCCGCCGGCGCGCGATCGCGCGCATCGCGCTATCTCACCGACGCGCTCGCGATCTTCGAATCGCTCGATGCGCAACCGGATCTCCAGGAAGCGCGCGCTGCGATGGCGTCGATGCCTGCAGCGGGCGGCGGCGCCTTCCTGGGATCTCACGCCGACGGTGACGCGGCGCTCGTGCGCCGCATCGTCGACGCGGCGGTCACGCCGGCGCTGCTCGCGAAAGAAGGCACGACCGCTCTCCTCGAGGCGTGCGACGCGCAGGCCGCGGTGATTTTCACGATTCCACGACCGGGGGACGTGATCGTCGTCGCCGCAGCCGGCTGTGATGCAAACACGGCTCGATCGCTGGCGCTCGCAGCCGCGCGCCCCGCATCCGGTCCGGCTGCATCGCTGATCGTTGTCGAAGGGGTCGGGCAGAACGGTGACGCACGACGGTGCGCCGCCGTCTCGTCGGTGCGCCCGTTCGCCTCGCCCGTCATCCAGCGGTTCCGCACGCTGTGCGCCGTTCTCAGGCAAGGCTTCGAGCTCTGCTCCGCGCGCGAACGGCCGGCGGACCCCGCCCCCGGCGCAGTCGAACGATCGCTGGAACCGCTGCTGCCCGGCTTCGTGTGCGCGAGCACTGCGATGCAGCGCGTCGCCGATCTGATTCAGCGCCTGCAGGGCAGCGATCTCACCGTCCTCATCACCGGCGAGAGTGGCACCGGCAAGGATCTGGTCGCGCGCGCGATCCACGCCGGTTCCCCGCGAGGATCGGCGCTGTTTCTGCCCTACAACTGCACCAGCGCCACGCGCGAGCTCGCGGACAGCCAGTTGTTCGGCCACAAGCGCGGCAGCTTCACCGGTGCGCTCGCCGATCAGCCGGGCGTCATCCGCAGCGCGGCCGGTGGCACGATCTTTCTCGACGAGATCGGCGACCTCCCAATCGACGTGCAGCCGAAATTCCTTCGCTTCCTCGAACAGGGGGAGATCCTGCCTGTCGGCGAAACACGCCCGATCCGCGTCGACGTGCGCGTCGTCGCGGCGACGAACACCGATCTCGAGCAACGCGTGACTGAGGGGCGGTTCCGTGAGGACCTGTTCTACCGCCTCAGCGTGATTCGCATCCATGTGCCGCCGCTCCGTGATCGCCGCGAAGAGATTCCACACCTGAGCACGTTTTTCCTGCGCGAAGCGAGCGAACGGCTTGGAAAGCCGGATGTGCGCCTGAGCGCGGATACGCTCGACCTGTTCGACTCATTCGGCTGGCCCGGCAACGTTCGCCAGTTGCGAAACGAAGTGCAGCGGGCGGTCGCGATGGCGGCGCCCGGCGGCCTGATCTCCCCCGACCTGCTCTCGTCCGTGTTCGCCGGCGCGAGCGACGCGCCGATCGCGCGGCGCGGCGCACGCAACGTCACGCTGTCCGCGGCCGTTGAACGCGTCGAGCGGGACATGATCGAAGGGGCGCTGCAGCGGACCACCGGCAATGTCTCGCAGACCGCACGCTCGCTTGGACTCACCCGGCGGGGCCTCTATCTCAAGATGGATCGGCTCGGAATCGAATACAAAGTATCCAGCCAATAACCCGTCTGACTACTAAGTAGCCAGTTTATCCGCTGTTAACTTGACGTAAATTCTCACGTAACTTGTTGCACATCAATGGGATACCGTTCGGAGCCGCCTGCGGCTCAACTGCGGCCTGCGCCTTGTAATAGGACGAGCCGGAATCAATCCCGGAGGAGCTCAATGGAACAGCGTCTTCGCCTCGTGCAGGGCGGCCAGCAGCCGCGAAGCGATAAACGGTCGTCGGAGCGTCGCAGCCTCACCGTCCCGGGCCAGATCGTCTGGAAGGATGCGCGGGGCAACACGAAACTGACCTCCGTCGTGACGCGTGATGTCAGCGATCACGGCGTCTCCGTCGACTGCCTGAATGGCGCCGCCATTCCGCTGTATCGCCTGGTGTATTTCCAGATCGATCGCGAGGCGCGGCACCGCGACGATCTGCCCGAGGCGCTCCGCAAGCCGAATGTCCTCTCCGCGATCTTCCGCGTCGGCCAGGACAATCGCGCTACCGGCGCACCCTCGGAATATGCCCTGCGCCTGCTCGTGGAGCCGGCGCGTTCATCCCAGGCCGCGAGCCGCACCGCATAAGCGGGGTTGCCATGCTCACAGTCATGCGCATCGACAGGTGGGATCCGCGGCGGGACGGCCCCGTGACCGAGGCCGCCGTTCGCCACAAAGTGCAGGCCTACGGATACGAGGTATCCACTTTTGCCTGGCCGGCCGGCACCGTCATGGCGCCGCAGGCTCAGGACAAGGAACGCGTGGACGCCGTCGTGAGCGGCATCGTCAAGTTTACCCTCGACGGGGAATCCGCGATTCTGACCGCGGGCGACATGGTCTACGTGCCCCGGGGCGCCGTCAGGCGTGTCGAAGTTGTCGGCTCCTCTCCTGCCCGCTGTCTCGACGCCATCTATCAGAACTAGTCCAGCCGCTCGTCCCAACGACCGCGCCTCCGGGCGCGGCCCAGCACCGGTTCGGGATGGGCGTCAAAATCGTTCAACGAGCTGCAGCTGCTCGATCCCGCGAAGCTTGCGTCAGTGGCAATCGACAAGGCCGCACGCTCGCAGAATCCGACCGCAATCGAGCCGGGCAAGTACACCGTCGTCCTCGAGCCCGCGGCGATGGCGGATTTGATCGTGAACCTGGTGTTCGCTGCCGATGCGCGGCGATCAGATGAAGGGCGCAGCTTCTTTTCGAAGAAAGGGGGCGGGACGCGCGTCGGCGAACAGGTCGTCGGCGAAAAAGTGCACTTGTATTCGGATCCGGCTCACCCGCTGGCGCCCGCGCTTCCCTTCGATGGCCAGGGGTTGCCCGTCAAGAGGATCGACTGGATCGAGAAGGGCGTCCTGAAGAACCTGTCGTACTCGCGCTACTGGGCGCAGAAACAGGGGAAGGAACCGACTCCTGGCCCCGGGGAACCTGATCATGGACGGCGGCACCGCGACGATGGACGATCTGATCAAGGGAGTCGAGCGCGGGGTCCTTGTCACACGGTTCTGGTACATCCGCTCGCTAGACCCACAGACGCTGCTGGTCACGGGCCTGACGCGCGACGGGTTGTTCCTGATTGAAAAGGGGAAGGTCACGCGTCCCGTGAAAAACATGCGATGGAACGAGAGCCCTGCCTTCGCGCTGAACAACCTGGATGCGATGTCGGCGCCGGAGCGCACCGTCAGCGGCGAAGGGGTCGGCGGCTCCGGCTTTTCCATCGTGTGTCCCGCGGCGCGGATCCGCGAGTTCACATTCACGAGCGGCTCTGATGCGGTGTAGGGGCGGTTCGCGAACCGCCCCTACGCCTTCTTGAGTTCCGCGATCTTCTCTTTGGCCTCGCTCGCGTAGAGCGACTGGGGGAATTCGTCCACCACGCGCGTGAAGACGCGGGTGGCCTCGTCTTTCTTGCCGGCCGCGATGGCGGCGCGTCCGAGCTGCATCAGCACGCCGTCGACCGGTAGTTGAGAGTTCGTGTCCGCCGAGAGCTCCTTGAAAGTGGCCATCGCCGCGTCCCCCTTGCCCTGCGCGAGCTGCGCCTCGCCGACACCGAGCTTCGCGGTATGGCGATAGATGCTGCTCGATCCCGCCTTCTGCACGACTTCCTGGTACCGCTGCTCCGCTTCGGTGAAGCGCCCGAGTTCGGCCAGCGAGGCGGCGAGGCGGAAACGCGCGGTCAAACCGGGCTCGCTGTCGGGATACGCGTCCGCGGCGGCCTGCAGGCGCGGGATCGCCGCTTCGAGCCGTTCGCGCTCCGATCGATACGTGCCTGGCGGCTGCACCGGCGGCGCGCTGCCCGGGGCGGGCGGCGGCGGCGTGTAGACCTGCGCCTCGGCGACGGCCAGAGCGCTGGCGAGAAGGCCCTGCGCCTTCGCATCGCGCGACGTGCGCCAGGCAAAGAATCCTCCAACGATCACCGTCACGGCAATGACTGCCACGACGATCATCGTGATCTCGTTCCGGCGCTGCTCCATCATTTCGCGCGTGCGCGCGATGGTGTGCGCGAACTCGTTCTCTTTCAGTCTGTGACGCTCGGTACGCTTCATTCTTAGGTCTTCCGTGTTCCTTGCTTGGGTATGTGCGCCCGGCAGGTCTCGAACCTGCGACCCCCGGTTTAGGAAACCGGTGCTCTATCCTGCTGAGCTACGGGCGCGTGGGAAAACAGACCATTTTACTGCATAGTTCCGCTGCTGAGTCTGATGGGCCGTGATCGCTTCGTGTGGGAAGTCCAGGTACGCCACGAGGTACTCGACGACGAGATGGAGCGCCTACGGGAAGTTCCCTACGCACTCTGGCAGGACGTGACCCGCATTCCTCTCAGCAAACTGGTCACGGCGCGGGGACAACAAGCCGTACAGAGTGTCGGTAACGGCGGAGCCCCTGCGGGACGGGTTGGGCGATATCTGTATTTCGCTCACGCTCGCGCGGGCCACGATGCTGCGGCGCGGCCTGCTGCGGCAGGACTTCATCATCAGTTGGAACAAACCAGGTCCACTAGCCTCTCAGTACTGCAGCACCGCGCGAACGTTCTCCCCCTGCAACTTGTCGCGTCCGTTCAGCGCGATCAGCTCGATCAGCACGACGACGCCGTGCACCTGGCCTCCGAGCTTCCGTACCAGATCGACGGTCGCGCGCGCCGTTCCCCCTGTCGCCAGCAGATCGTCCACGATGAGCACGCGCTGCCCCTTCTCGATGGCGTCGCTGTGCATCTCGAGACTGTCGGTGCCGTATTCGAGCTCGTAATTCACTCGCACGGTCGTGTGCGGCAGCTTGCCGACCTTGCGCACCGGCACGAAGCCCGCGCCGATGCGATCGGCGACCGCGGCGCCGAGAATGAATCCGCGGCTCTCGATCCCGACGACGAGCGAGATGCCGGCGCCGTGATATGGCTCCGACATGGCGTCGATCGCCAGCTTGAACCCTTCCGGGTCCCTGAGCAGCGTCGTGACGTCGTAGAACAGGATGCCGGCCTTGGGGAAGTCCGGCACGTGACGAATGCGAGTCTTGAGTAGCTCCATGCGAATTATCTGATTTCGAATCCGGTGACGCGCCCCTCAGGCGCCATGAGTTCCACGTCGATGCGCTCCACGCGGGCCGCTGGCGGGCCGCGCCGCACCGCTGCCTCGAGCCGATCGATCGACTCGCGATCCCCTTCGACGACGATTTCGACGCTGCCGTCGGCGAGGTTGCGGACCCACCCGTGCAGTCCCTCGCGCGCGGCCGCGTCGTGCGCGAACCAGCGGAACCCGACGCCCTGCACGCGTCCCGCGATCACGTACCGCCGCGCTTCCTTCATGCGAAACGACGATCTTAGTGAGGTTCGACCGTCCTGTCGACGGTTATCTCGATCGTGCCGACCGGCTCGTCGTGCGCGACGAACAGCGCGTCCGCATCGACACTGAGTTCGAGCAGATCGACGGGGCGGTACGGCCGCTCCTGCAGCGACAGCGTCAACTGCGATATCTCCTGGTAGCTCGCGAGCACGACGTCGGCGATCGCTTCGAGCGTCGCGCGAATCGTGGGCCCCTTGTGCCACGCGAACGATTCGACGATGGCCTGCCGCACGCCGGCACGGTACGGCGCGAACGCGATCTCCCCCGTCGTATAGGACCACCGTGCTGCGAGCGTCGCGACGAACAGACGCTGCAATCCGTCGGCGTCCGGTTCATCGGCCGTCCGGCCGCGAAAGGTCGGCACGAATCCGCCAGTGCGGAGAAGCACGAGGTTTTCGAGGCCGGCAGCGACGGACGTCCGCGTGCCGTTGCTGCTCACACTCGCGGTGCGCCGTTCGCCCCCGGCAGGTGTGAACGCCTGCCCCTGCGCCTTTCCGCCGGCATCGAGCCGTACCCAGGGCTGCTCGACGATCTCCACGCGCGCGAGGCCGATGCGCTTGTGCCGTTCGAGGATCTGCGCGCAGATTGCCAGGCCGAGCGACTCAATCGCCGCGGCGGCGTATCCCTGCTCGCGCACCACGCGATGCACGAGGTTCTTGAGCGCTTCCCCCGGCACCATCGTGTCGAATGGTCCCTCGAACTTCAGGCTGATCGTGAGGTCCTTGGGATCGTGGCGGTCGCCGCGCTGCAGTACCCGCAGCATGCGCAGGCGCGACTCGCCGTAACTGCTACTTAACAACGACCGGCTCGATCTTCTTCTTCTTGAGTTGCTGGTTGAACGTGACGAGGTCGTCTTTCACGATCCCGTCGAGCCGCATCAGCTGCTTGTCCAGTTGCGCCGAGAGATCTTTGAACACCTCGTACGACTGATCCGTCGGCTTGTAGTCTCCCACCTCGACGATCCCCTTGAGCGCCGCCAGCTTGTTATTCAACTTGATCGGGAAGTTGAGGGGGTCCTGGCTGCTCCGGTTCCTATACTGGTAGATCTCTCCTTCGACGTCGGTCAGACGGCCTGTCAGCCCCTCTGCGGCGGTCTTGATCTTCGTATCGTTCGCCTTGGTCGAGCGGTCTGCCACCTGTTCCTTGATCGAGCGCGCGCGGAGTACCGCCTCGTTCGCGGTCGTCACTTTCGCATTGATCTGGCTGGCGAGCGTGAACTGCTCGATCAGATCGGCATCCGTCGCGCTGATCTTCGGGTTGCGCACGATCGTGAACGGCTGCGTCTTCGTCTGACCCGCTGCCGTCAGCCGGACCTGGTATTGTCCCGGCGGTGCCGCCGGACCACGCACGCTGCCGGCCCACATGATCAGCCCCGGAAAATCCTTGGCGTCCGAATATCGTGTGTCCCAGACGAATCGATTGAGTCCCTGCTTCACGGCCACGCGGGGCGGCGGCGGCCGGAAGAAGTCCTCCGGCGATGGCGGCGCAGGGTTCGCTGCGGGCGTCGCGGCTTCGGCCGTCCCGGTGAACGTCCTGATCACCTTGTCCTGCGCGTCCAGGATCTCGATCGTCAGCTTGTCGGCGGCCTGCTTCAGGTAGTAGTCGATCGCCACACCGCGCGAGTACGAGCGCATCACGTCGCCCGGCTTGAACAGCACGACGGCTTCGTCGGTCGTGTTGCGCGCGATCTGACGCAGCACGTTGATGTTGTCCATCACGTAAAACGAACGTCCGTGCGTGCCGATCACGAGGTCGTCGTTTTTCACGATGATGCCGTGCACCGGCGTGACCGGCAGGTCCAGGCCGAACGGCTGCCACACGCCGCCGTCGTCGAACGACACGTAGATGCCGGTTTCCGTGCCGAGGAACAGCAGTCCCTTGTGCTTCGGGTCTTCCTCGATCACTCTCGCGAAATCGTCCGGACGGACGCCCGCGACGATCTTCGTCCACGTCTTTCCGTAGTCGTGCGTGCGATACACGTACGGCGCGCGATCGGAGCGCTGATATCGGTTCGCCGCGAGGTACGCGGTCGCCGCGTCGTGCGGCGAGGCCTCGATCAGGCTGATGCGCGCGAACTCTGGCAGATCGGGCGGCATGATCTTCGTCCATTTCTTCCCGCCGTCCTGCGTCACGTGCACGAGGCCGTCATCCGATCCCGCCCAGATGACATTACCGTCCACGGGGGACGGCGCCAGCGCGAACACGACGGCGTAGGTTTCGACGCCGGTCTGATCGAGCGTGATCGGCCCGCCCGAGTCCCCCATCGTGGAGGGATCGTGTCGCGAGAGATCCTGACTGATGCGCTGCCAGCTCTGGCCTTCGTTGGTGGATTTCCACACGTGCTGCGACGTCACGTACAGCGTCTTCGGGTCGGTAGGTGCGATGACGATCGGGTAGGTCCACTGGAACCGCTCCGTCATGTCGCCGGAGTTGTGGCCCATCGGATTGTCGGGCCAGACGTTGATCGCGCGCTGCTCGCCGGTACGGCGGTTGGTCCGCGTCAGCAGCCCGCCATAACTCCCGGCGTAGAACACGTCGGCGTCACGTGGATCGGGAGCGATGTAGCCGCTTTCCCCGCCTCCGACGTCGTACAAGTCCTCGCCGTTGCCATTGCTCGGCACGCAGGCCGTCGAGTTGTCCTGCTGCGCGCCGCAGACGTGGTAGGGGATGTGGTTCGTCGTGAAGACGTTGTAGAACTGCGCGGTCGGATAGCGCTGGCCGGACCAGGTCTCGCCGCTGTTGATCGTGACGTTCGCGCCGCCGTCGTTCGAATTGATCATCCGCTTCGGATCGTTCGGCGCGATCCACAGATCGTGATTGTCCCCGTGCGGCGCCGGAACATTCGTCAGCGTCTTGCCGGCGTCCACCGAGCGATAGACGCTGGTATTGAGAACGTAAAACGTGTCCTTTGCCGCAGGATCGGCGTAGATGCGCGAGTAATAGAAGGCCCGCTGGCGGATCCGCCGATCGTCGTTCACCAATTTCCAGCTCGCGCCCGCATCGTCCGACATGAAAATGCCGCCGTCCTTTGCTTCGACGATCGCGTAGACACGGTTGCTGTCGCCGCCCGACACCGAGACGCCGACTTTGCCCCACACGGGCTTCGGCAGCCCCGCGTTCCTGGACAGCTCCGTCCAGGTCGTGCCGCCATCGGTGCTCTTGAACAGACCGCTGCCCGGACCCCCGCTGGATAGCGAGTAAGGCGTGCGGAAAACCTCCCACAGCGACGCATACAGAACGTCAGGGTTCTTCGGGTCCATCACGAGATCGACGGCCCCGGTTTTGTCGTTGCGAAACAGAACCCTGTCCCACGTCTTGCCGCCATCCTTCGTGCGGAATACGCCGCGTTCAGGATTTGGCCCGTAAGGATTGCCGAGCGCCGCGACAAAGACGACGTCCGGGTTCGTGGGATGAATGCGGATGCGCGAGATCGCCTGCGTCTTGTCGAGCCCGACGTGCGTCCACGTCTTGCCTGCATCAGTCGTCTTGTACACGCCATCACCCTGGATGACGTTTCCGCGCAGTTCCGTCTCCCCCATCCCAACGTAGACGATGTCGGGATTTGAGGGGGCGATCTGGATCGCGCCGACCGAAGACGTCTTGATCTGCTTGTCGCTCACGGGACGCCACGTGAGTCCCCCATCCGTGCTTTTCCACACGCCGCCGCCGGTGGCGCCGAAGTAATACTCGCTGGGTCTTGCCGAGCTGCCCGCGACGGCCTGGGAGCGTCCGCCGCGGTTCGGACCGATCGATCGCCATCGCAACCCCGCGAAAAGCGATGTATCCATCTGCGCCTGGGGCGCAGCGATCACCAGGCTGAACAACACAGTGGTCAGAATCGCGGGTCGTAACCTCTTCATTCGCTCATCCTAAACCATCAGTACGTAGGCGGCGACTCACAAAGGGACGGCAGCAGGGTAACTGCGGAGCCAGAACGCCTGTTTCCAATGGGCACGCGCCGTGCTGTATCTCGGGCGAGGAGGGAAGCGATGCTGTTTACGATTGCGGTGATCTTGCTGGTTCTGTGGCTGCTCGGTCTCGTGAGCGGGTACACGCTCGGCAACTTCATCTACGTTCTGCTCGTGATCGCGATCGTGCTGTTCATCGTCGGTCTGGTCAGCGGCCGGCGAACGGTCTAGCACGCCAGAACCGGCCAAGCTGTTGGCTACTGGCCAACGGCTTGGCTGAGAGTCTGGAGCAATTGGGCCGGAAATCTTCAATTTTCGGCCTGTTTTTGCACGAGCCGCGCGGCACGGCGGTTGCTCTACCCTTTCCGGGAGATGACCGCATACATGCCGAGAGCGCACAGTTCTATTGGATCCATGTCCGGGGCGCACGCCGGATCGGACTTGCACGCCGACGCGCTGCACGGGCGCGCGCTGACGTGCGCGCATTGCACGTACGGGCTCGAATGCGTTGAGCAGAACCGCCGCTCGGGCACATGGGTGGGATCGTTCATTTGCCCCAACTGCCGCAGCGAGTACTTCTACGCGTACCGCTGGGGCCGACTGTTGAAAAAGACGTAAAAGCTCTTCCCCACCGTAGCGTTTCGCAGGGTGGCTTGCCCACCGGAGCCTTGGCGGAAGGTGGCTCGCCCACCGTAGTCTTGACGGAAGGTGGCTCGCCCACCGTAGCCTTCGGCGGAGGTGGCTCGCCCACCCCAGCCTTCGGCGGAGGTGGGGGGATGCGGGAAGTAGACAGCAGGCGCCAGTCGTGTTTGCGGTCCGGTCACCTCCGGGCCAGGACCGCAGGCCTCAGCTCGCAGCGCTGGTCTGGCGAGGTGAAATCTCCTGCTGTCTACTCCCCGCATTCCCTCCCGCGTGTTACCCTCACGCCACAATGAAAGGAGCCGGCATGGCCCGATGGCTGCGGCTGTTAGCGGCGACGAGTGTTGCCTGCCTGGTGGGTACGATGGTGTTCGCGGACGAATTGAAAGTCGGGGACAAGGCGCCGGACTTCAACCTGGTGGGCTCTGACGGCAAGCCCTACTCGCTCGCCGATCTGAAGGGCAAGACGGTCGTGCTCGCGTGGTTCCCCAAGGCTTTTACCGGCGGTTGAACCGCCGAATGCAATTCGCTCCGTGAGAGCGGGGAACTGATTCGCAAGTTCGACGTGGCGTATTTCATGGTCAGCGTCGACACGCCGGAAGACAACAAGGCGTTTGCGGAAAAAGAGCACGCAGACTTCCCGATCCTGAGCGACCCGACGAAACAGGTCGCCAACGCATACGGCGTGATTGCGGGGCCGAGCGCGGCACAGCCCAATCCACCGCAATTTGCAAAGCGCTGGACCTTTTACATCGGTCCGGACGGCAAGATCCTCTACATCGAGAAGACCCCGGGCACGCAGAACGCCGGCCAGAACGTGGTGGCGAAGCTGCAGGAACTCGGAGTCAAGGAAAAGAAGTAGGCCGCTGGAAGTCCACCTGGTTGACGGAAC
This sequence comes from Vicinamibacterales bacterium, assembly GCA_035637115.1. Lineage (GTDB taxonomy): Bacteria > Acidobacteriota > Vicinamibacteria > Vicinamibacterales > 2-12-FULL-66-21 > JAICSD01. Next base: position 12,269 of record DASPXV010000035.1, read on the forward strand.
GTACGAACTGTTCCGTCATTTCTACGCGCTCCCGTCCGCCCGTGACAAGGACGGACGGGAGGTCGCCGCGGTCCGCGGCGTTGTCGCCTCCATCCTCGGCATGATCAACGGCGGCGCGACCCACGTTGGTGTCGCCACCGATCACGTCATCGAATCGTTCCGCAATCAGCTCTGGGCCGGCTATAAAACCGGCGACGGCATCGAACCCGATCTGCTCTCGCAGTTTCCGCTCCTCGAGGAAGCGCTCGTTGCCCTCGGTGTCGCGGTCTGGCCGATGGTCGAATTCGAGGCCGACGATGCGCTCGCGGCGGCGGCGGAAGCGGCATCGAACGACACGCGCGTGGAACGAGTGGTCGTCTGCACACCCGACAAGGATCTCGCGCAGAGCGTCCGCGGAACGCGGGTCGTGCAGTTGAATCGGAGAACGCGCGTGACACTTGATGAAGCCGCGATAATGGCGAAGTTCGGAGTGCCGCCGGCTTCGATTCCTGACTACCTGGCGCTGGTCGGTGATGCCGCGGATGGTTATCCGGGACTCGAGGGCTGGGGCGCGAAGTCGGCCGCCGCGGTGCTCGCCCGCTTCAGCCGTCTCGAACAGATTCCAGAGGACTGGCGCGAGTGGCGCGCGAACGTCTCGAGTCCAGCGGGACTCTGCCGCGTGTTCCAGCGCGATCGCGACAACGCATTCCTGTTCCGCACGCTCGCCACGCTGCGGAACGACATCCCGCTTTTCGAGGACGTCGAGGAATTGCGATGGCACGGACCGACGCCCGCGTTCGCGCCGATCGCGGCGCGTTTCGACACGGCGCGCGCTTAATCAGATTGATCCGCGCTCCACTCGCGGAGTTTCCGATCGAGCGGGGCCCCCAGCGCGAGAATCATGAGCGCGAGGATGACGGCGGTCAGGGCGGCGCGCCACAGACCGAAGCCCGTTGCGACGCCGATCGCGGACACGACCCAGATCGATGCCGCGGTGCTCAACCCGTGCACACTCTTCTTGTCCTGGCGACGCAGGATGACGCCGCCGCCGATGAAGCCGATGCCGGCGACGATTCCCTGCACGATCCGGCTCGCGGCGTTGAAGTCGATGAAGCCGATCGCCGAGCTCATCGTAAGCGCGATGATCCCGAATAGCGCCGCACCAAGCGCGACGAGCGCGTGGGTCCGCAGGCCGGCTGGTTTGAGCCGCATCTCGCGGTCCACACCGACCGCGGCGCCGAGCGCGGTCGCGAGGATGAGGCGCAGCACGAGTGTGAGCGTGGTGTGCGGGACGGTAATGACGTCCACGATGAGCCGCAGTGTACTCGATGGCCAGCCGGGGTAGAATCCCCGCCATGCGCTGCTGTCTCGCGAGCTTCCTTGTTCTCACGCTTCTCGCGGCCGCGACTCCGGTGCGGGCGCAGAAGATCGGAACGGTCACATTCCCGAATTCCGGTGCCGCCGCGGCGCAGAAATCATTCCTCCAGGGAATCGCCCTTCTCCACAGCTACGAGTATTCCGACGCGCGAGACGCGTTTCGGGAAGCGAGACGAATCGATCCAGGATTCGCACTCGCAGCATGGGCGGAGGGGATGACGTTCAGTCACTTCGACTGGGGAAGCGAAGATCTCCCCGGAGCGCAGGCGGCGCTTGCGCGCCTGGCACCGACGCCCGAGCAGCGTCTCGCGAAGGCGGGCACGCCGCGCGAGCGCGCGTTTGGTACCGCGATCGAAATGTTCCTCGCGGGAGACGGCAGCCCGATCGATCGCGCGCGTACTTTCGCAGCCGCGATGGAGGCGTACGCCGTGGCGGATCCGTCGGACGTCGAAGCGGCGGCGTTTGCGGCGCGCGGTGCGCTGTACGTCCTCCGCTACGCGCCCGCTGCCGAACAGGCGCAGAGCGCCGAACGCGCGATCGCGCTGGCGGAACGCGTGGTCGCGATGCGCCCCGAACATCCCGGGGGCATCCACTATCTCATTCACGCAACCGATTCCCCGCGGTTTGCGGCCAAGGGACTTCCCGCGGCGCGGCTCTACGACAAGATCGCGCCGGATGCGGAACACGCCCTGCACATGCCGTCGCACATCTTTCTGCAGCTCGGGATGTGGGAAGACGTGGCGGCGTCAAATGAACGCTCGTGGGCGGCCTCTCGCACCTGGCTGAAGCGTGGCAACCGCAGCGTCGCGGAGCTTAGCTGGCACAGCCTGGCGTGGCTGCAGTACGCCTATCTGCAACAGGGACGTTACGGCGAGGCGAAGGGGTTGATCGATACGGCGCACGGACTCCTTGATGCTGTCCCGGCGAGTACTCTCGGCAACGCGATCGACGTTCGCTATACGATTGACGCATTGACGTTTCAGTATGCCGCGGAAACCGGCCGGTGGGACCGTTCCTTGTTCTCAGCGGATAACCTCCCCGCCCTTATTCGCGACGCCGCGGCGAAGCCATCGATTCGTGAACAAGGCATGGCAAACGGGGCCGCGTACCATGCGGCGCTTGCATCAGCGCTGTCCGGAGTGGATCCTGCCGTCATTCGCGATGCCGCCGTCGCCATGCGCGGCGTTGTCACCGGCTTGAAGTCCCAGGACACTCGACGCACCTTACTGAACGCCCTGGCGACACAGATCGAAGCGCTGGCAGCTACGGCGAGCAAGGATGACGCGCGCGCGATCGCGATCCTGGCGCGCCTGGAATCCGAGACGCGCGATTCCGGTCTCCTGCCGCTCGGCGTGCCCATCGCTGTTCCCACCTCGGAGCTCCTTGGCGGCCTGCTTCTGAAGACGGGACGCTTCGAGGAAGCGGCGGCCGTGTACCAGCGCGCGCTGACCATGCGTGCCAATCGATCCGCCGCGCTGCTCGGACTGGCGCGGGCCAGGATGGGTGCAGGCGATCGCCGGTCGGCGGCGGATGCGTATCGCCGGCTGCTCGAAAACTGGAAACGCGCTGATCCCGATCTCCCCGCACTTGCGGAGGCACGCGCCGCAATCGTCTCCGCTGGAAAGTGAGCGCCACGATGTCTGCACCGTTATCTGATCTTTCCCGCCGCTCGTTCCTCGCGATGGCAGGCGCACTCCCCTTCGCCGCATCTGCTGCGCTGAGAGGCGCAGCTGCCAAAGCGCCCGTGGGACTCGAGCTTTATTCCGTCCGCGGCGAGCTCGCGAAAGATCTGCTCGGTACTGTCGCCGCGGTCGGCAAGATGGGGTACGAGGTCGTCGAGTTCTACGCGCCGTATCTCGAATGGACGCCCGAGCGGGCCCGCGAAGTCCGGAAGGTTCTGGACGACTCCGGCCTGAAGTGTCACTCGACGCACAACAACGGTCCCTCGTTTACGCCCGACGGGCTGAAGAAGGCGATCGAGCTGAATCAGATCATCGGCAGCACGTACATCATCATGGCCAGCGCGCCGAGCGTGACGTCGCTGGACGGATGGAAGGGCGTTGCCGACCAGCTGACGGCCGTTGCCGCCCAGCTGAAGCCGATGGGCATGGCGACCGGGTACCACAATCACCTCGTCGAATGGAAACCGCTCGACGGCAAGCGGCCGATGGACGTGCTCGCGGCCAACACGCCGAAAGACGTCGTGATGCAGTTCGATGTCGGCACGTGCCTCGAATCCGGTGAGGATCCATTCGCATGGGTGGCCGCGAATCCCGGCCGCATCAAGAGCGTGCACTGCAAGGACTGGACGCAGGCGCAGGGTTTCAATGTGGCGTTCGGCGAAGGGTACGGCCGCTGGAAGGAACTGCTGGACGCGATCGACGGGACCGGCGGCGTCGAGTACTACCTGATCGAACAGGAAACGGGCCAGACCAACGGCGGCGAGATGCCGATGGTCCAGCGCTGCCTGGAGAACTGGAAGAAGCTCCGCGCCTGACGCAGGCCTACTTGGCCTGCCGCGGATTGCACTGATCGGGACCGGAATCCTTCGCGTCCCAGACGCAGCTGTCACCCGATTTCTTGAAACGGCCCGTCGCAGGGCGGCACTGATCGTCACCTTCGTCCCCGGCCACCCACCTGCACGTCTTCCCGGATTTCTTGAAGCGCCCCTTCGTCTGCGGCGTGCACTGGTTCGGGCCGGAATCCTCTGCGTTCCACACGCAGTTCGAGCCTTCCTTCTTGTAGCGCCCCTTCTTCTGCGCCGCGCTGACGCCGGTCAGGCCCGCGACTGCAAGTACAAGCGCCACCGCGATCCCGCGCATGGTCCATCGATTCGTCGTTTTCATCCGCGAATCATACTCCGGCGTGGTGCGCAAGGCGCAACTCGAGGTGCCGCCGCACGTCCGGCCATTCCGCCGCGAGAATGCTGTACATCACGGTGTCACGCACTGTTCCGTCACGCCGCGCGGCGTGATGGCGGATGACGCCGTCCTTCTTCGCGCCGATGCCTTCGATCGCGCGCTGCGACCGGAAGTTGAAATTGTCCGTCCGGAGCCCCACCACTTTGCAGCCAAGCGCGTCGAATGCGTGCGCGAGCAGCAGCAGCTTACACGTCGTGTTGACGTGCGAGCGCTGGCGGCTGTGCGCGTACCACGTGTAGCCGATCTCCACGCGATCGATGGCCGCGACGATGTCGTGGTAGCGCGTGGCGCCGACGATCTCACCGGTCGCGAGCTCCCTGACGATCCACGGCAGCATGTGCCCGTCCCGCTGTCCCTGCAGCGCCGACTGGATGTACTTCTCCATGCCGTCGCGCGAGGGAATCGCCGTGAACCACAGCTCCCACAGGCGTCCGTCGGCCGACGCGGCGACCAGCGCATCGTGATGTGACTCGGCGAGCGGCTGCAGGCGGATGCCGCGGCCTTCGAGGACGACTGGAGCGACGCGAAGCATCCGCGTACGGTAGCGCATTTGACGCGCGCGCGCATATGTGTTACTAAAGTCGCAGAGGTGTTATAAAAGTCGCATGTCCAGCGGCACCCCGCACCTGTTGACGAAGCGCGAGCGACAGATCATGGACGCGTTGTACCGACTCGGCCGTGCCACCGCCGCTGAGATCATGGAGGCGATGCCGGGCGCGCCGGGTTACTCCACGGTCCGGACGCAGCTTCGCGTCCTCGAGAACAAGGGGCACGTGAGGCATGAAGAGATCGGGCTTCGTTACGTTTACTCCCCCACCGTGCCGCGCCACTCTGCGCGGCGGTCGGCGTTGAAGCACCTGGTCGATACCTTCTTCGACGGATCCAGCGCCAAAGCGGTCGCCGCGCTCCTCGGTGGCGAAGCTGCACGTGTGTCCGATGAAGATCTGGAGCGCATCGGGGAGCTCGTGAAGAGCGCCCGAACGGAGTCACGATGAACCTCGCCGCCGATCTGGCGCTCCGATCATCCGTGGTCCTGGCCGCGGGATTGCTGCTTGCCGTGCTCTTCCGGCGGCGGTCCGCTGCGCTGCGACACAGCGTGCTGGCCGCAGGCATCTTCGGATCCCTTGTGGTGATGCCCTTGCGCATTGCCGGACCTGCGATGCCGCTGCCCGTGCCGTCCGCAGCGTCGTTTTCCGCGCCTGCGCACGGCGCCCAGGCTGTTCGCGTCGACGCGACGAACGCCGTCGATGCTTTTCCCGGCAATCCTGCGAAGCGCTGGATGTCCCCCTGGATGGTCTGGTTCGTGGGCTTCGGCTGGACCGGAGGCCTGCTCGTCGCAGGCGTCGTTCGCTATCGGCGCGTCGCCCGGCGCGCTGAACGTGCGGCGGATGGTCGATGGACGGAGATCGCGCGGGAAATCGCGGCCAGCCGGCGCATCACGCAGCGCTTCGAGCTGTTGCAGACGGACACGGCCGACGTGCTCGCGACGACCGGCGTCGTTCGGCATCGCATCCTGCTCCCGGTACATGCGCGCGATTGGCCGGAGGCGCGACTGCGCGCGGTGCTTAGCCACGAGCTCGCGCACATCCAGCGCTGTGACTGGCTGATCCAAATCACGACCGAGATCATTCGTACGCTGCTCTGGTTCAATCCGCTCGTCTGGATCGCCTGCACGCGCCTGCGTCGCGAAGCCGAGCAGGCGTGCGACGACATCGTCCTCGCGGAGGGTGTCTCCGCTCGCGACTACGCGGAGCATCTGCTCGCGCTTGCCCGGCTCTGTCGCCGTCCCGGTTCGCGGTGGGCGCCGGCGGTCCCGATGGCTCACCCGTCGACACTTGAAAGGAGAATCACCGCCATGCTGAATCCTCGCCTCGATCGAACGGCCGTGTCGCGCCGGGTGTTTGCGACCTTCGCGGCGCTGCTCGCCGTCGTCACCATGACCGTCGCCGCAGTTCGCGGCGCTCAGGGTCCGGCCACGCTCTCTGGTTCCGTGTACGACACGACTGGCGCGGTACTGCCGGGAGTCGAACTCACTCTCGAGGGAACCAACGAGGCGAAATGGACGGCGACCTCGAATGCCGCGGGGCGCTTCGACTTTCCCGGCGTTGCCGCCGGCCGTTACGTGCTGTCCGTCTCTCTGCGAGGATTCCGCGCCCTGCGACAGGAATTTGAGCTGCGAAACGCGCGTGACTGGGATCGGGCAATCACGCTGCAGATCGGAGACGTGATGGAAACCATCACCGTGAGCGAGAGTCGGGTTCCGCCGGCTCCGTCGCCGTCACAACCGCAGTTCGGAACTCCGATTCGCGTCGGCGGGAATATCCGCGTGCCGGTGAAAATCCGCGACGTCCGTCCAGCGTATCCGGCGACTATGCGCGCAGCGGGACGCGAAGGCGTCGTCCCCATCGAGGCGATTATCGGGAAGGACGGCACCGTCAGCTCAGTGCGTGTCCTGAGCGCGGAGATCCATCCCGACTTCGCGATTGCCGCCGTCGACGCTGTGCGGCAATGGCGCTTCCGGCCGACGTTACTCAACGGCGTGCCGGTCGAGGTCGTGATGACCGTTTCGGTTGCTTTCAATCTGTCGGACTAGTATTATGCAACCTGGAGGTTGCATAATATGACCACGACAATTACGGACCGCATCGAGAAAACCGTCGTCGTGGGGGCGCCGCGCTCCCGCGTCTGGCGCGCGATCGCGGATTCCGAACAGTTCGGAAAGTGGTTTCGCGTGAAGCTGACGAGCCCGTTCGTCGAGGGGGCGAAGGTTCGCGGGCAGATCACTCACCCGGGATACGAACACGTCACGATGGAAGTGCTCGTCGAACGCATCGAGCCCGAGCGGTACTTTTCCTACCGCTGGCATCCATACGCGATCGAGCCGGGCGTCGACTATTCCCACGAGCCCACGACGCTCGTCGAGTTCACGCTCGAAGATGCACCGGGTGGGACGCGGCTGACGATCGTTGAATCGGGATTCGATCGCATTCCCGCCGGACGACGCCGCGACGAAGCGTTCCGCATGAACGACAGCGGATGGGCGGGGCAGATCAAGAACATCGAACGCCATGTCTCGCAGCCGTAATGCGGCTGCCGCCAAGGTCGCGGACGCGGTGCCGGTCTTTGCCGCACTCGGCGATCCGACACGGCTGCGTCTCGTTGGACGGCTGTCGGATGACGGCCCGTTGTCGATTGCACAGCTGAGCGAAGACGCCGGTGTCACTCGCCAGGCGGTCACCAAGCACCTGCAGGCGCTCGCGAACGCGGGACTCGTCCGCGACACCTGGCGTGGCCGTGAGCGCATCTGGGAGCTCGAGCCGCGGCGTCTCGCGCGGGCTCGCCACTACCTCGACCAGATCTCCGCGCAGTGGGACTCGGCGATCGGCCGTCTGCAGTCGTTCATTGAGGACGAGGCCTGAGCCGAATCCGATAAGACGAGATCAAAGCTTCGCGACGAGCCAGGCGGTGCAGATCCATCCGTGCTCTCGGCGCCGGCACACTTTGGTGTTCCAAAAGTATCCGACGATCTCGCCGCCGGGCTCTCGGAGGGTCACGCGGCAGGTCACCACGGCGGTATCGCCCCACGTCCGGATCGTTTCTTCATCGATGATCCGCGTGCGGCGGCTCGCGTCTTTCTCCAACTGCTCGAGCATCTGCTCTCTGTCTTGAACCGCCCACGTGCTGCGCGCGATCTTGAACATCGCGTCCAGCCAGGGCGCCATCTCGGATCTCGACGCATGGTCTTCAGCTGCAAACGTGTCACGGTTCAGCTTCCGCAGATCGTCTTCATCGCGGTCCATCTGAGTCCTCCCTGCCGCAGAGTAGAACGTTCTCACGACAATGTGTTGTATAAGACTCCAGTTGTCGGCGCATGCCTCGTCATCTGCTGATTGCCACTCGTGCCGGCTGCGGACTCTGGTCGATGTTCTTCCAGGTGGTGGGACTGATCAGATATGCGGAGCGTCACGGGCTCGAGCCGGTCGTCTATTTCAACGACGCAACGTGTTGGTGGACCCACGACGGCTATAACGGAAGCCGGAATGCCTGGGAGTACTTCTTCGAACCGGTCGGCGCCATCTCCGCTGCAGATCTCTTCGGAACCAGAGATCGCCGTCGACTGGAACACGCGTCGGTCGCAGAGCTCCAGTCCGCCTTCCCGCACGATCTGGTGATGTCCGACTATATCCTCGACTGTGTCGGGCACTACGATCACACCGAACCGCAGCGGCAGGAGTACGCCGCGATTGTCGAGCGGCGGATCAGAGTCAGGGGTGCGGTGCTGGCGAAACTGGATCGAGCGACGATCGAGACGCTCTCCTGCGGCGCTACCGCCGTCCACTACCGCGGAACGGATAAGTACCGCGAGTCCCCGCGCCAGTCTGTGCACGAGTACTACGCCGCGCTGCAGCAGCGCGTCGATCCATCGCACAAGTTCTTCGTCGCGACGGACGACATGCCGTTCCTCCGTTGGATCACGGGAACCTACGGCGATCGCGCGCTCTGCACGAATGCCGTCAGGTCTCACGACGGAACCGCGCTGCATATGGGCGCGCACCGCGGTCCCCGGCAGGCGGAAGAGTGCCTGCTGGACGTGCTGCTGATGGCGGGTTGCCAGCATCTGGTCCATGGCAACTCGTCGGTGACGAACGGCGTGCTCGTGTTCAATCGGACGATGAGCCATGAGGCGCTTCATCTGCCGCGCGAGAGTGAGGTGGGACAGCGATGAGTCAACTCGGACAGGACGCCCTCGTCGATCAGTACTTGCGGGGAAAGCGCCACGGCGTGTTCGTGGACATCGGGGCCTACGACGGGGTCACGTTCTCGAACACGCTCATGCTCGAACGGGAGAGGGGCTGGACGGGCATCTGCATCGAGCCGCTGCCGGACGTATTTCCCATTCTCCAGAAATCGCGACGCTGCATCTGCGTGCAGGCCTGCATGGGTAACCGCGAGGAAGCGGCCGTCGAGTTCCTGGCGGTCCAGAGCCAGGCGACACCGACCCGGATGCTGAGCGGTGTTGTATCGGAGTACGACCCGAGGCATCTCGCGCGCGTGGACATCGAGCTGCATGCGTATGGAGGGACCAAGAACGTGATTCGGGTGCCGATGCGGCACCTGCACAGCGTGCTGCACGAGCACGGCGTGGAGCGCGTGGACTATCTTTCGATTGATACCGAAGGATCCGAGCTGCTGATCCTTCGTTCGACGGTCCTGTCGGCGATCGGACATCCCTGCATTACCGTCGAAAACAACTACGACGATCCGGCGATTCACGAGGAGCTGGTCGCACAGGGCTACATGCTGCACACGGCCATCCACTGGGAACGTTTTTACGTGCCGGCGACGGCGCCCTCATAAGCGCGCTCACCGGGCGAGCGACGCCGCAGCCGCGGCATACGCGTCCAGCCGCGCGGACGTGAAGCCGTTGGGCGCTGTCGACTGTTTCCATCCGGTGGGATCGAGAAACGATCCCGTGTCGAAGCGCCAGGCGTTCCTCGAGTGGCGCATGTAGACGAACGAGCCCTGGTTCTCCAGCTTCAGCAGCCGGTGGCCGTTCGTCGTGGCCTGACGGAGGAACGCCGCGTCCTCGGCGAGATCGACCTCCGGATATCGGATGCCGCCAGTCCAGATTGCGCGACGGAACGCGAGCGTGCCGCCATGCACGTCGCCGACGAACATCGAGCGATGCAGCCGTGGATCGACCGTCCAGAAGCGCCGATCCGACACCTGCAGGACGAATCGGTTCTCGAGTCCCGTGATGTCAGCCTGCCCGGCGAGAATGGGCGCGGCCTGGCGCTCCAGCCGATCCTCGCCATACCAGTCGTCGTCATCCCAATGCGCGATCAATTCACCGCGCGCCTCGGCGCATGCGCGGTTTCTCTTGGCGCCGATCGGAAGGCGCGAGGGAATGCGGAAGTACCGTACAGACGGACACTCACGTACGAGATCCGCGATTGGATCCGTTCCGTCATCGATGACGATCAGCTCGCGGTTTGGATAGGTCTGGTCGCGGAAGCATGACAGCGCGAGCCCGATGAACGCCCGGCGGTTGTAGGTGGGCATGATGCAGGAGACGAGCGGTTGGAGGGGCACCGCCGCCGCAGGCGCCCCGGCCGAGATGATTCGCTGCACGATTTCCACCGGGACGGGCGACCAATAGGCGCCAGCCGTGTCCTTGGGGCTTACGTTCGATCCGTGTACGGCTGCGATGCAGAGCGTCGCGTCTCGCAGGTCGGCGACGCGGTCCGCCGCCGCCCACACGAACTGCGCGTCCTCGCCAACCTGCACATCCGCGAACGGCCGCCGCCGCCACGTCTCGCGCCTGTACGCGAGCGTCGTCCCCGCGACCCAGGGCAGGCCGCCGCCGGTATAGCGATACAGGAACGCACGATCGCGCCCGCGGTCGTAGAAGTACACCTCGCTGCTGCCGCAGACGTCGACACTGCGGTCGACGAGCGCGCGCACCTGCCGCGACACGCGCGAAGACGGGTACCAGTCGTCATCGTCCCAATGCACGATGAATTCGCCGCGCGCGCGTTCGCACGCAACATTGCGTTTGGCACCGACCGAAAGGCGTCGTGGCGCACGTGTGTAGATCACCCGCGGATCGTTGGGGACGATGTCGCTGACCGGATCTGTGCCGTCGTCCACGATAATCAGTTCCAGATTCGGGTAGTCCTGCCCGAGGAAGCACGCTATCGCGCCTGGCACGAAGCTGCGCCGGTTGAAGGTCGGCATGATGCAGGTGACGAGCGGAGTGCGCGGCCCTGCCGTGGCCGGCAGGAACGGCGATGGGCCGTTGCGGATAGCGATCAGGGAAGGGGGCGCGAAGTTCGCGCACGCATCGCCGCGACAATGCGTTCGATAGTCCGCCTTCTCATGGCGCAGCCGCGCGCCACAGAACTTATCCTGGTAACGCTGGCGCGACGCCTCGAACCGCTGCGCCTCCGCGATGCGGCGCCGCGCGGGCACAACCGTTCGATGGACATACGCGGCGCATACCCAGACACCGCGGAACCCTGCACGCGAGGCACGGACATTGAAGTCCATTTCCCAGCACGGGCCCAGCCCGTAGTCTTCATCCGCCGGGCCGACCGCGCGGATCACGTCACGCCGTACGGCGTAACAGAAATCCGCGAGGCTATGGAGCGGTTCCAGCGTCCGCACGTCGCCGGCGAAGCGGTCCAACGCGTCCTTCGAGGTCCGGGCGACGTCGGCCGTGCTGTGCCCCGCGTCGGAAAAGGCTCCTTGTTCGTTCCAGCAGATGTTCGTACTGGGACCGGCCAGCCCGTTTGCCGGGTGTTCGAGGGCATAAAGGATGCGCTCGAGCCATTGAGGACCGACGAGGCACCCGCTCTCGAGGAGAATGACGACGTCGGCGTCGTCGACCGCGGCAAGACGATTGAACGCGGCTGCCGCTCCCCGCGGCTTCTCGCTGGATGATTGTGGAAGGTCCACCCGCGCGAGCGCCGCTCGCGTCGCGTCGTCGGCGCCGTCGGGCAGCAGCAGCACCGCGACCGACGAGGGCGTGTGCTCGCGAACGCTTGCGAGCGTCGCCAGCAGCCGGCCCGGATCTTCGTAGACGTGGATTCCGAGCAGAACGCGCTGCACAATTCACCTCTTTGCAAAGGACGTGTTCTCGAGCAGGACGTGCTCGGGCCATAACTCGAGGACGCGAAACTCCGGCAGACAGGCCAGCAGCTCGCGAAGGGTCGCCTGCCCTTCGTACATTTCGTCGTTCGAATACTCGCTAAACAGGTAGCGCGTGCGTCGAAGCGCCTCGACGCCGCCGCGGGCGAGGTCACCTTCGGCGCCCTGGACGTTGGCCCAGATGAAGTCCACTGCCGTGAGTCCGGCTTCGCGCGCGAAGGTATCGAGCGTGACGGTCTGCACTTCAATCGCGGCGCCGAAGCTGACGGGATACCGTCGGAGGTGGTGTTTCGGACGCTTCAGCGACGACGAATGCGTCCAGGGCTGTCCCCACCCGCGATCGCTCAGGATGAATTGCGCGCGGCCGTCCGCGCTGCTAACGGCTGCGCGATGGAGGGTCACGTTCGACAGCGCCCCGGGATCGTTGCGCGGATCCGGTTCGAATGCATGGAGGGTGACGCCGGGAATCCGCGCCAGCCACTGCGTGTCGGTTCCGCAATGCGCGCCGAATTCAAGGAACGTCTTCGGCGTGGAGTCACGAAACGTGCTCCCCACCCACTCACGTATAGCTCGCGGGACGGACGGGATCGAGCGCTGCAGGTGATCGAAACTCGCGCGCACGCGGCTGGCCATCGCGAGACACGCGTCGCGACTGTCGTCGGACCCGAGCGTGTGCGTGACGCGCGCGAACTCACGTGCGCAGGTATGCCACGCGTCCCACGACCATGACCGCGGATGTGCCTTGTGGAATGCGGTGGGAAACTCGACGCGCGTCATGGGTCGCCCGGAAGACGCGAACACGTGGGGCAGCCAGTAGTCCCAGAATGGCTGCCCCATGCTCAGAAACGACGGTGGAAAGAGGTGCGCGTCGTCCCCCGCAAACAGGAACGCGTCAAATCCGAACGGTTCGCGTACGGCGCGATCGCGATCGCCGTCCCAGTTGTAGCGCACGAACGAACACAGTCCGCCCGACGATAACCACCGAATGCGCTGCAGTTCCCATGCGGCCAGGCGAAGCTCTATGTCGGAATTGACGATCAGTACCGGTTCGTCGCACGTCGCCGCCCACTGGAGCAGCGTTTCGATCCGGATGCAGTGCCGGCCGAATCGTTCGTGTGTCGTGCATTCGACCGGAATCAACTCGACGTCATAGACCGGCTCCAGCGTTGCGATCTCGGACGGATGGTTGAAGGACCGCACGTCGAGGCCCGCCGCTCTCCACGAAGCGACGGCGGTACGCTGCGCTTCAAGCTGGTGGGCGGCGGGAGAAAGAGAGGTCAGCGCGTGCATCGGCGCTCCAGGTGGTCGGAAACCAGCATCACTTGAGTGGGCGCGACGAATCGATCGGCGCGTTCACCGATCAGAGACCAGATTTCGAAGGCAGGACGATGCGATGTTTCAACGAGCGGCAATGGTTCCGGCTCGGCAACGTCGCCAAGCCAGGACGTGACGGAAAAGTAGCCATGCCAGTCAGTGCCTGCCAGGATGTAGAGGCGTCCGGCCGAGAGGAATTCCACCTCCACGGGAGACACAGCGCAGGACACCACTTGTGTGAACTGTCGTTCCGTGAGCGGCGGAGGGATTGCGGTGAACGGGCGGAGATCGTTGTTATGCGACGACACGCCAAGTTCCAGCCGTTCGACGGTGTAGCCCATCGTTTCGTGAAAGGTCACCGCGGCGCACGGTGCTTCGAGCGTGCGGGGTCGTCCCTCGACCGTCCTTTGGGCAAGCGGCGCTGCGTCCAGGGTAATGGGCGGCACACCGCGCACCGGTCCATAGAGGCGCTGCTCGGTCGTGTACCTCCGGATGCCGGTGAGGTGCAGGTGGTAGGCGCGAATCGATCGACTCGGATTCGAGACGACGAGTCCGGCCTCGCCAGCTTCCCACGCCAGCCGGTTGTCACACCCGAGCACGCCGAGATGGAAGCTGCACGCGAACTGGCGGATCGGCGCCTCGAAGATCCACGCGTCCTGGCTGCTCTCGTAGTCGAACAGTGCCCATGAGCCATCGCCGTGAATGTCGCAGCGGGAGAGGCACAGCAGGCTACCCGCGATGTCGTATTCGTCCAGCCGTGACAGCGTGTGATCGAAAAAGATGTCGGCGTTCGCGACGATTACGCGCCGCCCGGCGAGCTCGCGATTGGCGTACGCGAAGAGGTCCTGGTACGTCTGCCGCCGGCCGATGGGAATCGGTCGCACCTTCGGCGACGCGAGCTGCGGGAATTCAGTCGTCACCGCTTCCCGCGCGATGTCCCCCTCCAGGAACACGTGGATCTCCGCGATCGCGCGGTTCGCCGCGTTGCGCGCGATGCACTCGAGGAATTCCCGCATGCGCTCGGCGCTCGGGTCGCGATAGAGACCGACGAGGAGGATCATGCCGACTTTCTGATGTTGAACAACAGCAGAAAGAGGTTCGTCTTCTTGCCGGGCGCGCGATACAGGCACTCGGCGTCCAGCACCTGTGCGGCGATCGCCGTAATGGTCCACGCCTCGTCTTCCGGGCACGGAT
>DASPXV010000036.1:0-41121 GCA_035637115.1 Vicinamibacterales bacterium
CGCGACCGTCCTCTGCCCGACCGGCGAGCGAAGCGAGCGCGACCGTCCTCTGCCCACCGGCGAGCGACGCGAGCGCGACCGTCCTCTGCCCACCGGCGAGCGACGCGAGCGCGACCGTCCTCTGCCCGACCGGCGAGCGAAGCGAGCACGATCATCCTGTGCCCGACGGCGAGCGAAGCGAGCGCGACCGTCCTCTGCCCGACCGGCGAGCGACGCGAGCGCGATCTGCCTCTGCCCGACCGGCGAGCGAAGCGAGCGCGACCGTCCTCTGCCCGACCGGCGAGCGACGCGAGCGCGATCTTCCTGTGCCCGACAGGCGAGCGACGCGAGCGCGATCGTTCCCTGCCCGACAGGCGAGCGAAGCGAGCGCGACCGTCCTCTGCCCGACAGGCGAGCGACGCGAGCGCGATCGTCCCCTGCCCGACAGGCGAGCGACGCGAGCGCGATCATCCTCTGCCCGACGGCGAGCGAAGCGAGTCTCCATAGGCGTGCTACCATTCTTTTCTTCCGTCATGGCCTCCGATCCCAACGAGCCGCCGCGCGTGCCGGTCCCGGATTACCGTCCGATCGAGCGCTTCTGGCCGTACGTTGATCTGCCCGAGCAGCCCAGCGAGGAGGAGCTCGCGGCGCTCAACCCGGAGCTGAGCGAAGCGCTGTTCGGCACGCCGAAGCTGCCGTTCTCCGTCACGCTGGAATTTCCGGTGTTTGACGGCGCCGACTACGAGCGCGCGATCGAGATGGCGCGCGCATCGGAGGAGTACCGCACGATCGGCGAAGGCACGCGGCAACGCCATCGTGCTCGGTTTTTTCCTAAAGATGCCGAGCGCCTCCGGGATCTTTTCGGCATCGTCGGCCGCTTCGACGCGACCGACGTGCTCATCGACGATCGACCGGTGCCGTACGCGCGCGAGTTGTGGTTGCCGCTATTCTGGTTTCTGATCAAATGACGATCCACGCTTCTCTCACAAAGATCACGAAGCTCACAAAGATCCCAAAGACTCTTCGTGGGCTTTCGTCTCTTCGTGGTCTTCGTGATTGGCACCGTGGGCCGTGGCAGTGAACCATGGCCGAGCTCACAGAAATCCAGAAGGACTTACAGGCGCTCGCTGCGGGGCTGAAACAGCTCGAGGTGGAATACAACATGTTCTTCTCGGGGCGGCTGGCGCGGCCCCCCTGGGAAACCCGCAAGCGCGTGACCGCGCTGGTGAAGAAGTGGGACCGCGGCTACATCCAGGCCGCGATGGATCGGTTTCAGTTCGACACGCTGCAGCGGCGGTTCCAGACATTCACCGATCTCTGGGACCGCGGGCTCAGGTCGCGCGAAGAAGGGCGCGCCGGCCCGTTCGCCGCGCCGCCGCCGAAGGAAGTGCGCAAGCCGAAGGCGCCGGACGCCAAGGTCGTGCACGTCGCGAACTTTCGGGATCCGATGCGCGAGATGGACAAGCTCCACACGCTCTACGACTCGCTGATGGACGCGCGGCGTGAGGCGGGCGACGACGTGGTGCCGTTCCACCGGTTTGCGGCGCTGGTCAAGGACCAGGTGACGAAGCTGCGCTCCGACGGATCCGAGCAGGTCGCGTTCCGCGTCGCGGTGGTCGAGGGAAAAGTGAACCTGACGGTGAGGGGAATGAAAGGGGAAGGGGACGAAGGCTAGAAAACGAAACCGGAGAGGCACGCGGCCCCTCCGGTCTCGAGCCGTTGACTAGGCGGGTTTGGTGACGTTGCCGGCCTGCGGGCCCTTCGGACCGTCGACGATTTCGAACTCGACGGCCTGTCCTTCTTCGAGCGTCCGGAATCCGTTCCCCTGGACCGCCGAGAAGTGCACGAAGACGTCGCTGCCGCCGTCGCGCTCAATGAACCCGTAACCCTTGGCGTTGTTGAACCACTTGACCTTGCCTGTGATACGCATCGTACTTGTCCTGCCTTGCAATGGGACGTAAACATAAAAAAAGACCGCGAGAGCGCGGCCTCGGCTTACGACGCTGGCCCGCCAGCGCCGAGAGAATACTAGCTGTCCCTGCGGGAACGTGTCAAGAAAAACGCCAAATATGCGTGCAATTCTGAGTGTTTCGGACAAAGCGGGATTGATCGACTTCGCGCGCGGGCTCGCGGCGCGCGGGGTCCAGCTCGTCTCTACCGGCGGCACCGCGAAGGCGATTGCGGATGCGGGGCTGCCCGTCATGAACGTGTCGGATGTCACCGGTTTTCCCGAAATGATGGACGGCCGCGTAAAGACGCTGCATCCGAAAATCCACGGCGGCATCCTCGCGCGCCGCCATCGGCCGGACGATCTCGACGCGATCCGATCGCAGGGTGTCGAGCTCGTGGATCTGGTGGTCGTGAATCTCTATCCGTTCGCGAAGGCCGCACAGAATCCCAAAACGCCTTTCGACGACCTGGTCGAGCAGATCGACATCGGCGGGCCGTCGCTGCTGCGCGCGGCCGGAAAGAACTTCCGCGACGTCATGGTAGTCGTTGATCCGGCGGATTACCCGCGCGTGCTCGAGCAGATGGCACGTCCCGGCGGACCGTCGCTGGAGTTCAAATTCGAGCTGATGAAGAAGGCGTTCGCGCACACGGCGGAGTTCGATTCGCTCATCGCGGCCACGCTGCAGACCATCACGTGCAACGGACAAGACTTCACCCGCGCCGATCTTCCGCCTAAAGCGGATCTTTCGCCTAAAGGCGGAAGCCACTCTGTCACACCCCTGCGCTACGGTGAGAACCCGCACCAGCAGGCATTCTGGGGACCGCTTCCACAGGGGCTCGGCGCGTGGGACGTTCACCAGGGCAAAGGGCTCTCGTACACGAACCTGCTGGATCTGGATGCCGCACTGCGCATCGTGCTGGAGTTCACCGAGCCGGCCGCGACTGTGATCAAGCACACGAACCCGTGTGGCACGGCGACGGGTTCATCGATCGCGGACGCGTACATCCGTGCACGCGACGCCGATTCCCTGTCCGCCTTCGGCGGCATCGTCGGACTCAATAGACCCATCGATGTTGAGACGGCGGCGGCGATCACCTCCACTTTCATCGAAGCGGTGATCGCGCCGTCGATCGAAGATGCCGCCCGTGAGATCCTGGCGAAGAAGACGAACATGCGCGTCGTGACCACGGACTTCGACATCCTGCGATCGGGTGGCGGTCAGGAAATGCGGTCTTTTCTTGGAGGCATCCTGACGCAGGACAGGGATCGCGTAATCGAGGCGCACGATACCTGGGGTCCTCCTTCGCGGCATGAATCGAGCGCCGCTACGGAGGACAAGTCCGCGACTGGAATCGGTATCCGAGTCGTCACAAAGCGGCAGCCGACCGCAGAGGAATGGACGGCGCTGCGGTTCGCGTGGCGGCTCTGCGCGCATGTGAAGTCCAACACGATCGTCTTCACGGGCGCGGACTGCAGCCTGGCGATTGGCGCCGGGCAGATGAGCCGCGTGGATGCCGTGAAGGTCGCGGTGATGAAGGCGGCGCCGGGATCATTGAAGGGGAGCGTCGCCGCCTCGGATGCCTTCTTCCCGTTCCGGGACGGCCTCGACGCGATCGCGGACGCGGGTGCGACCGCGGTCGTGCAGCCAGGCGGCTCCGTCAAGGATGCCGAAGTGATCGCCGCCGCGGACGAGCGCGGCCTGGCGATGGTCTTTACGGGGCGCCGCCATTTCCGCCACTAGGGATCTTCCACCTCAAGGTGGAAGATTTCTCCTGTTGCTCCTTTTACTGGGCGTGGCTGTCTATTTCGTCGCGCTCGGGAACTCTGCGATCTGGGACGCCAACGAGGCGTTCTACGTCGAGACCCCGCGCGAGATGCTCGAGGCGCGCGACTTCGTCAACCCGACCTTCAATTACCTTCCGCGCTTCAACAAGCCCGTCCTGAGCTACTGGATCGTCGCCGGCCTCTACAAGCTGTTCGGCGTCTCCGTGGCCGTCCAGCGCTTCGGCATCGCGATCGGCGCGCTCGTTCTCATCGGCTGCGCCTTCGTCCTCGCACGCACCGCGACTCGGGATTCAGAACGGATTCCGGATTCCGGATTGGGGATTCCGGATTCAGGATCAGCGATTCGGGACGCAGGATCAGGGATTCAGGATCAGCGATCAGGGATTAGGGATTCAGCGGGTTCCGCCGCTCTCTGGGCCGCGGCTGGTCTCGCGGCCGCGCCGCGCCTGGTGATGTTCGCGCGTCGTATTTTCATCGACGTGTGGATCAGCGCGTTCATGGCGCTGACGCTGGCGTTCTTCGCGCTCGCCGAGCGTCACCCCGAACGCCGGCGGCTGTATCTGTCGCTGATGTACGTGTCGATCGGTCTCGGCGCGCTGACGAAGGGGCCCGTCGCCATCGCGCTACCTGCCCTCGCGTTCGGCCTCTATCTCGTCGTCACACGGCAGCTGCGCCGCGTCACAACCCTGATGATCCCGCTCGGCATCATCATCGTCGCGGCGATCGTTGTCCCGTGGTACCTGGCGCTCTACCGCGAGCATGGATGGACGTACATCTCCTCGTTCCTGATCAACGAGAACGTCGAGCGCTTCACGCAGGGCGTCGGCGTGCGTCAGCCGCGCGCGGTGTGGTTCTACCTGCCGGTCGTCCTCACCGACTCGTTCCCGTGGTCGGTGCTGCTGTTTGCCGCAGCCGCTGCGTGGAAGGAGCGGACGCGGATCGAGACGCTCCTGTGGTGCTGGATCGCCGCGATCGTGGTGTTCTTTTCGTTCTCGGCAGGGAAGCAGGACCTCTACATCTTCCCGATCGTCCCCGCCGTCGCCGCACTTGGCGGCATCGCGATCCAGCGCGGACTCTCGCGCCCGGAGTGGCGCGCCTGGGTCACGCGAACACTCGCAGCCGCCGGCTTCCTGCTCGCCGCCGGCGGCGCGGTTGTCGTGTGGCTCTTCGACAGCGCCGGACGGATCTACGCGCTCGACGGCGCATTGATCGTTGGCGCGCTCGGGGTGGCCGGCGGCATCATCACGCTCTTCCTCGGCCTCTCGCACCGAACGTCCGCGGCCGCCATGACGCTCCTCGCCGCGATCGTCGCCGTCAACTGGACCTTCGTCGTGCGCGTGCTCCCGGAGTTCGAACGCTATAAACCGGTTCCTGGTTTCAGCGATGTGCTGCAGCAGCACCTCGTGCCTGAAGACGTGGTTGCGCACTACCAGGTCGCGCTGCCGAGCATGGTGTTCTACCTGCGGCGCCACGTCGATCAATACTTCGACGCGGCGCCGTTTATCGACGCAATGAAATCACACAAGCGCGTGTACGCCGTGCTGTCCGCCGACGACTATGCCTCACTGTCGCCGCAACTCCCCGGCGCCTGCGTCATCGACCACCGTCCGACATTTGAAGTAAAGCTGCGCCAGGTATTGAAGCGGCAGCCACTCCCAGAGCTGCTCCTGATCACGAATCGCTGCGCACCTTGAACCCCTGATGATCCGTTACATCACCCTCGCGTACGGCGACGCTCCCGGGGTGTACCGACAGTCCCTGATGCTGCTGCTGTCAGTGGTCGCGCATGCGCCGGACCCGTACGAGCTCATCGTGGCGACCGACAAGCCCGAAGCGTACGTGTGGTTCGGCACGCGCGTCGAGATCGAGTATCTCGACTTTGCGCGCCTCCAGGCGTGGAAGGGGCCGCGTCCGTTCTCGATGCGGCAGAAGCTGGAGCTCGCCCGCGCGGCGATTCCGACTCTGGAGTCCGGGTTGAACCGCACGCCTCCCGCCGCGACCGTTCTGCTCGACGCCGACGTGCTCGCGATAAAACCACTCGGCCCCTTCGTCGATCGCCTGCTGGCCGGCGATCTGTTCATGCACAAGAAGGAGTACGTGCTGTCGGAGAGCCGTCGCCGCGGCAACCGGAAGCTGTGGTCCGCGCTGCGTGCCTCGCGCAGCTTCGCCTTTGCGAAGGATGACGCGATGTGGAATTCGGGTGTCCTCGCGGTGCCTGCCAAGGACCGCGGCCTGCTCGATGATGCGATCGCACTATACGATCGGCTAGGTGAAGAAGGTCTCCGCCATTTCGCGACCGAGCAGCTCGTGGAGGGCGTGATCTTCGGTCGCACAGGCCGCCTCAGACCCGCCGAGGAGTGGTTCACGCATTACTGGGACAACAAGCGCGGCTACGACGCCGAAATCGCCTGCCGCCTCGCGGACGCATTCATCGAGGGCCTGTCGGTGAAAGACGCCGCCGCGCGCTATCGCGAGAAGCCAATCGACTTGCCAGTGGAGATTCGGCGTACAAGGGCTGAGAAGATTGCTCGGTGGATTTCACGATAACCACAGAGACTCGGAGCAACGGAGGGCGCACAGAGACAAACACCTGCGAATGATCTCTGCGTGTCCTCTGGGACTCTGCGGCTTTGTGGTAAACGTCTCACCCCTTTCGAAGGGTTCTACAGTGCAGCCGCCAATTCTTCGGCCGTAATCGCCACGGGCCCGAAGCGCGCGACGGCAAGGCCCGCGGCGCGGTTGGCGAGACGCGCGGCGTCGCGCAGCGAGCCGCCGGCGGCAAGTCCCAGCGCGATCGCGGCGATCACCGTATCCCCGGCGCCCGTGACGTCCGAAACTTCACGAGCCTCGGCGGGCAGATCGAACTCGCCGTCCCCCAGCAGCCACATGCCGTGTTCGCCGCGGGTAATGAGCACGCCGCGGCATTGCGCGCGGTCGCGGAAGCGCTGCGCGGCGGACCGCGCCTCCTCCGACGTGCGGATGCGTTGCAGCGTGACGGCTTCCGCCTCGTGATGGTTCGGCGTGATGAGCGACGCGCCGGCGTAGTAATCGATGTGCGGAACCTTCGGGTCCACGAGCGACGGAACGCCTTTCGCCGCCGCCGCTTCGATCGCCGCCTGCGCCGTCCCCTTCGTGATCGACCCCTTCTGGTAGTCCGAGATGAGGACGACGTCGGCGTGCTCCGCGGCTTCGCGGATCTTCTTGATCAGCGCTGATTCGATCTCTCCCTCCGCGGCGCTGTCGCACTCGTAGTCGATCCGCGCCACCTGCTGGTTTCTCGTCGTCACCACCCGAAGCTTGCGCGTCGTGCAGCGGCCCTTGTCCGCGACCACGCCGCCGATGCCGATTCCCTCCGCCCGCAGGTCGCCGATCAGCCGCGAGCCTTCCGGATCGTTGCCGACGATGCCGGCGATCTCGACGCGGCCGCCGAGCGCGGCGACGTTGTTCGCGACGTTCGCGGCGCCGCCCAGCCGATAGCTTTCGTGGTCGAACTGGACGACAGGCACCGGTGCTTCGGGCGATATGCGATCGACGCGGCCGATC
This sequence comes from Vicinamibacterales bacterium, assembly GCA_035637115.1. Classification (GTDB taxonomy): domain Bacteria; phylum Acidobacteriota; class Vicinamibacteria; order Vicinamibacterales; family 2-12-FULL-66-21; genus JAICSD01. The sequence goes on from DASPXV010000036.1 coordinate 7,259, forward strand.
ACGAAATGATCGAGCATCAGGTCGCCGACGACGAGCACTGAGCGGCCGGTCCCGCGTTCGAGAAGCGCGCGAAGGTCAGTTTGAATAGCGCTCGGCTGCATAAGGAAGAGTGACGAGAACGAGGAACAGCATCAGGAACTCCGAGTCGCCGAAGTTGTATTCGAACAGCCCTGCCGCGAGCATCGCACCGATCGCGGCGAGCCCCGCGTTCGACAGCGACGGGAACGCCGACGTGCGGCGTTTGAAAAAATCGCGCGCCAGCGTGACGATGAACCAGAGCCAGACGAGCAGCGCGGGAATCCCGCGCTCCGCGGCGATCTGCAGCGGTACGTTGTGCAGGTGCGGATTGAGCTGGTTGACCGCAGTCTTGTCGCGATAGTGCGGGTAGACCTGGATGATCATATTCGGCCCGACGCCAGTCAGCGGATCGTCCTCGATGATGCGCCAGCCGGACTTCATCATCGCGACGCGATCCACGTTGGACGGATCTTTCAAACTGAACGTCGAGTAGAGCCTCGTCGTCAGGTTCGAGGGCGCGACGATCAGGAACGCGCCGAGCGCGATGGGCAGCAGTCCCAGCAACCTGAAATCGCGCATCAGGAACAGGATGCCGATCCCCACGCACGCGCCGACCCACGCGCTGCGCGTGAACGTGAAGCCGAGCGCCAGCAGCAGCGCCGGCAGTACCAGCGCTGCCCACGCCCGATGGTGCGCGCCGAACATCACGCGAGATACCGCGGCGCACGTCACGAGCATCAGCAGCCCGGAGTACGTCATGTACAGGCCGAGCGTCCCCTGCGGCCGCCGCCCGAGGTGGTCGTAGTTGAGGATCAGGTACTGGACGATGCCCCACGTGGCGCTCAGCGCGCCGACCGTGATGATCACGTCCACGGCCAGCCGCGCGCGCGTGCCTCTGAACAAGCGATACGCGAGCGGGATGATGACGAGCAGCACCAGCTGTTTCGAGTCCACGAGGCTGACGTGGGGATCGACCGAGAAGACCGAGGCGACGAGCGTCGCGACCGCATACGCGGCCAGCGGCCAGAACATCCTCGGCACTTCGACGCGCTCGCGATTTTTCGCGAGCAGCCCGATCCACAGGAGGACAGCGATCGTGAGGAGGATGTCGGCAGCGGCGATCGACACCTGGAGCGCCGCGGCGAACGCCAGCAGCGCGAGGCATGCGGCGCGCTCGAGCGGCGCCGTGGGGAGCGCGGGCATCGCGTCGAGCCAGCCGTTCGACCAGGCAGCCTGGGCCGCTTCGGTCCTCACTTGGAGACCTCTTCAGAGTGGCTTCCGCCTTCAGGCGGAAGCTGCAGCGCCTGTTCCGCGGCTGCAATGACCGACGCGGGCATCAGTTGCGTGAGGCAGCGGAAATCGCCCGGGGCGCACTCGCGCTGATCGCAGGGTCGGCAGGGCAGGTCATCGGGTTCGACCGCAAGTGTCGGGATCGTCGGAGGGCGCCACGGTTCCGAGCGTACCGCCAGCGTCGGACCGTAAATGCCCACGACCGGCGTGTCCGTGGCCGCCGCGACGTGCAGCGGTCCCGTATCGCCCCCTACGAAGAGGCGGCTGCGTCCGATGAGGGCTCTGAGCTCCTGCAGGTCGAATTCTCCGAGGTCGATGATACGGTGCGCGCTCCCTCCGAGTCGCGCGCGTGCGTCCGACGCGATGCGCGAGGCTGCCTCGCGGTCCGATGGGCCCGAGCTGAACACGACGCGGCGGCGCGATCCGGCCTGCGCCAGCGCCGCGGCGGTTTCCGCGAAAAACTCTTCCGGCCAGCGGCGGAACGGGTTGCCGGCGCTGACGTGGAGCACCACGAGCTGGTCCTCGTCGTTGACCCCCGCTCGCCGGAGCCGATCGCGCATCCGCGCGTCCGCATCGGCGTTCAGCCCGATCTCGATGCGATCGCGCGTCCGATCCGGCAGTCCCCCCGCCCATCCAGGGATCGCATCGAGCAGATCCCACTGGTTCTGCACCGAGTGCCGCGGCCGAAGGTCGCGCGCCCGCCGCGCGACGCGCGTGTACATCCACCGGCGACCCTTGATGTCATACCCGATCCGTTCCTTGGCGCCGGTCGCCCACGCCAGCCAGGCGCTGCGCGGGCCGCCGTGCAGGTCGAGCACGAGATCGAACCGCTCGCGCCTCAGCCGCCGCGCCAGCGACAGGTCGTCGACGAGCCGCCTCGCGCCGCGGCGCCGCGGCGCGACGATCACCTCGTCGAGGTGCGGATTGCCGCTGACGATCGGCGCCGCCGCCGGCTCGACCAGGTACACGATCCGCGCGTCCGGATACGCGCGCCGCAGCGCGGCGATCAGCGGCGTGGTGAACACCACGTCGCCGATCAGGCGCAGCCGCAGCAGGAGAATGTTCAACCTATGGTTCGATGGTCGCCTCGTCAATCAGCATGACGGGGATGTCGTCCTTGATGGGATAGACACGGCGGCACTGCGGGCATTTCAGCGCCGTGCCTCCCTTGACGAGATCGACCTTCGTCTTGCAGTTGGGGCACGCCAGAATCTCGAGCAGCTCCGGATCGACCATGAATCAGTTCCTCACGCGCTATTATAGTCATCGGTTTACATGTCGAACCTTCTATCCGCCGCGCTTTGTGTCGCTCTTTCCATCGCCCCAGGGGCCCAGGACCACGGACCAAAGGACCAGGGACTGCCTGCCTACTATTTCCTGCTCGGCAGATACCTCGAGGGTGAAGGGAAGATCGACGCGGCGGTCGACGCGCTGAAGAAAGCCATCGAGCTGGATCCCACCAGCGCCGAACCGCGCGCTGAGCTCGCGGCGCTCTACGCGCGTGCCGACAAGGCGCGTGAAGCCGTCGACGCGGCGGAAGACGCGCTCAAGGTCGATCCAAAGAGCCTGGAAGCCAACCGCATCCTCGGCTCGGTGCTCGCCGCATCCGCGGAGCAGAAGCAGGCGCTGAAACCGGGCGACGACGTGTCGGCCTACGGGAGGCGGGCGATGCGCGCGCTCGAGATCGCGCGCGCCGACGGCACGGGGGACGTCTCGATCGATCTCGCGCTCGCGCGTCTCTATCTCGATCGCGAGCGTCCCGCGGACGCCGTCCCTCTCCTCCGCCGCATCGTCAACGAGCAGCCGCAGTATTCGGAGGGTGCGGTGCTCCTTGCGGAGGCGCAGGAATCCGCCGGTGCGCCGGACGCGGCGATCGAAACGCTGAGGAACCTCCTTACTGATCAGCCGCAATTCTTCCGCGGCCGCGTGCAGCTGGCGGAGCTGTACGACCGCGAGCGCAAGTGGGTCGAGGCGGCGGACGCATGGGCCGCGGTGCAGAAACTCAATCAGCGCAACACCGAAATCGCCGCCAGGCGTGGCGCGGCGCTGCTCAATGCCGGACGTCCCTCGGAAGCGAAGGATGTGCTGCGCGATGCGCTGAAGATGACGCCGAACGACGTCCGCATCTCGGCCATGTTCGCACAAGCGCAGCGCGACTCCGGCGACATGGAGGGGGCGGAAGCCACCGCGCGCGCCCTGCAGACGGCGCATCCCGAAGACATTCGCACCAAGTTCCTGCTCGCGCAGATGCTCGACGCCAAGGGACGCCGCGACGAGGCGCTCGCGTTATACAAGGAAGCGGCCACGAGCGCGCCCGATAACACGATGGTGCTGTTTCAGTACGGCGCCGCGCTCGATCGCGCCGGGAAGCAGGCGGACGCGCAGAAGGTGTTCCGCGACCTCATCGCGAAGGATCCGCTCGACGCGAAGGCGCTGAATTATCTCGGGTACATGATGGCTGAGCACGGCACGTCGCTCGACGAAGCGGTCACGCTGATCCAGCGGGCGTTGAAAGTCGAACCCGACAATCCGTCCTATAAGGACAGTCTCGGGTGGGCGTACTACCAGCAGGGCAAGCTCGATCTCGCGGATCCGCAGCTCTCGGACGCCGCGGTGCGCCGGCCGAAGGATTCGGTGATCCTCGAGCACCTCGGCGATCTGCGGCTGAAGCAGAACCGCCGCTCGGATGCCGTGGACGCCTGGCAGCGCGCGCTCGGCGGCGACGGCGAAGGGATCGACAAGGCAAAGATCCAGAAGAAGATTGACGCGATCAAGAGGAAGTAGTCCGTAGACGGTAATCGGTAGACAGTAGACGGTAAACAGTTGAAGAGCGTGAGAAGAACTCTACCGCCTGCCGTTTACCGTCTACCGCTTACCGTCTACCGTCTACCGTCTACTGTTTACCGTTTACTGTCTACCGTTTACCCGTTTCTTTTTCTCGTCGCCTCCTGCGCTCCAAAGTCCCCGGCTCTTCCCGTCGGCACCGGCAGTCCGTACGCGGAATTTCGGTCGGCGTATGCACAGGCGACCGAATCGTGTCGCGGCGTCAGGACCATCACCGCATCGATGAATATGTCCGGCAAGGCGGGTCGCACGAAGCTGCGTGGCCGGATCGATGCCGGCTTTGCCGCACCGGATCGCGCGCGGCTCGAGGGGATCCCGCCGTTCGGCAAGCCCGTGTTCGTGCTCGTCGCGGATCGCGGCAAGGGCACGCTCGTCCTCTCGCGCGACGATCGCGTCCTGCGCGATGCGCCGCCCGACCAGATCGTCGAGGCGCTCGCCGGCGTCCCGCTCGGTCCCGAGGCGCTCCGCACCGTCCTCTCCGGCTGCGGCTTCGCTGTGTCGCCGACCGAAGGCCACGCGTTCTCGAACGGCTGGGTGGCGGCATCGTCCGCAGACGGCACCACGTATCTGCGTCCGCGTGACGGCATATGGGAAGTCGCTGCCGCCGAACACGGCGTCGTGTCGGTTCTGTATTCCGATTACGCGAACGGCCGCCCCTCTACGATCCGCCTCCGCTCCACGCTGCAAGGCCGCACCACCGCTGACATCACGCTGCGCCTGTCAGACGTGGACATCAACACCACGCTCGATCCGAAGACTTTCGAAGTCGATTTGCCGGACCACCCGGTTCCGCTCACGCTCGACGAATTACGCCGCGCCGGACCGCTTGGCGGGTAGTGACCCGCGCGCTGTGGCGTGGAGAAGACGTTCCAAGCAGAGTCCGCCGAGAAGTCCATCCGCTGTGCCGCGCTGCGCGCGGCTGGCGGGGCTGCGCACGCGTGAAGGCAAGCAGTTCTTCGGTTGCGCCGCTTGCATTCACGATGTGGGACCCCCGCCTGTCGGCCCGGCCGCAGGCCGGGCCCAGCGGATGGACGCTTGGCAGCCGCTTCTTCAATGGTCTTCTCCACGCGCGTGAGCGCGCGTGCTCGGCGCGCTCCGCTTGTCGGCGCCCTCTGCGTGAGATCGTGACAAGCAACCGGCGTTCGTCTCCGTTTCTTCGTTCTTCCGTGTAAAATCCGGTAACTCCGACAAGTCCGTTGCCCAAGAGGATCAAACTCACCGTCCGCGCGCACGCGAAGGTCAACCTCGATCTCCGCGTCCTCGGCGTCCGCGCCGACGGCTACCACGAGCTGCGCACGGTCTTTCAGACCATCGAGCTGCACGACACGCTCGTGTGCAGCGATCAGCCAGGGCCGTTCACGCTGAAGTGCAAGTCGCCGGCGGTCCCGCTCGATGCGAGCAACCTCGTATGGAAAGCCGCGGCGGCGCTGTGGACGGCGCTCGGACGCGCTGGAGAAATCCGCGACACCACGATCGCGATCGACAAGAAGATTCCGATCGAAGCCGGACTTGGCGGCGGAAGCTCGGATGCCGCGGCGGCGCTCGTGGCGCTCGGGCGCCTGTGGGGCGGCGCACCGATCACGCTGCTGCGCGAAGTCGGCGCGACGATCGGCGCCGACGTCCCGTTCTTTCTTTCCGGCGGCACCGCGCTCGGCCTCGGCCGCGGCGAAGAGATCTACCCGCTCGTCGATCTCCCTCCACACTTCGTCGTCATCGTCCGCCCCCCGTTCGGTGTGTCGACTGCGGAGGCGTATTCCTGGTACGACCAGGACCGTGAGGCGGGGCTGCGTGAGAACCGCGAGTTCCAGCAGCTGCCAGTGCCCTGGCCGAGCCGCGCGGCGCAGATGATCAACGACCTCGAACCGCCGGTTATGCGCCGGCACCAGGAAATCGGCTCGCTCAAGACCATGCTGCGTGAAGCGGGGGCTATGGCGGCCGCTATGTCCGGCAGCGGCTCGGCCATTTTTGGGCTGTTTCGGAGCCGCTCCGCCGCGGAAAAGGCCGTAAAACCTCTATCCCGAAACGGCGCCAAGGCTCTCGTCACCAGGACCCTGACCCGCTCGGAACACGAGCGCCGCGGCCGCGCTGTTGCCCTTCGAGGGCCTCAGGGCAACCGTGAGCGGCGTCGAACGGTTGCCAGAAAGTCCTAAGATCCGTTAGACTTAACCTTTTGCGGATGGCCTGTCGGGCCCTGCTGGGGCGTGGCCAAGCGGTAAGGCGCGGGACTTTGGATCCCGTATTCGGAGGTTCGAATCCTCCCGCCCCAACCATGCATCCAAGGGTGTCTGTGTGATTACCACGGGAGCGCTACCGGCAACGATGGCCAGCGGCCAGCTCAAGATCTTTTCGGGGAGCGCGCATCGCGCCCTGACCGAGGAGATTGCCGAGTTCCTCGGCGTCCCGGTGGGTCACGCACGCCTGCAGCGGTTTCCCGACACGGAAGTCTCGTTCCAGATCGACGAGAACATCCGCGGCACGGACGTATTCGTCGTGCAGCCGACGTGCGCGGACGTGGATCGCCATCTCGTGGAGATGTGCGTCATGATCGATGCGTTCCGCCGCTCGTCGGCGTCGCGCATCACGGCGGTGATCCCGTATTACGGCTACGCCCGGCAGGACCGCAAGGACAAGCCGCGCGTGCCGATCTCCGCCAAGCTCGTCGCGAACCTGCTGAGCGCCGCGGGCGCGAACCGGGTTCTGACGATGGATTTGCACAAGGCGCAGATTCAGGGGTTCTTTGACATTCCGGTCGACCACCTGTTCGCCGCGCCGGTGATCATCGAGTACCTGTCGCGGCTCGACAGTCCGAACCTGACGATCGTGTCGCCGGACGCCGGCGGCGCCGAGCGCGCGCGCGCGTATGCGAAGCGGCTCGACGCGGAACTGGCGATCATCGACAAGCGCCGTTCGGAAGACGGCACCGCGGAAGTGATGAACGTCATTGGCGACGTCTCAGGCCGCACGTGTATTCTGCAGGACGACATCATCGACACGGCCGGGACTATCGTGAAGGCGGCGAGCGCGCTGAAGGCGAGCGGCGCCGAGCGCGTGTTCGCGTGCGCCGTGCACGGCGTGCTGTCGGGGCCGGCGATCGAGCGCCTCGAAGCGGCGCCGATCGACCAGGTGATCATCACGAACACGATCCCGCTGTCGACCGAGCGGGCGAAGTGCTGCAAGAAGATTAAGCAGCTCTCGGTCGCGCGCCTGCTGGGTCAGGCGATTCGGAGTATTCACGAGGAGACGTCGGTCTCTTCGCTGTTCGTGTAGGTGAAAAGTCCCAACTGCCAACGCCCCAATTCCCAAGGCATGCGGTTTGGGAGTTGGGAATTGGCACTTGGGAGTTAGCGTCAGGTAGCAAAGTTTATGGAAGCCACATTACAAGCAGAGAAGAGAGCAGGCCGCGGCAAGAACGAGGCGCGCCGGCTGCGCGCGTCGGGCCGCATTCCCGCGGTCGTCTACGGCACGGAAAAGAGCAAGGCGACCGAGATCGCCGTCGATCCGAAGGTGCTGCTGCGCATCCTCCACTCCGAGTCGGGCGTGAACACGCTGATCGGGCTGGAAGGGGCGGGGCTCGCGACGGGCGGCAAGGTGCTCGTCAAGGAGTACCAGCTCGATCCGATCGACCACAAGCTGCTCCATGCCGACTTCTACGCAGTCGCGATGGACAAGAAGCTGACCGTCACCGTTCCGATCATCCTCAAGGGTGAGCCGAAGGGCGTGAAGCAGCAGGGTGGCATCGTCGACTTCGTGAACCGCGAGATCGAAGTCGAGTGTCTGCCGGCGGACATTCCGGAGCACATCGACATGGACATCAGCGAGCTGATGCTCCACCAGGGCGTGCGCGTGCGCGACCTCCCGAAGAGCGACAGGTGGTCGCCGGTGAGCGAAGCCGACATGATGGTCGTCCATGTCGTCACGCTGAAGGTCGAGGAGGCCCCGGCGGCGGAGGCGGCCGTGGTCGGTGCGGCGCCTGCGGCGGCGGCGGAGCCCGAAGTGATCAAGAAGGGCAAGAAGGAAGAGGAAGAGGCGGCCCCCGAGAAGAAAGAGAAGAAATAATTGGCGACTGCAGACTGGCGATTGCCGATTGACGGATTGCCGATTGGCAATTGTCGATTGGCAACCAGTTGGCGCAACCTTTAGGTTGCGCGTCTGCAATGAAGCTGGTTGTTGGACTTGGGAATCCGGGTCCCAGGTACCAGGGGACGCGCCACAACGTCGGGTTCGACGCGGTGGATCTGCTGGCAAAGCGGCACGGGCTGGAATGGGCGGCGGCGCCGCGCGGTGCCGAAGCGTTGATTGCGAACTGGAGGATGGGCGGGACGGTTGTCGCGAAGCCGCTCACCTTCATGAACCTGAGCGGCGCGGCGGTCGTGCCGCTGCTGCAGTTCTACAAGATCGAGATCGCGGACATGCTCGTCATCGTCGACGAGGTCCAGCTCGAGACGGGGCGGATAAGAGTCAGGCCTTCCGGATCGGCCGGCGGGCACAACGGGCTGAAGTCGATCATCGGGTCGCTCGGCACGGACGCGTTTCCCAGGCTGCGGATCGGCGTGGGGCGCGGCGACGCGCGGCGGGACTTGGCCGACCACGTGCTCGCGAAGTTCGATGCGGATGAACGATCGATCATCGAGGACGCGATCGTTCGCGCGGCGGACGCAGGTGAGGCCTTCATCGCGGAGGGCATCGAAGTCGCGATGAACCGCTTCAATCGGAAGACGGAAGACGAAAAGACGGAAGACGAAAAGACGGAAGACGGAAAACAGACAGAAAGCGAAGACAACTAGGGGCGCGAGGCGCCGCCAACCTGTCTCCTTGGAACAAGGGGATTTGGAAATCGGGAAATTGGGAAATTTGGAAATGTTGCATGCGCGGCTACCGCCGCGCCTTCAAAGCACGCGCGATAGCGCGTGCATGCTCGATTACCAGATTTCCAGATTTCCAAATTTCCAGATTCGTATGTTCCCGCTTAGTCCAGAAGGAGAGCCATGAGTCAGAACCGACAGTACGAGCTCGTGTACATCGTGTCGCCCGACGCGAGCGAGCAGGCGGTTGCCGATCTGCACACGCAGGTCGAGCAGATCGTGCAGCGTTTCAACGGCACCCTCGACAAGACGGAGAACTGGGGCCGCCGCAAGCTGGCCTACGAGATCGGCCACGCGCGCGAGGGCACCTACGTGATCGAGACGATCACCGGCTCGGGCGAGCTGATGAAGGAAATCGATCGCCGGCTGCGCGTCACCGACACGATCATCCGCCACCTGACGGTGCGGGTGGACGAGGACATCCGCGTCGCCGATCGGCTGCGCACCGAGCGCAAGGAAACGCAGGCGCGGCGCCGCACGGCGCGCGGACTGCCGCCGGAGCCGCTGCCCAGCGAGCGGCGCGGCGACCGTGACGACAACGATTCGGACGACATGGGCCTCGAAAGCGCGGAGGGTGTGCGATGAGCGGAGAACGTGGGGGCGGTCGCGGCCGCGGCGGCAAGAAGGACGACAAGGACAAGGCCAAGGGGGAGCGCCCGCGCGGCGGATTCTTCCGCCGCCGCCGTGTCTGTAAGTTCTGCGCGGACAAGATCGATTACATCAACTACAAGGACGTGCGGCTGCTGTCGCCGTTCATTCCCGAGCGCGGCAAGATCCAGCCGCGGCGGATCTCCGGCACGTGCGCGAAGCACCAGCGCGCGCTGCAGACAGCCATCTCTCGCGCCCGGCAACTGGCGTTGATTCCGTACGTCACTGATTAGCAGCACGAGCCCACGGCTTCAGCACTTCGTGCGAGGCCGTCGGCAGCGTGCAGGACAAGCACATGGAAGTAATCCTCAGAGAACATGTCGACAACCTCGGCCGCCGCGGCGACGTGGTGAAGGTCACGCCGGGCTACGCGCGCAACTTCCTGCTGCCGCGCAAGCTCGCGCTGGCCGTGACCGAGAACAACAAGCGCCAGATCGAGCGGGAGAAGAAGCTCGCCGAAGCGCGCGACATGGAAGAGAAGTCCGCTGCCGAGGCGGTCGCCGCGCGCCTGGGCGCGCTCGAGATCGAGATCGGCCGCCGCGTGGGGGAGAACAACACTCTCTACGGCTCGGTCACATCGGCCGACATCGCGCAGGCGCTCAAGGACAAGGGCTTCGAGATCGACAAGCGCAAGATCTCGCTGTCCGAACCGCTGAAGGCGATCGGCGAGACCACTGTCCCGGTGAAGATTCACCGAGACGTGACCGCGCAGATCAAGGTCAAGGTCGTCGCGGAAGGTAAGCGGTAGACGGTAGACGGTAGACGGTAGGATCGATGGTCGTAGACGCGAGGCGAAAGGTTAACTCCAGCCAAGAACCGCCAACTGCCGACTGTTTACCGTCTACCGTCTACCGTCTCGAGCTGCCGGCTGCTGATAAACGCCGCAGCCCCTTTAGGATCCGTCAACGAGACTCCCTCACATTCCACCCAGGCGTGCGCTTCGAGCGGCGCCGTATTCTCCACCCCCATGTGCACGCTCGCGGAACGTCCGCGACCTCGCAGCATCCACGTCAACGCCAGCGATTTCGCCAGGCACGTCGCACCGGGCACATATCGTCCAGCGCGATCGATGGCCCCGACGCGCATGTCAATTTCGTGATCGGTCGCAGCGCGGCCATGGATGGGGCGTGATGCGGCGCGCAGCAATCGCTGCACCCTGACGACGCGCAGAAGTATCGTAACGGCAGCGACCACGAACGCCGACATCCACGTAAGTCGTTGCTCGTGAGAGTTGAGCGAACGCCATCGGTCGTATGCCCTCATAGCGTTGATTGTACGCGCGACGCCCCTTCGACCTTCGGACCTTCGAGACCCCTGATAATCTCCTCAAATTTCCTTGGACCGCCTTCGAAACCTTCGACACCTTCGAGTGAGATCGGTTATCCTTCAATTCCTCCAGTCATGTCCCCGGAAATTGCAACCGTCAGCGCAGCCGAACGCACGCTTCCCCACAACTTAGAAGCCGAAAAATCCGTCCTCGGCGCGATCCTCATTCACAACGAGGCCTTCAACCACGCCGCGGAGCTGATCGACTCGCGCGACTTCTTCCGCGACGCGCACCGGCGCATTTTCGACAAGATGGTCGCGCTCAGTGAGCGTAACGACGCGATCGATTTCGTCACGCTCAAGGAAGAGCTCGCGCGGTCGGGAGAGCTGGACGAGGTCGGCGGTCCGGCCTATATTGCGTCGCTCGCCGACGGCGTGCCGCGCAGCGCCAACGTCGAGCACTACGCGCGCATCGTCAAGGAAAAGTCGACGCTGCGTAGCCTGATTCATTCCGCGAACCGCATCCTCGCCGAGGCCTACCACGCCGAGGAAGACGCGGACCTGATCCTCGATGGCGCCGAGAAGGCGATCTTCGAGATCGCCGAAGACCGCATCCGCGAGGGCTTCACGCCGCTGCGCGATCTCGTGCAGAGCAGCTTCGCGACGATCGAGAAGCTCCAGCAGCACAAGGGGCTCGTCACCGGCGTGGCGACGGGATTCGTCGATCTCGACGAGATGACATCCGGCCTGCAGCCGTCCGACCTCGTGCTCGTCGCCGCGCGTCCCTCCATGGGCAAGACCAGCTTGGTCCTGAACATCGCGCAGCACGTCGGCATCAACACCGACATGACGGTCGGCTTCTTCAGCCTGGAAATGTCGAAGGAGCAGCTGTTCATGCGCATGCTCACGGCGGAGGCGCGTATAGACGCCCACCGCTTCCGGAGCGGCTATCTGAACGAAAAGGACTACGGCCGTCTGTCGCACGCGCTCGGCACACTCGCGGAAGCGCGCGTCTTCATTGACGACACCGCGTCGATCGGCGTGCTCGAAATGCGCGCCAAGGCGCGCCGCCTGCAGTCCGAGCACGGCCTGCACCTGCTTATTATCGATTACATCCAGCTGATGCAGGGACGCGGGCGCTTCGAGAGCCGCCAGGCGGAGCTCGCCTCGATCTCGCGTTCGCTCAAGGGGCTTGCCAAGGAACTGAAGGTACCGATCGTCGCGCTTTCGCAGCTCTCGCGCGCGCCCGAAACGCGCTCCGATCACCGTCCCCAGCTTTCCGATCTCCGCGAGTCCGGCGCGCTCGAGCAGGACGCCGACGTCGTCATGTTCATCTTCCGCGAGGAGCAGTACCGCGACGCCGAAGGACAGGTGAACCAGGAGGCGGAAGGCACCGCCGAGATCATCATTGGCAAGCAGCGCAACGGCCCCGTCGGTACCGTCAAGCTCGCGTTCATCAAGGAACACACGCGCTTCGAGAACCTGGCGCAGGGCGTCGCGTGAGCGAGCGGCGCGCTGTCCGATGACCGATGACCGATGACCGATGACCGACGTCCGATGGCCGATGGCCGATGGCCGATCTGTGTAGCTAGCGACAGCCGGCTATGATCCGACCGACCGTCGCGCGCGTCGATCTCGCGGCAATCGAAGCCAATCTCCGGGCGGTCTCCGCGTTTCTGTCCGGCTCCGGAGCCGCAAGCCCCGTACCTCGGCCATCGGACATCGGCCATCGGGCTTTGACAGCGGCGCCTCGCGTCATCGCCGTCGTCAAGGCGAACGCCTACGGGCACGGCGCGCAGGAAGTGGGACTGGCTCTCGAGCGCGCGGGCGCGGCAATGCTCGCCTGCGCCGACATCGAGGAAGGCGTCGTCCTGCGCCGCGCAGGCGTCAAAATCCCGATCCTTGTCTTCGGCGCGCTCGGCATCAGCGATCTCGACGGCGTTTTCGAGTTCGATCTGACGCCGACGCTATCCACACCAACCGCGGCGCAAAATCTTGAGCGAGCGGCGCAGAAATACGTAGCGAACCCTTTCTCTCCTGTAGCTTCCGCCTTCCCGCCTTCGCGTGAAGCTTCGGCGGGCCACCGTAGCCTTGGCGGAGGCGGCAGGCGGAAGGATTACGTGCGGTCGAAGCTGCGCTGCCATCTGAAGATCGATACCGGCATGAACCGTCTCGGGTTCCGGCACGACAACCTGGAGCGGACGCTTCCGGAGATCGCGAACAGCGAGCATCTCGCGATCGACGCGGTGTACACGCACTTCGCGACCGCCGACGACCCCGAGCATCCCGCGTTCGCCGAGCAGCGCGAGCGATTCGAAACGGCGCTGGCCACGCTGACGACGCTTGGTATCACGCCAAACTACTGCCACGCCGCCAACAGCGCCGCGCTCCTGCGCGACGAGCGGGTCTGGTACGACTTCGTCCGTCCCGGCCTTCTGCTCTACGGCATCGTCCCGCCGCCGCTCGCCGCGACGCTGGCGTTGCGACCTGCCCTGTCACTCCATAGTCGTATCGTGCATGTGAAGGGCACGCGCCCCGGCGAAGGGACGGGCTACGGCTTGGACGCCGTCGGCAAGGCGCCGCGCACCATCGCGATCGTCCCGGCCGGCTACGCCGATGGTCTGGATCGCCGGATGGCGGGCCGCGCCTTCATGCTCGTACGCGGAAAACGCGTACCGGTCGTCGGCTCGGTGTGCATGGATATGACAACGATCGATGTGACCGGACTGGATGTGCATACGGGGGACGAAGTGGTGATCGTGGGGCAGCAGCAGGGCGAGGAAATTGGCATGCGCGAGATCGCCGCCGCAATCGGCACCATTCCATATGAACTGCTTTGTCGCGTGGGTGCGCGGATCGAACGCATTTATGACTGACGACTGCAGATTGCAGATTAAAAGGAGTGTCGATTTCCGAATGTCGATTGGCACTTTGAACTTGCGACACGCGGCGGTCCAATCGAAAATTGCCAATCGGCCATCCGTGAATCTTCAATCTGCAATCGCCAATCGCCAATGAAAACGAAGACGATCTACGCGTGCCAGGAGTGCGGCGCACAGTCGCAGAAGTGGCTGGGGCGCTGTCCCGAGTGCCAGGCGTGGAACTCGCTCGTCGAGGAGACAGCCATTCCGGGAACACCGGGCGCCGGGGCTGCGGCGGCGAGTGCGGGCGCGCGGTACTCGCTTGCCGCGACGGCGGGTCCGCGGCTCTACGAAGAAATCGACACGCTCGTGTCGCCGAGGTTGACGACAGGGATTGAGGAATTCGATCGGGTACTGGGTGGAGGCGTGGTGCCGGGGTCGCTGGTGTTGATCGGCGGCGAGCCGGGCATCGGCAAGTCCACGCTGCTGCTGCAGGCGGCGGCGCATTTTGCCAGCAGCACGGGTCCGGTGCTCTACAGCTCCGGCGAAGAATCGGAACACCAGATCAAGTCCCGCGGCGAGCGGCTCGGCGTCGAGCGCGCGCCGTTGTACCTCCTCGCAGAGACCTGTCTCGAGCGCATCCTCGAAGAGATCGCCCGGCTGCGGCCGTCGCTAATCGTCGTCGACTCGATCCAGACGGTGTTCTCGCTCAAGTTCCAGTCCGCGCCCGGCAGCGTCGGGCAGGTGCGCGAGTCGGCGACGCAGCTGCTGTTTGCGGCGAAAGGTCAGAACATTCCAACCTTTCTCGTCGGCCACGTCACCAAAGACGGCAACCTCGCGGGTCCCAAGGTGCTCGAGCACATCGTGGACACCGTCCTTTATTTCGAAGGGGAGAAGCATCACTCCCATCGCATCGTCCGCGCGGTCAAGAACCGGTTCGGCGCGATCAGCGAGATGGGCGTGTTCGAGATGACGGGGAAGGGGCTGAAAGCGGTGCCGAATCCGTCCGCGCTGTTTCTCGCCGAGCGCCCCGCGAACGTTCCGGGTTCCGCCGTGCTGTGCTGCATCGAGGGTTCGCGGCCGCTGCTCGTCGAGGTCCAGGCGCTCGTGAGCACCACCTCGTACGGCAACGCGCGGCGCATGGCGAGCGGGATCGATCAGAACCGCTTGTCGCTGCTGCTGGCCGTCCTCGAAAAACGCGCCGGATTGAATCTGCTCGGCGAAGACGTGTTCATCAACGTCGCCGGCGGAATGACCGTTGACGAACCCGCCGCGGACCTCGCGGTCGTCGGCGCCGTCGCGTCGAGCCTGCGCAATCGTCCCATCCGTCCTGGCACGGCGGTGTTTGGCGAAGTCGGTCTCGCGGGGGAAATCCGCGGCACGACCCAGGCTGCGTTGCGCCTGCGCGAAGCGGCGCAGATGGGCTTCACGCGCGTAATCGTTCCCGAAGGAAACGTCGCCCGAGATGAAGCGCCCGCTGGCTGCGAAATTGTTGCCGTCAAGAACGTGGGCGAAGCGCTCGATCAGCTGATGGATTGGTAAATGAAACGCCTGGCGTGTCTGGCAACCTCTGTCTTCACCGCAGCGGTCGGTCTGTTCGCGCAGCCGCCCGATGCGTCGCGTGTGCTTGCCGACATGCGCCAGGCCCTCGGCGGCGACGCCGCGATTGGCGCCGTTCGGGCAATTTCCCTGGACGGCATCGAGACGCGGACGATCGCGGACCATGCGGCGAGCGCAAACGTGGAATTCGTCTGCCTCCTGCCGGATCGCTGCATCAAGGTCCGGCGTATCCCTGACCCGCCCGGCGGGGACACGGTCGAAACGTATGGTTTCAATGGTGACGCCCACATCCGTCGCCGCGCGTCGACCGCCTTCGACAGCTTGGAGACCTTCGAGTAAAACAGGCTCGTGTCCCGCTTGAGCCACCCCGCCGCCCGTTCGCGCCTTGATGCCCAGTGGAGGCGGAAATGACGCGAAGGAAGCTGCTCGGCCTGATCCTTGTCGGCCTCGTGCGGGTGACGGTGGCCACAGGTGCGATGGCGCAGGACGCCTCGGCGCGGCCGGCGATCGCGATAGCGGACGTGACGGTGAGCCCGGGTGGATGGACGCTGCCGCCGCCGCGACTGAGTTCCGCGATCATTGAACTCATGATGGGGGAGCTCGTCTCGTCGCAGCGCTTCCGCGTGTATGACGGGCAGTGGCTCGTGCCGGAAGCGGAAATCGGCCGCGCCAACCTCGAACGGCTGCGCGCCGCGGCCGCCGATCGCCACGTCGACTACGTCGTCGTCGGCAGCCTCACGTCGTTCTCCAACGAAAACAGGAAGCGGCGTTTCGGCGGGATCCTGCCAAAGCCGATCATGCTCGGCGGATTCTCACGCGAGCAGGCGCAGCTCCGGGTGTCGATGACGTTCCGGATCGTGGACGTGCACACGGGAGAGATTGTGGTGACGGCGACCGGTGACGGCCTCGGCATGCGCCGCGCGACATCCGTTGGCGCTGGCGGTGTTATCCACGGACTCCCGCTCGGTGCGCTCGCCGGCGCCGCCCGCCTGCCCGCGGCGCGCGACGCGATGCTCGACGAAGCGGTGAAGAAAGCCGTGCACACCGCAGCTCTCGCACTCGCGCAGGCGACGTTACCGGTCAGGGAACATCAATAGAGAGCGGCACGACGACCGTTCCCCAGTGCAGCGCCAGCTCCGCGTGCTTGCCGTTGGCGACGGGGAAATAGAAGGCGAGCGTCTCCATGTGCGCGCCGGTGCGCGGCGTGACCTCGAGCTTCAGGAGATCCTGGTCGGCGACCGACTGATAGCGCAAGTGAAAGACAGGGTGGGCGCGATTGATGATGATGGTCCACTTCGCCGCACCCGGGATCGCCCACACGGTATAAGTCCCCGCCGGCAGATCCTTTCCTTCGATCTTGATGTCCGTTGAGACCGCCAGCGTCGTGCAGTCGTCCGCGCCCGGGCACCACACGCGGTCGTAGGGCACGAGCGCTCCGAACAGCTCGCGCCCGCGCGCGACCGGCCGGTTGTAATCAACCGTGATCGTCGTCGCCGCAACCTGCTGCGTGACCGACCCATGCTGGCTGGCCTTGACCGCCGGTGTCGCCGACCCAGTCTGTAACAGCAACATCATCGCGGCATACAACATGCTCGGATTGTACTTCGCACCCAGCACCCGCTGGCGTGCGTGCGATATGCTGCGCGCGCATGCGCTGGATTGTCCGCGGCGACATCGACGGCTTCTTCGGCCTCGCGATCGACAACCTCGTTCAGCTCCTGCTGATCGACGCGCTCTGCCGCGGCGTCCTTGGGTTTCCTGGCGATCTCGTTTATGGGCGGATACTTCCCGGCGCGGCGATTTCGATTCTCGTCGGCAACGTTGCGTACGCCCTGCAGGCCAAGCGGCTTGCCGCGCGCACCGGCCGGACCGACGTCTGCGCGCTGCCGTACGGCATCAACACCGTCTCGCTCTTCGCGCACGTGTTCCTCGTCATGCTGCCGGCGAAGGCGCTCGCGACGGCTGCGGGAGCCGCGGATCCCGCGCGCATCGCGTGGCAGGCAGGACTGTTCGCGACGCTGTCGTCGGGACTCATCGAGCTCGCGGCCGCGCCGATCGCGGAGCGCGTGCGCAAGGCCACGCCGCGCGCGGCACTGCTGTCCACGCTCGCCGGGATCGCGCTCAGCTTCATCTCGCTCGGATTTCTCTTCCGCACGTTCGCGCGTCCGCTGGTGGGTCTGACGACGCTGGCGATCGTGATGCTCACGTATTTCGGACGCGTGCGCTTCAAGGGACGTGTGCCCGGCGGCGTGCTCGCCGTTTCGCTCGGCACGCTGATCGCGTGGCTCACCGGCATTGCGCCCGCTGGCGCGAAGCCGTCGGGCGCGGCGCTGCATCTGCCGATTCCGGTCTTTGGCGATCTTGCCGCCGCGGTGACAGGCGGCCATCTCTGGCCGTACTTCTCCGTGATCGTCGCGATGGGCCTCTTCAACGTCCTCGGCTCGCTGCAGAACATCGAGTCCGCCGAAGCTGCGGGAGACAGCTACGGGACGAGGCGGTCGCTCACCATCAACGGCTTCGGCAGCGTCGCGGCTGCGCTCTTCGGGTCCGCGTTTCCAACGACGATCTATATCGGGCATCCGGGATGGAAGGCGCTCGGCGCGCGCGCCGGGTATTCCGTCCTCAACGGCGGATTCGTGACCGCGATCTGCCTCACGGGCACGCTCGCCTGGATCGCGTGGGCGATCCCGATCGATGCCGGGATGGCGATCGTGTTGTGGATCGGGATGATGATCGTCGCGCAGGCGTTCGACGCAATTCCCCGCGCGCATACGCCCGCCGTCGTCGTCGGCCTGCTTCCGGGAATCGGCGCGTGGGGCGCGCTGCTCGCGAAGAACGGCCTGCGTGCCGCCGGTCTCGGCGGTCCTGCCGGTCCGTTCACGGAAGCACTGGTCGGCGAGTTCCAGAAGAACGACACGTGGATCGCCGGCGCTTTCGCGATCGAGCAGGGCTTTCTCTTTACCGCCATGCTGCTCTCGGCCGCCGTCGTCGGCGTGATCGAACGCCGCTGGACGGTCGCGGCTGCTTGGTGCCTCGTCGGCGCCGCGTTATCAGCGACGGGATTGATGCACTCGTACCAGTGGGCATTTGCCGACACCACGCTGAAGCTCTCCCCCGCGTGGCCGTTCGTCTTCGGCTACCTCGCGATGGCCGTACTGTTCTTTACGGCGAGGTGGACGACCGAAGAGGGAGTCGGGCACTGACTTCCGCCTGCCGCCTCCGCCAAGGCTACTGTGGCCCACCGAAGCTTCACGCGAAGGCGGGAAGGCGGAAGCTACACAGTGGGAGCGGGAGCCACTGACTTCCGCCTGAAGGCGGAAGCTACAACAGTACACATGTAGCTTCCGCCTTTAGGCGGAAGGAATCTCGTCGAGACTGGTCACGACGCGATGATCGTGATCCGGCTGCGGCGCATTGCCCGGCCGAACTGACATCGTCGTCTGCATGCCTGCAGCGCGCGCGGCGTCGAGTTCCGCGAGCACATCCGAGATGAAGAGGATTTTGGCTGGCGCGTGGCCGGTCTCGCGCGCGATCCGTTCGTAGCTGTTCGCGTCCTGCTTCGGCCCGATGTGCGTGTCGAAGTACCATCGCAGATACGGCGTGAGGTCGCCGGCGGTAGAGCAGCGAAACAGCCAGCGCTGGGCGAGCACGCTGCCGGACGAGAAGATGCCGATCTCCCGGCCCGCGGTGCGCCACCGATTCAGCGCGAGTGGAACGTCCGGGTAAACGGGCGCGACGAGCTCGCCGCTTCGGTAGCCCTCCTCCCAGATGTACCCCTGCAGCTCTTTTAAAGGCGTCGACTTGCGGTCGTGCTCGATCAGCCATGCCGCGTACGCTTCGACCGAGGCGCGCGCATTCCGGCCGCTACCGCTCCATCGCGGAACAGGCCGACGGGCCTGCGCGTCCGCCGCGTGTTCGCGGCGAAAACTCTCGAGCATGCTCACGTACTGCGGGGAGTCGCCGTGGCGTTCCAGGTACGCGCGGATATGTGCGCGCGCGTAGGGAACGAGCGTCGCCGTGACGAACGCGATCGGCGTGGTCGTGCCCTCGATATCGAGGAGGATCACCCGCGCGCCACGTACGCGGGCCCGAAGCAGACCGGCTCGAACCCCTTATCCACGCCACTGTCCGTGTAGTGCGGCGTCCAGCCCGAGGTGTCCTGGAACAGACGGATGGCGCGGATGCGTTTGTCGACGCACAGATCGAACCAGTGGTGCGTCCCGCGCGGCACGCGGATTAAGTCCCCCGCTTCGACTTCGATCGCGAACACCGGCCTGCCTTCAGGATGTACGTGGAACAGGCCGCGCCCTTCGATGATGAAGCGCACTTCATCCTCGTCGTGCCAGTGCTCGCGGCTGAATTTCGCGAGCATCATGTCGAGATTCGGCGTGTCTGGCTTCACGTCGATGACGTCGGCCGTGGCGTAGCCGCCGCGCTGTTTCAGCGCGTCGATCTCGCGCGAATAGGCGGCTAGGACCGCTTCGGCGGGTGCATCGGCCGGAACGGGATGTTCCGGCGTCCACGTTTCGTAGTCGATGCCATGGGATGCCAGGAAGGCAGTGACCTCCGCGCGATCGCGCAGCGTCTTCTGCTCGTTGGGAATCTTTACGAGCGCCATGGTGCGGCCTCCTTCTAGATCGGCGCGCTGTAGCGCGCGCGCCCGACGCTCTCCAGCAGAAATTCGAGAATCTCGACGTGCCGGATCGCCTCCGGCAGCGTCTCTCCCCAAGTGTATAACCCGTGGCGCCGCAGGAGGAATCCGTGGCAGTGCGGGTGCTCGTCGAGCATCCGATGCACCGCCATCGACAGCCGGTCCATATCCTGATCGTTCTCGACAACAGGAATCCACTCGCGGTGCTCGTGCGTTTTTACGCCGGCGAGTCCCTTGAGCATCTCGTAGCCCTCGATCTCGAAACCACCGGGCAGCTGCCCGGAGAGGAAGGTGCTCCAGACCGAATGCGTATGCAGCACTGCACCGGCCTGACGCCTCGCGACGAGTTCCAGGTGCAGCCGCGTCTCCGCGGACGGCGCGCCCTTTCCCGTCACCAACGCGCCGGTGTTGTCCAACTCCAGGATGTCGTCAGGAGTGAGTTCCCCCTTGTGCGATCCGCTGCGCGTGATCGCCACCCGCAGCGGATCGCGCGACACGACAGCGCTGAAGTTCCCGCTCGTGCCCAGCACCCAGCCCCGCGCATCGAAGCGCTGTCCGGCCCGAATCAAGCCGCTGACCAGATCCATGTTTGGTTCCGCGTGGTCCGACGCCATGATAGCCGCGGCGCACATGCGATAAGCTTTCGCGCATGCACAATCGGATTCCTGTTCTGATATTTGCCGCGGCGATGGCCGCGGGCGCGGCACTCGTCGCGCAGGATGGCGGTCAGCAGCCTCCCGCCGGCGGCGCGCAGAGTAGCGGACGCGGGCAGGGGCGCGGCGGCGGTGGGCGCGGCGGCGTCCAGATCAATGAAGGCGAAGAATGCCCGCCGGGCACCACCGAGTTCCGGCACCTGCGCTGCCAGGCGCCGCAGTCCACTCCGCCGAGCATCGTCGACTATCGTCCGCGCTCGACCGTGATCGCCGAGGCGCACATGGTGCCGAAGGCGAAGTTCCCCGTCGTCGATGTCCACACGCATGGCACGTCCAGTTACGTGAACAATCCCGATCGCATCAAGGAGATGGACGCGCTGAATCTGCGCGTGCTCGTGGATCTGTCCGGCGGCACGAACCCAGATACGATCAAGCTGAAGGTGGACGCGATCAACGCGAGCGCGAACAAGGATCGATTCCGCGTCTTCGCGAACGTCGCGTGGGACGGCGCCGGCGGCCCCGGATGGCAGGACAAGGCGCTCGCGGACCTGCGGCAGGCCGTGACGAACGGCGCGATCGGTCTGAAGGTATTCAAGGAGCTCGGCCTGCGCAACAGGAAGGCCGACGGCACGCGGCTCGCCGTCGACGATCCGGCGCTCGATCCCGTATGGGACCTGGCCGGCCAGCTGAACATTCCTGTCATCATCCACACGGCGGAGCCACAGGAATTTTTCTCGCCGCTCGATTTTCACAACGAGCGGTGGCTGGAACTGAATATCTTCTCGGACCGCTACCGCCCGTCGAGCGACTATCCGAGCTTCGAGCAGTTGATGAAGGAACGCGACCACATGTTTGCCAAGCACCCGAAGACGCGCTTCATTGGGGCCCACTTCGCGTGGTACGGCAACGACCTGAAGCGGGCCGCGCACCTGCTGGACACGCTGCCGAACGTCACGCTCGAAGTCGCCGCGGTGCTCTACGAATTTGGCCGCCAGCCATACGCAGCGGCGCAGTTCTTCACGAAGTACCAGGACCGGATCATGTTCGGGAAGGACACCTACGAACCCACGGAGTACCCCTATTACTGGCGCGTGTTCGAAACGCACGACGAGTACTTCGACTACTACCGCGAATACCATGCGTTCTGGAAGCTGTATGGCATGGCGCTGCCGGATGTCGTGCTGAAGAAGCTGTATTACAAGAACGCGCTGAAAGTCGAGCCGGGACTGCCGCAGACCGGCTGGCCGCAATAGCCGCAGTTAGTTGAACTCTTTGTAGCGCGCGAGTCCCATGCGGCGCAGGAGGTCCCGGAAGTCCGGGTCCTCCCGCAGTAAATCGAACAGTCCTATGGTCACCGCCCCAAGGTCGAACGCGCGCTGTTCGTAGCCTTTCTCCAGCCACGTGAACGCTTCGGCGCGCTCGCCGAGACCGAGGTGCACGATGGCAAATGTCTGCAGCGGCACGTATCGGGTTTTCGCCGCTTCATGCAGGCCTGCGAGCGTTGCGCGCGCATCCGATGCGCGCCCGACCTTCGCGTAGCAGTAACCCAGCCACGCGTTCGGGGGCGCGCCAGGCGTCTCGTTCTCCAGTGCCGCAATCGCGTCCGCCCAGCGTCCCTGCTGCATGTAGACGTACGCGACTTCCAGGTCCAGCCGCCGGCGCACGCCGGGAAACATTCCGCGCACGCGAGCCGCTTCCGCGGCGGCCTCCGCATTCCTGCCCGCGCGGTACAGCGCGCTGACAAACTCGACGTTGAACGCCTGCGACAACGGATTGAGGTCGCGCGCGCGGCGCAACTGTTCGACGCCTTCATTGAATCGCCGCATGACGTTGAGATAGACGCCGTAGCCGCGCCGTCCTTCGGCGTAATTCGGCTCGAGCTCGAGGCTGCGCCGGAATTCCCGTTCGGCCGCGTCCCACTGCCACTCGTACCGGTACAGAACGCCCGCAAGCGATGCGTGCGCCTCCCCAAGCGAGTCATCGAGCGCGAGGGCCTGCTTTGCCGCCGTCGCCGCTTTCGGCATCGCCTGCGCCGGCGCCGCGAGTCCCTGCAAATCCAGGAACCTGTAGCTGTCCGACAACCCTGAGTACGCGGGAGCGTACTTCGAGTCCTTTGCAATCGCCTGTTCGAAGAACGCGATCGCCTTCAGCATTCCCTCCGGCGTCCTTCGGTTCCATTCGAACCGTCCCCGCAGGTGGGCGTCGTATGCATCGTGGTCGACGGCTCGCCAGCGTGCGAGACGCTGCTCTTCGTCGGGACGAATCTGCAGGTGGATCGCCCGCGCGATCGCCAGCGCGATATCTCCCTGCAGCGCGAGCATGTCCTGCGCCTCTCGCTCGAACGTCTGCGCCCACATGTGCCGATCGCCCGCCGCCTGAATCAGCTGGGCCGCGCACGATGACGCGGTTGCCGGCGCGGGAGACACTGCCTTCGACGGCCCCTTCGACGTCGAGCTCGCGCGCGATCTCGGTCAGCCGCTTTGTCGTGCCCCGGTAATGCAGGGCGGAGGTCCTCGAAATCACGCGCAGCGTGCTGATCTGCGCCAGATCCGTCGTCAGCGCGTCCCCGATGCCGTCGACGAAGTACTCGTGCGCCGGATCGCCACTCAGGTTCTGAAAGGGGAGCACGACGATCGAGCGGACCGCAGGCGGTGTTCCGATGCCGATACGCGTAAGCCACGAGCGGGTCTGGCCGAGGTACAGGACGGCGCCAATCGCTGCGACCGCCGCAAGACCGACCGGTAGCAGCACCTTTCGACGCGATCGGGTGACCTGCCGCTGCTCGACCGGCGCGATCAGCCGGTACCCGCGGCGCGGAATCGTTTCGATGAACCGCGGGTGCTCGCTCGAATCCTCGAGCGCATCGCGAAGCTTCTTGACCGCGTTGTTCAGACCGGCGTCGAAGTCGACGAACGTATCCGCAGCCCAGAGCCGCTGGCGCAGCTCGTCACGCGTGACGACTTCGCCGGCGCGCTCCAGCAGGACCTGCAGGATCCGGAAGGATTGTTCCGGCAGACGAATCTTGCGGCCGGCCCTGCTGAGCTCGCCGGATTCTGTGTCGAGGGTGAAATCGCCGAGCTGGACATTGGGCACGGCCACCATTGGGTTCCGCCGAATTGGCAGTCTACCCGACGTTATAGGCAAGTTAGCGAGAAGTCAGCGCCAGTCGATGGATGTTTCCACGGTCGCGCCGTAGAACAGCACCGACGTTTTTATCGATGCGGTGTTCATGGAGGTTCACGATGGCTCGACGATCTTTCGGCGTACTCGCAACACTGTTCGGCGCGGTGATAGTGCTCGCCGCCAATAATTCCGGTCGCCAATGCGCTCCCACCGAGGCGCCATGCCTCGTTCCAGTCGAGACGATTGCGTTCACGAGTACGATGACCAACCCCACGGCAACGGATCAGGTTAGCCTTTTCGCCGCGGGTGAGATCTACCTCATCGACGCAGACGGCACTAATCTGCGGCGTCTCACCTACAACACAGACGCCGACGGTTTTGCCACGCTCTCGCCCGACGGACTTGGCAAGATCATTTTCGACAGCAACCGCCTCCGCACCGCGACGGAGCCGCTCAACACCTCAGACCTATTTCTGATGAAAGCGGATGGCAGCGAGCCGGAAGTCCATCTCGTTCGCGGCGGTTCCCCCTCATGGTCGCCCGATTCGCACTGGTTCGCCTTCCATGCATCCGCGTCGGGCACGGGATTGCCGATCAAGCGCGATCCTGGGGCCGCCACGATAGATAGCGACATCTTCGTCGCGAATGTCGACGACCTGCTGGACGGCAGCGGCGTTCCTCGAAACGTGACGAACAATCCGCTTACCGTTGACGACGATCCCGAATGGTCGCCGGACGGCCAGCGGCTCGCGTTCACAAGCCATGGTGTCAACGATCCCCACCTCAATTCGGTGACGGCCGAGATCTACACGATCAACATCGACGGCACCGGTCTCACTCGCCTCACCAACAACACCGAGGAAGAACGCGCGCCGGACTGGTCTCCCGATGGCAGCCGCATCGCGTTCATGTGCCGCCGCGGTGGCAGCGACTTCGAAATCTGCGTCATGAACGGCGATGGGTCCGCACAGGTGCAGATCACCGACAACACCACCGGCGATTTGTCGCCAAAGTGGTCGCCGGATGGCACGCGGATCGTGTTCCATCGGCTCGACGGGTCGACGCTCCAGTTGTTCACGATGAATCCGGACGGCACCGAGGTCAGCCAGTTGACGCATTTTCCCGGAACGAACCTGCTGGCTGACTGGGGCATCCTGAAGATTGGCAGGCCGCAGCGGTAGTCGCAAAGATCGCCGGGCTGATGGGCTGAGGGTATGATGAAACCGTCATACCCGGAGTCATAGCCATGCCCTGGCATCTTGTCACTCGAGCGTGCTTCATCGCCGCGGTCGCGTGGGCCGCGGCGCTCACGCGCCCGTTCAGTCCGTCACTTCCACTGAACGTGGCGATCGGCGCGGGACTCGGCGGTCTGATCGTCCTGATCGAGACGCGGTTGCGCTCCGCGGAGGTGACTGACCTCCTCGGCGCGTTGATCGGCGGGGCGATCGGCCTCGGCCTCTCGAAGACGATCGGCGCCGCGCTCTTCTGGGCCGACGCGAGCAACGGACGCATCGTCTTTCTTCACAGCTTCATCCTGCTCGTCTTCCCGTATCTCGGGATCGTGATGGGCGCGCGAAAAGGGGAATGGCTCGAGCCGCACCGGCTCGTCAGTCTCTTTCGCAGTACCGGTCCGCAGAAACGGTACCGAATCCTCGATACGAGCGTAATCATCGACGGGCGAATCGCGGACGTCTGCGAGACGGGGTTTCTCGACGGCACGCTCGTCATTCCGCAGTTCGTTCTGAAAGAGCTGCAGCTCGTCGCAGATTCCGCCGACTCGCTCAAGCGGAACCGTGGCCGCCGCGGCCTTGACATCCTTCAGAAGATCCAGAAGATGTCGGGCGTCGACGTGATGATCTCCGACATCGACTTTCCCGAAATCCGCGAAGTGGATCTGAAGCTGATCGAGCTCGGACGAACGCTCCAGGGAAAGATCGTCACCAACGACTTCAATCTGAATAAGGTCGCGCAGCTTCGCGGCGTCGAGGTGCTGAACATCAACGAGCTGGCGAACGCGCTCAAGCCCGTCGTCCTGCCCGGCGAGTTCATGAAGGTGTTCATCCTCAAGGAGGGGAAGGAATACAACCAGGGGGTCGCGTATCTCGATGACGGGACGATGGTCGTCGTCGATAACGCCCGCCGGATGATCAGCAAGAACATCGACATCGTCGTCACCAGCGTGCTGCAGACGACGGCCGGGAAGATGATCTTCGGGCGCTACATTGAGAGTCCTGGCGCCGCGCAGATCGCGCCGGCTCCTCCTCCGCCCGCGGCCGCTGCCGGCGGCCCCGCGCGCATGCCCAATGCGAAATGAAGCCGTGGCACTGGTGGCGCACGGTCTTCTTTCTCATTCCCGCGATTAGTCTCTACACGATCGTGCTCGCCAGCGCGTCGCTGCTGTCGACCATTGTCGATCGCCGCGGCAACTTCGGCCACAAGTGCGCGCGCGCGTGGTCGTGGCTCATTCTCGGGACGACGGGCGTCCACGTCACGATCGAAGGGCTCGAGCGGCTCGATCCGAGTCGGAGCTACGTATTCGCGGCAAACCACCAGAGCATCTACGACATCCCGATTCTTTTCTCGGCGCTGCCGTACCAGCTGCGAATCATCGCGAAGCAGTCGCTCGGCCGCATTCCGTTCATGGGATGGCACCTGCGCCGGACGGGACACATCCTGATCGATCGCTCGAAGTCCGGCGCGGGCATCATGCGGATGATGGCGCGCCTCATCGACAAAGGGCACTCGCTCATCGTGTTCCCCGAAGGCACGCGCAGCACCGACGGCACCGTCGGCCGCTTCAAGGGGGGCTCGTTCGTCGTCGCGCTCCAGGCCGGTCTGCCGGTCGTCCCCATCACCGTCATCGGCAGCCGTCATGTCATGTTCCGCGGCGAGCTGATGGTCCGCCCCGGCGACGTCCGCGTGATCGTGCACGATCCGATCGAGACGACGAATGTCCCACGCGAACAGGCCCGCGAGCTCGCCGCGTCCGTGCGCGACACGGTCGCGGGCGGCGCCCTGCCTGGATGACGGAGCAGTCGGTCAACGCTCGCTGATCAGCGAGTCACGCGGGCTGGTGCGTCGACCGCCCGCATCGGGCGGCCTCGCCATATAGATCCTGGAGCGCCGGCTCGAACAGCTCGCGGCGCGTGTCGTTTGGACATAAGGTCAGATTATCTACGATCGCCTTAGACGAGCGGGCGGATCGTTTCGTTTGAATCCTTCATCGCTGATCCCTGATCCTGAATCCCCGATCCTGAATCGCGAACCGTGAATCCCGCATCCCGATTCCGACGCGCGATGCGCGGTTCAGGACCAGGGATTCAGGATTAGCGATTAGCGATCAGGGATTCATATAATGAGCGTTTGCCATGTTCGTAAGCGCGATCATCGCGGCGGCCGGTGCCGGACGCCGCGTCGGAGCGGCCAAGCCGAAGCAGATGCTCGACATCGGCGGCGGCAGCATGTTGCAGCACACCCTGCGCGCATTCCTGGCCCATCCGCGCATTACCGAGGTAATCGTCGTGCTACCCGAAGGTGTGACAACGTTGGCGCTCACCGGTGTGGACGCTGCGCGTGTGCAGGCGATGCGGACCGTCGTCGGCGGGGCGCGACGCCAGGACTCGGTGGCCAACGCCTTCGAGCGGGTCGACGCGGCCTCGGACGTCGTCCTCGTCCATGACGCCGCGCGGCCGTTCGTGACGGCGTCGCTGATCGATCGGACGATCGACGCGGCATCCACTCATGGCGCGGCCATCGCCGCGCTCCAGGCGCGCGACACGGTGAAGCGTGTCGCGGAGGGTGTGATCACCGACACCATTCCGCGCGAGACGGTTTACCTCGCGCAGACGCCGCAGGCGTTTCGCCGCGAGGTGCTCGCGGCCGCCATCGAAGTCGGCCGCGCCGGCGTCGAGGCGACTGACGAAGCGGCGCTCGCGGAGCGTGCGGGATACAAAGTGCATGTCGTGGACGGCGACCCGGCGAACGTGAAGATCACGACGAGCGAGGATCTCGACGCGGCGCGCCAGCGCGCCGGATCCACGCCGTCCGCGTTGCAGCGCGTCGGCACCGGTTACGACAATCATCGGCTCGTCGAAGGACGCCCGCTCATCATCGCGGGGGTGACGATCCCTTCGGATCGCGGTGCGCTCGGCCATTCGGATGCCGACGTCGCCTGCCACGCGGCGATCGATGCGATCCTGGGCGCCGCCGGGCTGGGCGATATCGGCGGCCACTTTCCGGACACCGATCCACGCTGGAAAGGCGCGGACAGCATCGCGTTGCTTCGCGAAACGTCGCGCATTGTCGCGTCCGCCGGGTATCGTGTCATCAATCTCGACGTCACCGTGATCCTCGAGCGTCCCAAAATCAAGGATGCGATCGCGCAGATGCGCGAGCGTCTCGCGGGAGCGCTCGGGATTGATCCGTCGCAGGTGAGCGTCAAAGGAAAGACCAACGAGGGGATGGACGCCGTCGGCCGCGGCGAGGCAATCGCCGCGCACGCAGTAGCGCTGCTGAGTGAGTGGAGACCATGAACCGCTTTTCGTCGTCCTTCCGTCTTCCGGCTTCCACCTTCGGTCTTCCGTCTTCCTTCGGTCTTCCGTCTTCCTTCCGTCTTCCGTCTTCCTTCCGTCTTCCATCTTCCGTCTTCCGTCTTGCGCTATGAGAGTCCGTTTCGCTCCGAGCCCTACCGGGCAGCTTCACGTCGGCAACGCGCGCACGGCGCTGTTCAACTGGCTGCTCGCGCGCGGCCACGACGGCACGTTCATCCTCCGCATCGAGGACACGGACGCCGAGCGATCGACGAAGCAGTCCGAGGAGAGCATCCTCGACGACCTGCGGTGGCTCGGTCTCGAGTGGGACGAGGGACCCGACGTCGGCGGCGGCGGCGGTCCGTACCGCCAGTCCGAGCGACTGCACCTCTATACCTCGTACGCGAACGAGCTGCTCGCCGGGGGGCACGCGTACTACTGCTTCTGTCCGCCGCAGAAACTCGAAGATGACCGGCGGAAGGATCTCGCGGCGGGGCGGCCGCCCAAGTATCACGGAACGTGCCGATCGATACCGCCCGAGGACGCGCGGCGTCGACTCGAAGCGAACGAGCGTGCGGTCATCCGCTTCCGCGTTCCCGAGCACATCGAGGTGACGTTCCATGATGTCGTGCGCGGCGACGTCACCTTCAACACCGACGTCATCGGCGATTTCGTCCTCGTCCGGTCGGACGGGCGGCCGGCCTACAACTTCGCCGTGGTGATCGACGATGCGCTGATGGAGATCACGCATGTGATCCGCGGCGAGGACCACATTTCCAACACGCCCCGCCAGGTGCTGCTCTATCGCGCGCTCGGCTTCGCCCCGCCGCGCTTCGCGCATCTGTCGCTCGTGCTCGGCCCCGATCACACGCCGCTGTCCAAGCGTCACGGCGCGACGTCCGTTTCGGAGTTCCGCGAGCGTGGCTATCTGCCGGAGGCGCTGACCAACTACCTCGCGTTGATCGGGTGGTCGCCGCGTTCGAGCGGCGGCGAAGTCGACGGCGACGCGGAGCTGATGCCGATGGAGGAGCTCGCGCGTCGCTTTGCGCTCGAGGACGTCGGGCACAGTGCGGGCGTCTTCGATCCGGAGAAGCTCGCGTGGATGAACCGTCACTACATGAAGGAGGCATCGCCGGCACGGCTGGCGGCCGAGTGCGCGCGTTTCTTCCAGGCGCGCGGGTTTCTTTCACGAAAAACCGATGCGGGGATGTCCTACATCGAGTCGCTGCTCCCGATGGCAGTCGGATCGGTCGATCGTCTCGAGGAAGTGCCTGACCGTCTCGCATTCCTGTTCGCGTACGACGCGGCGCAGGCGCTCGAGCGTCCCGCGGTCGCGGAGGTGCTGCACGAGCCAGGCGCGCGCGAGGTCATTGCGGCGTTGTCCGAGACGATCGATGGCCCGCTCGCGGATCGCAACGCGTTCCGCGCGATGGCGAACCGGGTGAAGGAGAAGACGGGGCAGAAGGGAAAAGCGCTCTTCCATCCAATCCGCGTCGCGCTGACCGGTGAAAGTGGCGGCCCCGAGCTCGACCTCGCGGTGCCCGCGATCGACAGAGGGGCGCAGCTGCCTGGAGACAGTGGGCTGGCGAAGATTCTGAGCAGCCGCGATCGCGCGCGCGCGTTTGCAGCAGCAGTGCGCTGAGGACGCTGAGACGCTAACCACAGAGGACAGAGCACGCCGAGTAAGCACAGAGCAACTACAGTACGCACTCAGATATCGGTTCTCTGTGCCGTCCTCTGACATCTCTGAGGCTCTGTGGTGAACGTGACAAGCGCGAAATGCAGATTTACGGCATCAACCCTGTTCTTGAAGCGCTGCGCGCCAAGCGCGTGACGAAGCTGCGCGTCAGCGCGCGCAGCGACAAGCGCATCGACGAGATCCTCGCGCTCGCGTCGAAGCAGGGAATCTCCATCGAACGCGTGGATCCCCAGGCGCTCGATCGCGCGTCTAAAGGAGGCGTGCACCAGGGTGTCGTCGCCGACGTCCAGGACGCACGCGACTTTTCGATTAAGGAGCTCGTCCGGCCCGCAGAGGACTCCGTAGCTTCCGCCTTTAGGCGGAAGAATCCCTTGATCGTCGTCCTCGACGGCATCGAGGATCCCCACAACGTCGGCGCGATCCTGCGGACCTGTGACGCGGCGGGCGCGACGGGCGTCGTCCGGCAGGCGCGGCATGCCGCCGCACTCGATGGCGTCGTCGCGAAGGCGTCCGCCGGCGCGGTCGCGCACGTGCGGATCGCAACCGTCGTGAACATCGCGCGCGCGATTGAAGAGTTGAAAGAGGCGCAGGTCTGGACGATCGGCCTCGCCGGTGAAGCCACCGAGGCCTACACCGACGTCGATTGGAGGCTGCCCTCCGCCGTCGTCCTTGGCGCGGAGGGGACGGGCCTCCGGCGCCTGGTCCGGGAGCGCTGCGATCGCCTGGTCCAGCTGCCGATGCTGGGGGCGGTGGACAGCCTGAATGTGTCCGTGGCGGCGGGCGTGGTATTATATGAGGCTGTCCGCCAGCGGGCGGGCCGTAATAGTCATAAAGGCTAAGGGATTCAGGGACTTACGGTTGGGCCGGGGGCCGCTGCTTGCACCAGTGGCACGAAGCGTGCTATTAATACTCTTTTGTCTGGGCTGGCGTAGCTCAGTCCGGTAGAGCAGCTGATTTGTAATCAGCCGGTCGGGGGTTCAAATCCCTTCGCCAGCTTCCCCGCCTTCGTCCCGTTGGAGCGCTTCGCGCCAGGACTACGGCGAGGCAGCTGGCAAGTTGGCGGAGCAAAGTTAAATCCATACAACGCATCGGCGAGGTAGCGAAGCGGTCAAACGCAGCAGACTGTAAATCTGTCGGCCTTGCGCCTTCGAAGGTTCGAGTCCTTCCCTCGCCACCAAAGGGGATTTGGAAATTTGGAAATTGGGAAATCGGGTAATCGGGCGTGCGGCGGCTACCGCCGCCGCTTTTAAAGCACGCGCGGTAGCGCGTGCGATGCGAGATTACGAAATTACCGGATTTCCGAATTTCCAAAATAAAACTGCGGGAGTAACTCAGTGGTAGAGTCACAGCCTTCCAAGCTGTTGGTCGCGGGTTCGATCCCCGTCTCCCGCTCCATATCGGTGGCCAGTTTCCAGTCGCCAGTTTCCAGCATGCGCGCTGCTGGACGCGCGTCGGATTCAGGCAAAGCGGTATGGGGTTGATTCGCTGAAACTGGGAACTGGCAACTGTTAACTGGCAACTGGTAACTGGTAACTGGTAACTGATTCGGGCCGATGTAGCTCAGTTGGCAGAGCGCGTCCTTGGTAAGGACGAGGTCACCAGTTCAATCCTGGTCATCGGCTCCAACCGTTCGTTCGCCGCGCGAATCGGGAGCGGCGAGCTACGGTTGGCAAGCCAACCTGGCGACTTGTCCACCGAAGCTCGGCGCAGCCGAGCGAAGGTGGAAGGCGGACATAACGGGACGGGTAGAGATAGAAACGCGAGGGCGAGAAAACGACATGGCTAAAGAGAAATTCGATCGTTCCAAACCGCACGTCAACGTCGGCACCATTGGCCACATCGACCACGGCAAGACCACGCTGACCGCCGCGCTCACCAAGGTCGCCGCGGACAAGGGCTGGGCGAAGTTCGTGCCGTACGATGAGGTCGCGAAGGCGTCAGAGTCGCAGGGTCGCCGTGACGCGACGAAGATCCTGACGATCGCGACCAGCCACGTCGAGTACGCGACCCCGAACCGGCACTACGCGCACGTCGACTGCCCGGGCCACGCCGACTACATCAAGAATATGATCACCGGCGCCGCGCAGATGGACGGCGCGATCCTCGTCGTCAGCGCCGTGGACGGCCCGATGCCGCAGACGCGCGAGCACGTCCTGCTCGCGAAGCAGGTCAACGTGCCGTACATGGTCGTCGCCCTGAACAAGGTCGACGCGGTGGACGACTCGGAACTGGTGGATCTCGTCGAGCTCGAAGTCCGCGAGCTCCTGAAGTCATACGGCTTCCCTGGTGACGACATCCCCGTGATCCGCGTCTCGGCGCTCGGCGCGCTGAACGGCGACCAGGCGGGCGTCGACTCCGTGCTGAAGCTGATGGAGGCGCTCGACACCTACATCCCGATGCCGCAGCGTGAAGTGGACAAGCCGTTCCTGATGCCGATCGAAGACGTCTTCTCGATCTCGGGCCGCGGCACCGTCGTCACCGGCCGTGTCGAACGCGGCAAGGTCAAGGTCGGCGAGGAAATCGAGATCGTCGGGTTCAAGCCGACCGAGAAGAAGGTCGTCACCGGCGTCGAGATGTTCCGCAAGCTGCTGGACGAAGGAGTCGCCGGCGACAACATCGGTGTGCTGCTCCGCGGCGTGGAAAAGAACGACGTCGAGCGCGGCCAGGTGCTGGCCAAGCCCACCTCGATCAAGCCGCACACGAAGTTCAAAGGTGAGGTCTACATCCTCTCGAAGGAAGAGGGAGGCCGTCACACGCCGTTCTTCAACGGCTATCGTCCGCAGTTCTACATCCGGACGACCGACGTCACCGGCTCGCTCAAGCTCCCCGAGGGTGTGGAGATGGTGATGCCGGGAGACAACACGTCGATCACCGCCGAACTGCACGTGCCGGTCGCGCTCGAGAAGGGCGCCCGCTTCGCAATTCGTGAAGGCGGCCGCACGGTCGGCGCCGGCACGATCAGCGAGATCGTCGAGTAAGCGCAATGAGAGACATCATCGCGCTCGCGTGCACGGAATGTAAGCGGCGCAACTACAGCACGACGAAGAATAAAAAGAAGACGAGTGAACGGCTCGAGCTGAGCAAGTACTGCCGCTTCTGCCGCAAACACACTGGTCATCGAGAGACCAAGTAGCGACGCGACCCGCCTTCGCAACCGATGAACCGGTCGGTTGCTACGGCGAGGCAAGGCCGTAAGAAGTAAGAAGCGAGCGAGCGAAGCGAGCCACGCGAACGGAGGGAGCCGGCGAAGCGGCGAGCGAGTGAGCGTGCAGGGGAGTCCGAGGGGCGAAGCCCCTCGGAGTAAGAAGGACAGTAGCTCAATTGGCAGAGCACCGGTCTCCAAAACCGGGGGTTGGGGGTTCGATTCCCTCCTGTCCTGCCAGTTTGAAGTAACCAGTTTCCAGCTGCCAGTTACCAGCTGGAAATGAAACGTGCTGGAAGCTGGTAACTGGAAACTGACGTGGCAATCGCAATGGCCGAACGCGACGAAAAAGAACCGATCACCGACAGGGCGCGAGACAGCGTGGCCGGCTGGTGGAGCCGATCGCGCCGATTCCTGTCGGAGGTCCGGAACGAAACGGGCCGCGTCACGTGGCCGAGCCGGAAGGAAGTGTACGCGACGACGATCGTCGTCATCCTCACGTCCGTGTTCTTCGGGGTGTACCTCTGGGGGGTTGACCTCATCCTGTCGAACATCATCGGGTGGATCTACAAGACCCTGGGAGCGGCATGACGACCATGACCGACGATCGCACGAAGCAGTGGTACATCGTCCACACGTACTCCGGCTTCGAAAAGAAAGTGGCGGAGTCGCTCGCCCAGCGCGTGCAGGCGTACGGCCTGCAGGACGAGATCGGCG
>DASPXV010000037.1:0-3748 GCA_035637115.1 Vicinamibacterales bacterium
CGCCGTCGCTGTGAGCGTGCCGGTCAACAAGGGATACGGTTTCGGCATCATGGCGGGTTTGAAGCACGCCACCGGCTCTGTCGTGGGTTGGACGCACGCGGATCTGCAAACGGATCCCGAGGACGTCGTGAAAGGCTACCGTGCATTCGGTACGCCGTTGCGTGACGGTCGCGTCGTGCTCAAGGGGCGCCGCGTCGGCCGGCCGGTCGTCGATCGAGTGTTCACAGCCGGAATGTCGCTCGTCGCCTCGCTCGCGCTTGGCGGCCGGTTTTCCGATATCAACGGGCAGCCGAAGCTGTTTTCGCGAAGGCTGCTCGAGGAGATGGACGTCGCTCCGAGCGACTTTTCCCTTGACCTGTATCTCCTGTGGCTGGCCGGCCGGAAAGGCTACGCCATCGTCGACTATCCGGTTACCTACGGACGGCGGACCGGAGGCGAGGCAAAAGGCGGCGGTTCGTTGCGCCTGAAATGGAAACTGATGCGCCGGACCGTGACGTTCATTCGCGGCCTGCGGCAGCAGATTCGTTCGGAGACTCGCTGACGATGGAGATCGTCGTTCACCGGGTGAATACGATCGATGCACTCGGCCAGATACCGAGGGAGTTCGGCGTCGAGATCGATCTGCGCGCGCATGGCAGTCGGATCGTCCTGAGTCACGAGCCGTTTTCGAGCGGAGACGATTTCGATCGGTGGCTCGATGGCTTCGGGCATGGGCTGCTGGTCCTGAACGTCAAGGAAGCGGGAATCGAGGCGGAAGTGCTGGCGCGCGTGAGGGCGCGCGGCGTCTCCCGTTGTTTTCTGCTTGACGTGGAGTTTCCCTATCTGTACCGCGCGAGCCGGGCCGGCGAGCGCGCCATTGCCGTCCGCTACTCGGAGGACGAACCGATCGAATTCGTGGAGCGCTATCGCACCCGCGTCGACTGGGTCTGGATCGATACGTTGACGCGGCTGCCGCTGGACGAGAGTGCGGTCGCCGCGCTCGGCGATCTGAAGTCGTGCCTCGTGTGTCCGGAGCGGTGGGGCCGGCCCAACGATATTCCGGCATATCAGTCACAAATGAGCGCGTTGGGCTTCACGCCGACGGCGGTGATGACGGCGCTGCCGTACGTGTCGCAGTGGCGGGCATGGTCACGTATCCGCGGCTGATCGCGATCTTTGCCGTGCTGGCGGCGGCAACGCTCGCCTGGGACGTCACCGTGAGCTGGCACTGGCCGCTCTACCATGACGCCCAGATCTTCTATTTCGGCGGCAACCTCGTTCTCCACGGCGGCCTGCCCTACCGCGACCTCTTCATCATGGACTTTCCGCTCATCTTCGTCATCAACGCGGCCGCGATCGCGCTGTTGTCGTGGCTGGGCGCCGACTTGGGAATGCGCGTCGCCGACCTGCTCGGGCTTCTTGCGCTCGGCATCGCGATTTACCAGTTCTTCAAAGGGGAATGCCGCCGCACCGGCATTGCCGCCGCGCTGTTGTTTGCGTGTTATCACATCGCGCTCGGCCCGATGATCGCGAACCAGCGCGACTTCTGGATGCTGCCGTTCCTCGTCGCCGGCTGTCACTTTTTCGCCAACTACCTCGAGGACAGCGACGGCCAGAGCCGCCGCAACCTGCTGATCTCGGGTGTCTGCGTCGGCGCCGCGATGATGATCAAGCCGCTGCCCGTGGTGCTGCCGCCGATGCTGTTCCTGATCCGCCCGCACCTCCGCGCGTGGCGCACGCTTGCCGTCGACGTCGTGGTGCTCGGAATGGGCGTGGTGATCGCGGCGCTGCCGTTCATCATGTGGTTCGCCGCGCGCGGCGCGCTCGGAGACGTGATCCGCGTGCTTCGCTATTTGCCGATCTACAGCCGTTATGGGCCCCGGCCGAGCATACTGGCCGACGCCGAGAAGATCTTCGTGGTCGCCACGCTCGCGTGCCTCGTCGCCGCGAGCACGGCGCGCGGCAGTATCCGCACCGGCGTTCTGTTGGCTGGCTGCCTCTACGGACTTGCTCACTTTTACTTGCAGGCGTTCCCGTGGCCGCAGCGCCTGCACCCATTGCGCGTGTTCGTGATCCTTCTGGTCTTCTACAACCTCCGGAGGCTGGCTGGCGCACAGCTGCTTCCCAAGCTGGCGACCGCCACCGCTCTGGCGGCAGCGCTGGTGGTCTGCTCGCCGGCCGTGCTCGCCGACCCGCGGCGCCCCGACGCCGATCAGGCGCGCCGCGAGTACGCCAAACGCGCCATGCGCGAGGCCGATCTCGCGCGCGCCTTCACGCTTGCCGCTTCGGATCCGGCGCGGCC
Source organism: Vicinamibacterales bacterium (assembly GCA_035637115.1). Taxonomy (GTDB): domain Bacteria; phylum Acidobacteriota; class Vicinamibacteria; order Vicinamibacterales; family 2-12-FULL-66-21; genus JAICSD01. The sequence goes on from DASPXV010000037.1 coordinate 2,282, forward strand.
CGACGATGGCCTGACGATGCACTTCTTCGATACGGTGGAGGGCTTCTACTATCACCAGGCGGCGCTGCACGCGACGACGCCCAGCAACTGCTTCTCGCCGTCAATCTTTTTCGTCGAGCCGCAGGAACCGGCGGTCCAGGCGCTGCAACGCCGGTGCATCGCGCAGCTGCGCCGATCGCCGCCCAAACTCATCGTGATTGCCGGGTTCAGCTACCCCTACTTCGACCGGTACTACGTGATCCTCGACAACCCGCTGATGCGGAGCTTTCTCGACGAAGGCTATCGACTCGTCGTCGATCGCGGCGACTACTATCGAATCTATGCCCGCACGGCGCGGTCTCGGTGAGCGGAAGGTGGCGCGCCCGGCCCACCTTCGCGCCTTCGGCGCTACGGCGCGCTCGGGCCTGAACCTTTGCGTGGCTTGCCAACCGAAGCTCACGGGACCGTTGTCAGGCGTGAGCAAAGGTTGGCGCGCCCGGCTGGACTCGAACCAGCGGCCCCGAGATTAGAAGTCTCGTGCTCTATCCAACTGAGCTACGGGCGCGTGACTCAATGGTAACGCGGCCATCATGCGGTGACGCGAACGTTATCGTGCAGAAACTCCGGTGCGAAATCGGCGCCGTTTGGCCAGACCAGTGTCTGAAACTCGGGGTGTAGGGCGAACTCTCTGAAGACCGCCGGATCGCGGAGCGGCTCGAAAACCGGGCCATGGAGCTCGCGTTCCAGATCGATCTCGCCAGCCGTGCCGTCCCGGAATCGGAGCCAAATGACGTAACCGCCGACGTGACGGGCTTCCAAAACGTCGTAGTCCATCAGCTACTCCAATGGCGCGATGCGTTTGAGCGGCTGCCGCTGACGCGCCAGGTTCCAGTTCTCCACCAATTCTTCCTTGTGCAGCGCAGCCCATTCAAGGACGAGACGCCGTGCTCGCACCGGGAAATCGCCTCGCACCTCGCCGGATTCGATGTCGACGGTAATTTTGAAGTCTCCGTACGACGCGTGGAAGTGCGGAGGCCCGTGCTCGCTGAAGAACATGCCGATGACAATCCCGAGAAAACGCGAGATCTCAGGCATCGCACAGTGGCCGTCGGTTCATTCGACGACGATGTCATCGTCGACGGACATGCGTCAATGGGCGGCCACCAATGGCCCGCCAGCGACGACGAACGCCGCACCCCTAATGCACCCCCGGAAGTCGCGTCCGATCACAAACCGTCGTTTTCCTCCCGAAAATCGCTGGCCGAATCGAGGGGCCTTGCATTAGAAGTCGCGCGCGAATGACGCCCGCACCAAGTCCCAGAGGAGAATCTCACGTTTCACGCGTGAATTCGACAGCGAATCGCAGGCCGAGGGTCTCCGCTTCATCGTGAGGGATGCCACGAACATCAGGGTCCTCGGTTCATCGTCCACCCTTTCACAGGCGAAGCGTCTCAATCAGCGCCGTCAACGCCGCGGGCTGCTGCCGTC
>DASPXV010000038.1:0-15550 GCA_035637115.1 Vicinamibacterales bacterium
GGAGGTTGTGCTGCCGTGCCCATTCGGCAATCTCGTTAACAGATCGATCGGGTCGCCCTGAGGAGTGGCGGTTGCCCTTGTTGTGCGCCTGCAGGAACCGCTGGTACTCGCGCTTCAACTCGTAGTCGAGGACCACTCGTCGTATGCGGCAGTCGCGGTCCTGCAACCGCCTGGCGGCCTGCTCGTACGCGCGATAGAGCTGCGCGTCGTGGCGCATCTCTCGGGGCTTAGCGACCTCGCAGTAGAACGCCTGCCGAGGTTCGTCCTCGCGCGTCCGCTGATGACGCTCGAGCAAAGCTCGGCCTTCTTTGGTCAGCGTCACCGCAACCGACCGCTCGCCGTCGCGAAACTGCGGTCCGACGACCTTGATCAGCTTCTGCTCTCGAAGGTGCGCCAAATCGCCGTTCCGGGCATCCGTGGAACCGGTCGCGAGGTCGCGTGAATCGACCACGCGGAAGGCGCCAACGGTCGCCAGGACGCGGATCTCGGACTCGCGAAGGGGATAGCTCCGGTCCCCGACGAAGACGCGCTCGCGGGCCTCCGTGCGCGGGATATCGAGTTGCTGGACGAGCGCATCTTTCGCGTCCACCTTGCGGTCACGCGATCGGTCGGAACCGCTGCCGCGGCTGCCGCGTGGGATGTCAGCGCCGCTGTCGCGCGGTTATTAAGTGTTGTTAAGTGCGGCACCGTGCCGTGCATTGCCGCTGCATGCGTCGATCAGCGAACGCGCGCACAGAGCGTCGCCGTCGCAGACGCGAGCCTCACGCTCCAACCGTGAACTTTCTTCCGCCAAGTGTCTTGATCGCGCACGCCCACGATCCACGTCTCTCGTGAGACGCGGTGAAACCTCCTGAACAACTGAGAGACGCTGAGAGACTGGCGAGCGAAGTTGAAGGCGTCTGACATCACTACACGACGAAGTTCGTCGGCCGCCGACTGCAACGCGGTGAACAGGCAAAACGCCCTACGGTCGGGCAAAATGCCCGCCCTCGTCGTCGTGATGAGCGGCATTTCGCCGCACAATCACGCACAATCTCTGGCCTTCCGGTTGCTCTGCATCGCTCGCGAAGGAGAGCACGTCATGGCCGCCGATGAGTTGTTGACCACCGTCCAGGCCGCCGAGTACCTCGGCATCCGCCCGTCGACAGTGCGTCACTGGATCTGCGACGGCAAGATCGACTTCGTGAAGTATGGCAACGGTCTTGTACGTCTGAAACGCAGCGTCCTCGATCGATTTGTGTCGGGGTGTACCATCAAGGCGAAGGCACATCATGGAAGAACGAAGGAATCGCGACTTCTCGAAGGGTCCGGTCTGGAATCCCGAGAACAATCGCTGGCTCGTTGAGATCCGTTATCCGGACGGCTCGCGCGTGCGCAAGCGCCTGCGTCGCGAGCGTGAAGCCCTGCGGCTCTGGGCGAGCGAGAACGCGAAGATTGAGAACGGGACCTGGGACGATCGCGCCGCGAAGAACGTCACGGTTGCGACCGCCTTCGAGCAGTACCGCGAGTACGCGAAGGTCCAACATCGCGCCTACAAGACGTATCACGCGCCGGCGCTTGCCAACTGGGAACAGCATCTCGGGTCTCAAACGCTGCTGGCGAAAGTCACGCCGGCTCAAGTCGAGGAGTTCAAGCTGAAACGGGCGCGCGAGGTCGCGCGGGCAACTGTGGACAAGGAGCTGGCAGTCCTCAAGGCGCTCTTCAACTGGTCGATCGCTCGCGGCCTGGCCGTCTCGAATCCCGTTCGGCGCGTGAAGCTGTTTCACGACGACAACTCGCGCCTGCGGTATCTCTCGCGTGAGGAGTACGACCGCCTGATCGAAGCCGCGAAGCAGGTCAAGACGTCACCGTACTTGGTCGAGAAGATCGTCTTGGCCGCGCATACTGGCCTGCGCCGCGGCAGCCTGTTCAACCTGCGTTGGGAACAGATCGATTTCGCGAATCGCGTGATGCGGATTCCGCGGACGAAGAGCGGCCGGCCGCTGTCAGTTCCGCTGAACGCAACCGCTCTCTCCACGCTGCAGGCGCTCTACGAGAACCGCGAGCCCGTCAGCCCGTACGTCTTCCCGCATCGCTCCGGCCCGAACGCGGGCGAGCCGGTCATGGACATCAAGAACGGCTTCCACGCCGCCCTCGAACTCGCCGAGATCACGGACTTCACCTGGCACGACCTGCGGCACACCTTCGCGTCCTGGCTCATGATGCGGGGCGCCTCGCTGCGCTCCGTCGCGGAGCTGCTCGGCCACGCGTCGATGAAGATGACGGTGCGCTACGCGCACCTGTCGCCGGCGTTTCTGTCCGCTGAGGTCAGCTTGCTCGATCCGCCCGCGCCCGCTCCAACGCCGGCATCAGAGGGCAAGAAATCAAAAAGGGCAAGAAAAGGGCAACGTGCCTCGAAGGGCGATCAGCCTCGATCGGAAGTGCCTGGTTTTGTTCGGGAAATTGGCTCCTCGGGCTGGACTCGAACCAGCAACCCTCCGGTTAACAGCCGGATGCTCTGCCATTGAGCTACCGAGGATCTGGGCAGGAAAGATTAAGTCTAACGGATCAGACCGCGGAGGGGCAACCGCGCGGAGAAATTTTCAACAGCCCGCCAGAAATGGTCCGGAGCCAGGCGCCGTCAATCGTTTGTACAGACGTCGGAGGCCCCTCAGGATGAATGCTCCAGCCGCAAGCAGAAATCTAATCGCCGCTGGCCTCTTCGTCATTGTGCCTCCACCGGCCAACTCAAACCGCCCGTCGCCGCGTCCAGGAGTATGCTCCCGCTCATGCGCACCCGCACAATTTTCTGCGCTCTCGTGCTAGCCCTATCCGACGGCCCTTTGCCCTCTGCCCGACAAGCGTCAGACGCTTTACCCCCTGCGCGACAAGCATCACGCCCTGCCCGACAAGCATCACGCCCTGCCCGACAGGCATCAGCCGCTGTGCCCCCTGCCCGACAAGCATCAAACCCTGCCCGACAGGCATCAGCCGCTCTGCCCCCTGCCAGACAAGCATCAAGCCCTGCCCGACACGCGTCAGACGCTCTGCCCCCTGCCCGACAGCAGGCCGCGCCAGTGGCAGAAGCGGCCTGGCCCCAATGGGGCGGACCGAATCGCAACTTCACGACGGACTCGAAGGGACTCGCGTCCGCGTGGCCTTCGACCGGTCCGACAAAACTGTGGTCGCGCGCGCTCGGTGAAGGACACTCCGCAATCGCGTCCGACGGCACGCGCCTGTACACGATGTACCGGCCGCTCGGCGTCCTCGCGATGGTCCGGCGCAGCCAGGAAGAGGTGATCACAGCTCTCGACGCCACGACCGGCAAAACGGTTTGGGAGCACACTTATCCTTCGCCGACGGCCGACGTGAACTTTTCCGAGGGGGCCGGGCCCCATTCGACGCCGCTGGTGACGGCCGATCGCGTGTTCGCCGCCGGCAGCCGCAAGGAGCTCTTCGCGCTGAACAAGGCGAACGGCCAGGTCGTGTGGTCGCACGACATGATCAAGGAGTACGGCGCGACGGGACCTGGCCGCGGCTACGCCTGCAGTCCCCTTCTCTACGGCGACAACATCGTCGTCAGCATGGGCGGCCCCGGCCAGACACTCGCGGCATTCAATCAACGCACCGGCGCGCTCGTGTGGAAGACAGGAAGCTTCGAAGATTCTCCCGCGTCTCTCATCGCCATCGACGTGGACGGCCAGAAGCAGCTCCTGTACTTCGGCGGCGATCGCATCGCGGGCGTCGATCCCGCGAACGGCAAGGAGCTGTGGTCGCATCCGCACAAGACTGACTGGGGGCTGAACATCAGCACGCCGGTGTGGTGGCCGGCGGATCACCTGCTGTTCATGTCGTCCGCCTACGGCACCGGCAGCCGCGTCCTGGAGCTGCACCAGACCGCGGGAAAGACGACCGCGACCGAAAAGTGGTTCAACAACCGGATGCGCATCCACATCGGCACCGCCATTCGCGTCGGATCGATGATCGTGGGATCGAGCGGCGACTTTGGTCCCGCCTTCCTGACGGGTGTCGATATCACCTCCGGAAAAGTCGCGTGGCAGGACCGGACGTTTTCAAGAGCGCAGTTGCTGTACGCGGACGGAAAGCTCGTGATCCTCGACGAAGACGGGACGCTCGGACTCGCGACAGTGTCGCCGTCAGGACTGCAGGTCCTCGCGAAGGCGTCCATCCTCGATCACCTGTCATGGACACCGCCGACGCTGGTGGGAACTCGCTTGTACACTCGCGACCGAAAGACCATCGCGAGCTTCGAGCTCGGACGTCAGTAGCCAGTTGCCAGTTGCCAGTAGCCAGTAGCCAGTTGCCAGTTGCCAGTTACCAGTTACCAGTTGCCAGTTGCCAGTTGTCAGTTGCCAGTTGTCAGTTGCCGGCCCCGTGCAGCATCGTCGGGTCCGGCGATCCCGCGATCGTCGATCAATTCCCGACGCTCCAACTCAGGCTCGTGCCACCTGACCTCGATCGCGTCGAGCTCGCCGGCAACGCGACCGTCTCGTACGCGGGCTCGATCGACCGCGTGCGGACGTTCTTCGCGCGCGCCGCCGTGCCGTTCAGCGAGCGCAATCTGGCCGACGGCACCATCGCCGTCGCCGCCGGCCAGAAGATCTCTTCGCGAGCAGCCTCGACCTCCCTGTGTCGGGCCGGCAGCAATTTCTGACCCGCGCGTGCGCGGGCGACTGCCGCCCATTGGAAAGTCCCTTCCCGTTTCCGCGTCTTCCAGGTCTTCGGCGGCCTACTTGGCCTTCACGTCGTAGGCGACCAGGGAATCCTGGTTGCGGACGTAGAGGCGTCCGTCACTGATCACCGGATGCGCCCAGCTGGGAAGTCCCTTGTCCGCGATGGAGAACCGCCCGGTTTCCTTGTAACCCGACGGCGACGCTTCGGCGAGTCCGACCATGTTGTTTTCACCTTGTATATAAAGGCGGCCATCTGCGTAGGTGACCGAGCCCTTCCCCACGCTGCGGTCCCGCCATACGCGCTTCCCGCTCGCGAACTCCATACACGTCAGGATTGAATCGTCGAATCCGTACAAGTAGCCGTTCACGAGGACGACTCCGCCGTGGTGGTTCTTCATCTCGCGCGTGAAGTAGATCTCTTTCGCGTTCACCGAGCCGTTGTTCGCCGTCAGCCCGACGAGACCCGCGCCCGTATCGTACGCGGATGTGAAGAACACCTTGTTGTCGAAGAAGATCGGCGTCGCGATATTGGCGACGTTATTCGCCGCGCGCGGGTAAGTGAACATCAACTTGCCGTCCGACGCGCGCACGCCGACACCGGCGCCCGCGGTGAACGTCATGTAGGTGCGAACTCCCTGCACGTCCGCGACGATCGGCGATGAATACCCGGCGGGATCGCTCAGGTCCTTCGTCTGCCACACCGTCTTGCCGGTCATCTTGTCCAGCTTCACCATGCCCGAGCCGGGACCGCCGGGCGACACGATCAGATGCGGCCCGTCGACGAGCGGCGACTCGCTGATCAACCAGCGCAGTTGACGTCCGTTGAAATCCCTGAGGATGTTGCGATGCCAAACCTCCGCACCATCCCTCTTCATGCACCACAAATCACCGTTCTCGGTCAGGACGTAGACGCGATCGCCGTCTACGGTTGGAGTTCCGCGAGGACCCGGTCCCTGGTCATTGTTTTCGGATGAACCGAGCGCCTTCGACCAGACTTCCTTCCCGTCGGCGCGGTTCAGCGCCATCACCGCGCTGCTGCGTCCGCGCGTGCCCTGCACGAAGACGCGATCGCCGGCGACGGCCATCGACCCGTATCCGCTGCCCAGGCCGGTCGCGGACCAGACGACGGCGGGGCCCGATGCGGGCCACTGCTGCAGCAGACCCGTTTCCTTCGAGACGCCCGTGCGATCGGGTCCCTGCCACTGCGGCCAGTCTGCTGCACGAATCGAGACCACGCTGAGAATCGCCGCTGCTGCGACGGTGAGTGCCAGTTTCATCGCTGCTTCTCCTTCGAGCGCCTCCGTCAATTCCCAATTACCAACCGCCAACTCCCAACGAACGCCCAACTTCCAACTCCCAAAACTCCCAATTTGACGTTTGGAGTTGGGAGTCTATTGGGAGTTGGGAGTTGGGAGTTGGGAGTTGGGAGTTGGGAGTCGGGCGTTGACGCGCACTAGAAAGCAACCCCCGCCGTGATGCCAAACGTGCGCGGACGGCCACTCTCACCGACGAAACCTGACGGCGCGAGCTGGCCGTAGGCGAAGGCAACCGGCACGTACTTCGTGTCGAACGCGTTCCGGACCCAGCCTTCGACGAACAGGTACCGTCCTCGGGCGCCGCCGCGGAAGTTCGTCAGCGAGTACGCATCCTGCTGCGCGAGATTCAGGTCGTCATAGTTGAACGATCCGTAGAACACCGCCTCGGCGCGGCCATAGAGGCGGATGGCGCGCGTGACGTTGCGCGACAGCTGCGCGCCGAACGACGACGTGTAATCCGGCGAATTCGGCACCTTGTTGTCCGATACGGTGACGCCGCTGGACATCGTGTTCGCGCCGAAGCGGGCGCGCGTGTAGCCGAATGTCGCGAACAGGTCGACGCCTTCGCGCGGGCGCGCGTTCAGTTCGAACTCCACGCCGCTGCTACGGGCGCTGCCGATGTTCGAGATGAAGAACTGCCCCGGCACGCTGGCGTTCGGCAGGTTCAGCTGCAAATTGGTCCAGTCGATCGTGAACACGGCGACATTGGCCGTCATGCGCCGGCCGAAGAACGCGCTCTTCACGCCGCCTTCGACGTTCCACGTCTTCTCTTCGTCGTAGGCCTCACTGCCCTTCGGCGACGCCGGATTGTAACCGCCCGCCTTGAAGCCGCCGGTCACCGAGACGTAGGCAATCGCATCGGACTGCAGGTGGAACGAGACCGCCGCCTGCGGGGACACGTTGGAAAACGACCTCTCCTCGTTCACTTCGACGGGTACCGACAGGATCGTCGGACCGACCAGGAAGGACGCGAGGTCCGCCTTCCGGTTTTCCCGATCGACGCGCGCGCCGACCGTCACGTCCACGCGGTTGAATCCAAACGTCCCGTTGCCGTACACGCCCACACCCGTGTCGTCGAGCGACCCTTGGGGGCTGTGCTGGTCGACCGGGATGTTGATGAACGGCGACAGCACGAACGGCGCGTAGGTGTTGACCGCGTCCTCATCGTAGTTCTGCGAGAACAGGAAGACGCCCGCCTGCCATTTGAGCGTCGCCGCTTTCGACAGCTTGACCGGCGCCGCCGGCGCGGAAGCGAAGCGGAACTCCTGCGTGAACTGCGCGTCCTTCTCGTCATTGCTGCGCGTGACGATCGGCAGCGGGGTGTAATCGAGATCCGTTTTGTCCAGCGTCTTCCAGCGCACGTATCCCGTTGTCGACGCAAAGTTGTAGCGCTTGCCTTCGTGACGCGCGAGGAACGTGAGCGCGTTCACGTCACGATTCGTCTTGCCTTCGAAATCGCGCTGCGCGTGGAACGGCGTCTGGCGCAGGGAGCCCAGATCCATCAACGCGTAGTCGCCGTCGCGCGCGTGCTCGCCGGTATAGATGACGCGCGCTTCCCATTGCGCCGTCGGCGTCAGCAGCAGCTGCGCCTTCCCGAACGTCGCGTCACGGAAGTCGAGGTCATGACCAGTGATGTCATTCGTCGTGAAACCGTCGCGCTCGGCGTGCCCGATTGCAAACCCGACCGCGGCCTTTTCGGCGATCGGGCCGGACGCATTCGCGCGGACGTCGAACGACGAATAGTTACCGAACGGCACCACGGCGGACCCGGTCCACTTGGATAAGGACGGCCGCGCGCTGCTGACGTTAACGAGGCCGCCCAGGGTGTTCCGCCCGAACAGCGCGCTCTGCGGGCCGCGGACGAATTCCACCTGGGTCACATCGAGGAACTCGATGCTCGAGGAGTTCGTGTTGAGCTGCGGCACGCCGTCAATGTAAGTCGTGATTGCCGGGTTCGCGGGACTCGATCCGATTCCGCGGAACCGCGGGTTGCTCAACTTTCGCGCGGTGAAATCCGAAAAATACGTATTCGGCGCGTAAATCGCGGCCTCCCCCAGTGAGGTCATGCCGCCGTTCCAGAGCGCGTCGAGCGGCACGAGCGTGAGGCTCACCGGCAGCGACTGCGGATCGGCGGGCTCCTTCTGGGCCGTCACGGTGACCGGCGGCAGCGTGACTTTCTGTGGCGGCGCCGGCGCCTGTGCGCTCGCGACGGCGGGAAGCAGAACAGTAAAAGCGAAGGCTCTAAAAAACATGCGGTTCATTATGCAACGGGAAAACGCCGCGAAAGTTCCAGCCTGTCACACAACTGGTCCCTTCCGCCTAAAGGCGGAAGCTACAGACATCTAAGAAGCTACCGACATCTAAGACGTGTAGCTTCCGGGACGTGTAGCTTCCGGCTTCAGCCGGAAGAGGAAACACCGTGCGGTAAGATGGCGTAATCGAGTAAAGCCCATGCTGAAACGACTGCTGCTGCTCGGTCCGCTCGTCTTCGCCCTCGGAACGCTGACCTCGGCCCAGGGACCCCGTCGCGTGGCCCTTGGCGACTGGCCGGAAGCGCGCGGCCCTCACGGCGACGGACGATCCGACGAAAAAGGCTTCATCGACAAGTGGGCGCTCAACGGCGAGAACTTCCTCTGGCGCGCCCCCTACGGCGGCCGATCGGCTCCCGTCGTCCTGGGCAACCGCGTTTACGTGCAGAACCCGTCCGGGCTCGGGGACGCGATGCAGGAGCGCGTGATGGCGCTCGATGCGGACACCGGAAAGCTCGTCTGGGAATACAAGTTCAACGTGTTCCAGAGCGATGTTCCTCCGCACCGCGTCGGCTGGGCGTCGCCCGCGGCTGATCCCGAGACCGGCAACATCTACGCGATGGGCGTCGGCGCGACCGTCATCGCACTCGACAAGAACGGCAAGCTGCTCTGGGACCACTCCATTGGTGAAGAGTTCGCCGCGTTCACGACGCATGGCGGCCGCACGACGTCACCGATCATCGACGGCGATCTCGTCATCGTCAGCGCCGCGATTTCGAGCTGGGGCACGGGCGCGTCGCGGCAGCATCGCTTCGTCGCCCTCGACAAGCGCACGGGAGAGATCGTCTGGATTTCGAGCCCCGGCGGACGGCCGTACGACACGAATTATGCCGCGCCGATGATCGCGACAATCAACGGCACGCGCCTGCTCATCAGCGGCAGCGGCGACGGCGGCGTTTACGCGCTGAAGCCGCAGACTGGCGAGAAGGTCTGGGGCACTGTGATCGCGAAGCGCGCAATCAACACAGGCGTCGCGGTGTCCGGCAACACCGTGATCATTTCTCACGGCGACGAGAACATCGATGTGAACGAGCTCGGAATGATCGCCGCGATCGACGGATCGCAGACCGGCGAGATCAAGACGATGAAGTGGGCGCAGAAGGGGGATCAGTTTGGCTTCTCCTCTCCCGTCATCGACGGCACCCGCGTCTACCAGATTGAAAACGGATCCCGCCTGAAAGCCTACGACATCGAGACCGGAAAGAACCTGTGGACGCAGACGCTCGGCACGGTGCAGAAGGCGCCGCTCGTGATGGCGGACGGCAAGCTGTACCTCGGCACCGAGAGCGGCAAGTTCTTCATCGTCCGGCCGTTCGCCGACCACGCGGAGATCCTGAGCAACGTCGAACTTCCATTGAGCAAGGACGACAACGCCGGGCAGTCCGCCGGCCTGCCCGAACCGGTTTTCGGCGGCGCGGCGATCTCGCGCGGTCGAATCTTCTTTGTATCCACGGGAGGGGTGTACGCGATCGGATCGAAGGCGGCGACAAAGTCCACCGGTTTCACAGTCGACGAACCGGCGCCGAAGGCCGAGGGAGAATCTGCCTGGATCCGTGTGTCGCCGACCGAGCTGGTGCTGAAGCCGGGACAGGCGGTCAAGCTGCACGCGAACGCGTTCGACAAGCAGGGCCGACTCATCGGACCTGCGAATGGCGTGACATGGGCGCTCACGAATCTCAAGGGCGCGGTCGCGGCCGACGGGACGTTCACGCCGGATCCCGGCACACCGGAACAGGCCGGCATCATCAAGGCCACCTCCGGCGCCATCTCGGGCGAGGCGCGCGCGCGCGTCGTTCGCCCGCTGCCGTGGACGGAGACGTTCGATTCCATGGCTGAAGGCTCCGTGCCTCCCGGCTGGATCATCGTCGGCACGGCGAAGACCGCAGTCGGCACGATCGACGGACAAAAGGCGCTCTACAAGGCGCCCGACAACACCATCTTCAAGCGCTACCGCGCATTCGTCGGCCCCGCCGATCTGTCGAACTACACGGTCGAAGCGGACGTGCGTGGGACGACGAAGCGGCGGCAGATGTCGGACCTGGGCGTCACGGCGCAGCGGTACTCGCTCGTCATCTACGGCAACGCGCAGGAGATGAAGATCGAGTCATGGGAGCCGGAGACGCACCGCTCGGCGCACGTGCCGTTCGAGTGGAAGGCGGACACCTGGTATCACCTGAAGCTGCGCGTTGAGAACATGCCGGATGGCAAGGTCCGCGCGCGCGGCAAGGCGTGGCCCACGGGCCAGCCCGAGCCCGAGGCGTGGATGATCGAGAAGATCGATCCGATCGGGAATCACAAGGGTGCGGCCGGCTTTTTCATCGACGCGGAATTCGGCGCGTATATCGACAACATCAAAGTCACGTCAAACCAATGAAGAATATCTCGCTCGGTCTCGTCCTTCTGTCAGCCGCATGCGCCTCCATGATGACTACAGCCATACCCGCAGCAACGGGCGCGTCACGTACCGAAACCGTCTCAACTCCCGCAACGGCAGTACCCGCCGCTGCCGGATCGACGCCGACCGCGTCCAGCGCGGCATCAGCGGCGGCGGTTCCGTCGGACCCAACCTCCGGCGACTGGCCGATGTGGGGCGGCACGCCCGACCGCAACATGGTGTCGAGCATGAAGGGCCTGCCGACCGAGTGGGACATCAAGACGAAGAAGAACGTGAAGTGGGTGGCCGACCTCGGGTCGCAGAGCTACGGCAACGCGGTCGTCGCCGGCGGCATGGTGTTCGTGGGCACGAACAACGAGGGGATGCGCGATCCGAAGCAGCCGGGGGACCGCGGCGTGCTGATGGCGTTCAAGGAGGACACCGGCGAGTTCATGTGGCAGCAGACGCACGAGAAGCTGACGTCCGGCCGCGCCAACGACTGGCCGTATCAGGGAGTCGCCTCGTCTCCGCTCGTCGAGGGCAACAAGCTGTATTACGTCAGCAATCGCGGAGTCGTCTGGTGCCTCGACATCAAGGGCTTCAGCGACGGCAACCAGGGACCGATCACCGACGAGAAACTGACCGGACCGCACGACGCCGACGCGTTGTGGTCGTTCGACATGATGGAGCAGGTCGGCTCGTACCCGCACAACCTGTCGAATTCGTCGCCGGTGTCCTGGGGCAACCTGATCTTCGTCAGCACGTCGAACGGCCAGGACGAAAGCCACGTGCACATCCCATCGCCCAAGGCGCCGGCGATCATCGCGATCGACAAGGTCACGGGCGAGCTGGCGTGGGAAGATAACTCGGTGCAGGACCGCATCCTGCACGGGCAGTGGTCCACGCCATCCGTCGGCAAGATCGGCGGCGTGGACCAGGTGGTGAGCGCGCAGGGTGACGGATGGGTGCGTGGCTACGAGGCGAAGACCGGAAAGAAACTCTGGGAGTTCGATACGAACCCGAAGGATTCGGTGTGGCCGAAGACGCGCAACGAAGTGATCAGCACGCCGGTCATTTACGAAGACAAGGTCTACATCGCCAACGGCCAGGATCCGGAGCACGGCGAAGGCGTCGGGCATCTCTACGCGATCGATGCGACCAAGCGAGGTGACATCACCGAGAGCGGCCGTATCTGGCACTTCGACAAGATCCGGCGCTCGATCTCGACACCCGCGATCGTCGACGGACTGCTCTACATCCCCGACTTCAGCGGGTTCCTGCACTGCATCGACGCCAAGACGGGACAGGAATACTGGTCGCATGACGTCTTCGCTGCCGTCTGGGGATCGTCGATCGTCATCGACGGTAAGGTGTATCTCGGCGACGAGGACGGCGACGTCGTCGTCCTGCAGGCCGGCAAGACAAAGAAGGTGCTCGCCGAGATGAACATGGGCAGCGCCGTCTACGCGACGGCGGTCCCCGCACACGGCCGGTTGTTCCTCAACAATCGCAACCAGCTGTTCGCGCTATCAATTGATGGGAAGTAGTTCGAGCAACGGCCCACGGCTGATCACAAAGCGTCTTTGTGGTCTTTGTCTCTTTGTGGTCTTTGTGAACAGCGCGTGGGCCATTCAGCAGACGCGGGACTGGCCGCAGTTCAGAGGTGACGCGCGCCTGAGCGGCATCGCGTCTGCGGAGCTTCCGGCAACGCTTTCCCTGAAATGGACTTACGAGGCGGGCGAGACCATCGAGTCGTCTGCCGCCATCGTGGACGGCGTCGTTTACTCGGGAGCCGGAAACGGCGACCTCCTCGCCATCGATCTCGCCACCGGCAAGCTGCGCTGGAAGTATGCGACGGGGAACCTGATCGGCGAGTCGTCCCCAGCCGTCGCGGGCGGCCTTGTTTACATCGGAGACCTTTCCGGCGTCTTCCATGCTGTGAACACGAAGGACGGCTCGAGGGCGTGGACGTTCAAGACAGGCAGCGAGATCAAATCGTCAGCAGTGGTCGCCGGCGAGATGGTGCTGATCGGCTCGTACGACACCAACCTCTACGCGCTGGACGCGAAGACGGGAAAGCTGCGCTGGAAGCTCAAGACGAACGGACAGGTCCACGCCACGCCGACCGTCGTCGATGGAACGATCTATTTCGGCGGCTGCGACGAGCAATTCCGCGCGGTGCGCCTGGCGGACGGCAAGGTCTTGCTCGAGGTGCCGCTGGACGGCAACACGGGATCGTCGGCGGTGATCGACGGCGCCCGAGCCTACCTCGGCACGTATAACAACGATGTCGTCGCGATCGATTTGAAAGCACGGCGCGTCGCGTGGCGGTTCCGCGATCCCGATCGCCAGTTTCCCTACAACTCCTCGCCGGTGCTGTCGGGCGGAAGGGTGATCATCGGCAGCCGCGACAAGGCCGTACATGCGATCGACGCCGCGACGGGAAAGAGCGCGTGGAAATTCGTGACGCGCGCGCGGGTCGACTCCTCCCCTGTGATCGTCGGCAGCCGTGTCTTCGTCGGATCGAGCGACGGCAAGCTTTACGCGCTGGATGCAAAGAGCGGCGAGAAGCGGTGGGAGTACGAGATCGGCGACGCGCTGACGGCGACCCCTGCGGTCGCGGGCGGGCGGCTGGTGATTGGCGCGCAGGACGGAAGGATCTACTGTTTTGGCTAACCTGGTCGAGCCCGAGGTCGGCAGCTATTTCGTCGCGACGTATCCCCCGTTTTCCGTGTGGTCGCCGGAAGCGGTGGAGCGCGACGCGAAGCCCGCGCTCCAGGCGGCGCCGAACCCCGCGACCCCGCTCGGCCTGTACCTCCACATCCCGTTCTGCCGCAAGCGCTGTCACTTCTGTTACTTCCGCGTCTACACGGACAAGAACGCGCAGGAGATCGGACAGTATCTCGACGTCCTCGGCCGGGAGTGGGAGATGTACGCGCAGCAGCCGGCGATCGCCGGGCGGCCGCTGGACTTCGTCTACTTCGGCGGTGGGACACCGTCGTTCCTGTCCACGCAGCAGCTTCAGAGCCTCGTCAATCGCCTGACGCGAGTCACATCGTGGAACCAGGCGGAAGAAATCACGTTCGAGTGCGAACCAGGCACGCTCACGCAGCACAAGCTGACGGCGATCCGGAAGATGGGGGTCACGCGCCTGAGCCTCGGCGTCGAGAATTTCGACGATCGCATCCTCGAGATCAACGGGCGCGCCCACCGCTCGCCTGAAATCGAGACGGCGTACAACTTCGCGCGCTCGCTGGCGTTCCCGCAGATCAACATCGATCTGATCGCCGGCATGCTCGGGGAGACCGACGACAACTGGAAGCGCAACGTCGAGAAGACGATCGCACTGCAGCCTGACAGCGTGACCATCTACCAGATGGAGCTGCCGTACAACACGACGATCAGCAAGGACCTGCTCCAGAAGACCGGACAGATGACCGGATCGCTTGCAGGCTGGGATACGAAGCGCCGCTGGGTGCAGGACGCGTTCGAGGCGCTCGAGCGCGCGGGCTATCACATCGGCAGCGCCTATACCGCGGTCAGGAATCCGGACCGCACGAAGTTCATCTACCGCGATCGTCTGTGGCAAGGAGCGGACATGGCGGGTCTCGGCGTCGCGTCGTTCGGCCATGTCAATGGCGTGCACCTGCAGAACAAGGACACGTGGGAGGGCTACAGCGAGGCGATCCTTCAGGGTGAGCTGCCGCTCGGCCGCGCCTACAGACCGACGGCGGAAGAGCGGATGCGCCGCGAGCTGATCCTCCAGATGAAACTTGGAAAGCTTCGGCCCGCGTACTTCTCTGAGAAGTACGGCGTCGATGTGCTGAAGACGTTCGCGTCGGAGCTCGCCGCGCTTCGCGCAGAGCGTTACGTCGCGGAGGCGACGCCCGAGCGTCTCGCCCTGACGCGGGACGGCCTCATGCGCGTCGACTCGCTGCTGCCACGTTTCTTCCTGCCACAGCACACGAACATTCGTTATACGTAGATGCCACGCGAGTTGCGCCTGCGGCGGCGCGTTCAGTTCTACGAAACCGACGTCGCGGGCATCGTTCATTTCTCGTGGTTCTTCCGTTACATGGAGGAGGCCGAGCACGCGCTGTGGCGCGACGCGGGGCTCAGCATTCACCCGGAGCGCTCGGACATCGGCTGGCCGCGCGTCGCCGCCGCATGCGAGTTTCACCGCGCATTGAAGTTCGAGCAGGAATTCGATATCGCGATCCGGATCACGGATGTCACAAAACGGACGATCAGCTACGCCTGCGAGATGTCGCAGGACGGCCAGAAGATCGCGACCGGCACTCTGAAGATCGCCTGCGTGGCCAAGCTGCCTGACGGTTCGATGAAATCGGCGGAGATCCCCGCGGACGTGGCCGACCGCCTGAAGCCGTTCGCATATCGGCCATCGGCCATCGAAGATCGGTCACCGGACACCGCATGAACTCACCCGACGTTGTCGTCATCGGCGGTGGGCCCGCCGGATCCACCGTTTCAACGTTTCTGGCGCAGCAGGGGCTGCGCGTCGAGCTCTTCGAGCGCGAGAAGTTTCCGCGCTTTCATATCGGCGAATCGCTCATTCCCGAGACGTACTGGGTCCTGCGGCGGCTCAACATGCTCGAGAAGATGCAGAAGAGCCGCTTCGTCAAGAAGTACAGCGTCCAGTTCGTCAACGCGAGCGGAAGACAGTCGGCTCCCTTCTACTTCTGGGACAACAAGCCGCACGAATGCTCGCAGACCTGGCAGGTGGTCCGCAGCCAGTTCGACCAGATGCTGCTCGAGAACGCGCGCGAGCACGGCGTGACGGCGCACGAAGGGGTCCGCGTGATGGACGTGATCTTCGAAGGCGGTCGCGCCGTCGGCGTGACGCTCAACGACCGGGAG
>DASPXV010000039.1:0-22672 GCA_035637115.1 Vicinamibacterales bacterium
CCGGCGATCGGCTGCCGAGATCGATGACGGTGCCCTCGCCGAGACGGGCCTCGCCCACTCGGAAGAATGCCCAGTAGAACTTCACCTCGAATGACGTGTGGGCGGGCTTTTCGAGCGCCACCACGCGGCGCACGAGATCGAGGCGTTCAACGCGCTGGCGATTCCCGAGTGTTCCCTGCGGCAGGAACACCGTGAAGCGATGCGCCGCATCATCGGCGGGAAGGACGAGGCTCTGGAACTGGATCCAGTCGCGCAGCATGGCGGCGATCTCCGGCAGCGCCGCTGGCAGCGGCACGCTGTTCCACTCGGAATATGCGGACTTCCAGGCGCGATTGAGATGGTCCAGCGTGGGATAGCGGCGTTGGAGCGTCGTGCGCCAGCGGTCCGGGTCTCCCGTGCGCGGGACGAATCCGAGCTGCTGCGTCGAAAACGCGATCCATAGCGCGCGCGCGGCCGCGTCCGCAGGTGGAGCGATCGGGTACATGGCGCTCGAATTGCCCGTCACCTCTCGCCAGCGGCGATGCAGGTCCGCCGCGCCAAGCGTGGGATCCCACGTCGCCTTCGTCACGCGCAGCGGCAAGCCATCCGCCTCGTTCATCTGCGTGAACGCCAGCCCTGGCAGTGGACGCGATCGAAAACGCTCGACGATCCGGATCGACTCCGATCGGCGTGCCTCCACTGCGAATGTTGATTCGGCTGCGCAGGCTTCCGTCGCGAGCCGCAGCGCCATGCGGAGTCCGGGCACTGTCCCGCGCCATTCGAAGAACTCCGCGGCATGGCGGACGAACAGCCGCCGGCGCGCCTCGTCCCATGCGGGATCGAGCGCGACGTGAAACCAGCTTGCCAGCCATTCGAGTGTCTCCGGCGGCGCGGTCCGATAATCGAGCAACGCCTGCGCCCCGGCCACGCGTCCCTCGATGTCTGTGAAGAAACCCTCAGTGTTCGCCAGGAACCGATCGAGAAACGACGCGGACTCCGCGTGCTCGCGATATACGGCGGGTAGATAGCGCTCGAGGTACGAGAAGCGCGGATACCACACGCGGACGGCGCGCACGCGCGGACTGCAGCGCCCCGTGCCGCGCAGCGTGATCTCGAGCTGCAGGTAGCGTCCTCTGGCGCGCTGAAACAACAATTCGAAGGTCTCGATGCCGGCCCGGCGCAGATCGTCCGCCCACGCGATCTCCATTCCGGTGGGCCGCCGGCGCGGCCGCGGCTCCGATTGCCATTCGGCGAACCCGAGCTGCGCCCGATCATTGGCGGCGCGACTCCTCACTTCGAGGTCGCACCCCGGCGGCAGGACGGCATCGATCATCAGCCGATGCCAGACGCAGTCGGGTTCTTTCCCGTCGAGCGCGTCGATGACGAAGGCGCCGGATAGCGCGAACCGCGCGCCGCGCAAGGTTGCAAGCGGCACCCACAGACTGCCGCTGTCGTAGTGCGGTTGGCACCCCGGCCCGGCGATCAGGCCGCGGCCGCCGAACAGCCGCATCGGGTACACCTCCGCGATCGGCGTGAGGCTTAGCGAGCCCGAGTCGATCGTGATTGCGAAGGCAAAGACCTGATCGCCATCCGCGCCGCCGATATACAGCACGTCGCGATCCTCTTGACGCGCGTAGACGAAATCGTGCCCAAGCAATTGAAACGCGGCGCGCTTCGACTCCTCGATCAGCATCTTCGCCGCTTCGGTCGAGACCGGCGATCCGGAAGGGGCCAGCAGCGGAGGCGTGAGTGCGCCGGCGAAGAAGTGCACCCGCGAAAAACTGGCCGCGGGATCGCTCTCGAGCACGAGCACGTTCCCGCCGGGCAACGCCTCCACCGCGACCGGGGATACAATGCCGAGCGCCAGCGACAGGTCGAGCGTGATCGCCCGCCGGCACGGCGGCTTCGGCCCGGGACTGCCGTCGAGCGGCGCGAACTCGTAGGTCGCCGCGGCAGCGGTCGTTCCGCCAAGCGCCACGACGCCCAGTGTCTGGTCGAATCCCCACAGCCGGCCGTTCTGGCGGTCGAGGACGATCGCTCCCCCGCTCTCCGTCGACGCGATGTCGAATGGCTCGAACGGTACTCCCGCCGGAAACAGCAGCTGCCGCGGTTCGCCGCCGCGATGGAGGTCGAACACGAGAAGCCCCGCGGGATCAACGGTGCCGACGACGAGGTAGTGCAGCGCGGTCACGGCGAGGCCGCGCAACGCGATGGCGACAGGCTTTACATCGGATGGCAACGGGGCGAACGATCCCGGACGAGCGGACCCGCATTTCGGATTGCGCGGGTCGTCAAGCGACGACCAGAAATGCGTCGTCTTGCGGCTGCCGGACGACTGCACGAGAATCTCGGTGCCGCTGGGCGTGATCCAGTACACGTTGCCGTGCCTGTCGAACGCGGCGCCGCGTCGATCGGTGAGCGACACCGTGACGTTTCCCGCCGCGGGCGTGAAATAGAACACGCGCGATCCGAGCGTCAACTCCTTGCGGCCGGTGTTCCACGAGAACGCCGCGTCCGCGCCGGCCGCGGACGCCTGGAACACGTTGCCCAAGGAGATCGACGATCCCCCGCCGTTGGGAGCCGTGCGACAACGACGGCCGAAGTCGTCGCGGCCGAGCAGCAGATGGAAACGGGTACCGTTGACGTCCATCAGCGGCACTCCTCCGGGATAGCAGGAATCTGCACAACGGCCGGCGTCTGCGTCACTCCGCCCGACGGCGATCCCCGCAGCGCATCGAGCGGCATGGGCGCGCCATTGACCACGCTGATCCCGAGGATGCGCGGCAGTTGCAGGCTGACCATGTCGACCCGCGGCACCGCGGATCCCGTCGCGCCGGCCAGCAGCACGTCTTCCTGAACGAACTCGATGCCGCGCGTCCGATTGGCCACGGCGGCGAGTTCGAGCGCGACCACCGCCTTGCCAAGCTTCCATCCGCCCGCGGACGTGGTATTGCCGCCGAGCAGCACGGACGGATCCTCGGGGAGCATCTGCTGCCCGCCCGCAGTTGGCGCAAGGAACGCGCGGATGTCCCGTTCTACTGCCTCACGCACGGCGGACTCGTTGAAGCCTGCCGCGACCTTGACGCCAATCGAGATCCAGATCCCGACGTACTCGGGTCCGCGCAGGACGACCTCGGTCGTCACCAGCCGCCGTGGATCGAGATAACGGCAGATCGCGTCGAGGAACGGCTTTCGCGGCAGCGGCGCGTCAGGCTGCAACGGGTCGTACGAGGGCACGAGCATCAGCGTCACCACGCCCGGTACTTCGGCGCCGCCGAAGTCCGGGTGATAGGCGGGCAGCACCTCGATGCGGCCAATGCTGACGCCGGGGGTGCGGAGCGCGATCGTGCGGAAATCCTCCGCGGTCACCAGGCGATCGCGATGCTGGAGGTACCGCGCGATCTGCTTCTCCCCCTCGGCAACGCTTTCGGCATCGGCGCCGCCCCACGTCTCGACGGGATTGGATACCTTGAAGCCTTCCGGCAGCGATGGTGCCGCGTTGATGCGTCCGGCGCTGACATTGCCGGCGGCCCCGCGCGCGTACTCGTACGACGCGCGGATGGTGGCGCGCTCCGGCGGGCGCGCACCGCGCGCGCCGTCCCCAAACCGCACTTCTCCGGATTCGGCGTTCAGCGCGAACACATGCGAGGGATCCCGCTGCGCTGCAGAAGGATCAGTTGCGGCCGGTTTCGACAGCCGCCGGCCGGGCGACTCGCGCGGATCGATGACCCGCACTTCGGGCGCCGCGGCACTAAGATCGTCTACTTCCTGCCACTCGCTGGGCCCACCGGTTTCCGGCGTCACCGTTATCCGCACCGTCTCCGGCAACACGGGCGCTTGGGACAATCGCGCCGCCTGGTCAGGCTCGCCGGTGCCATCCGGCAGCAGCTCCGCAATCACCGCAGCGCGCTGCGAGATGGGCACCGCGTTGATGCCCATCCAGAGAAACTGCGTCGTCACCGGCGCTGATGCCGTGATCCGCAGCCAGGTGACAACGCGCGCAGCGACGGACTCATCGTCGATCGCGGGAGGCAGACCTCCGACGCCCGCTTCGAGCGGATCGATGTTGTTCCACAGCCGGAGCGCCGATTCTCCGGGAAGCGAGACATCGATCACGCCCGGCACACTGAAGACGTCACCGTCGCTCTTGACGGCAACGGCCTGGTATTCGGCGATGCGCTGTGAGGGCTCCGCAGGCAATCCCCCGCTGTCGGGAACCTTCGGCGCGTCCACCTTCAATGTCACCGTCGCCTCGGCACCAAAGGCGCGACCCGCCGGCAGATCGGCGCGGCTCTCCGCGAGCGAGGGCACGACGCCGAGTGACAACGTGCGGTTGGCGATTCGCTTGCGCACGTTGTCGACCGTGAGAGCCGTGTCGGACGGGCGCATCAGCAGCGCCAGCCAGACGGCGTTGTCGATCGCCGACGAGAGCGCGACGGACGCCCCGTCGCGGCTGGGGAACGGCACTGCTTCATACAGGTCGGGTTGAACCTCCGGAGCCGGGCCGCGGTACGAGGCGTACAGCTGCTGGTAGTACTGCTTTACCTCCGGCGCCGGATTCACGATCCGCCGCTTGACGTAGAAGCGCGCCTCGACCGGCAACACGTCGAGCGCGCGCGTCGTGCGGAACGGCACTTCACCGGCACGCACCTCGACACCCGCGGGCAGGATGATCGGCAGCGGATTGGGCGATGGCGCTTCGTTGCGGATCGCGATCAGGCCGCGCGCGGCGGATGCCGTCCTGAGCGGTATGCGCAGGAGCTGCAGGAACTTCTTGCGGTTGCGCTCGGGAATCTGATTGGCGCGGTAGAGCAGCGTCTCGGTGAGGAACGCGAACACTTCGATCAGCGTGACGCCGGGATCGCTGCGAGTGAGATTCGTCCACTCGGGCGTGTGCACGGAAGCGCGGCCTAGCGCCTCCGCGACGAGATCGTCGTAGCGCCGGTCGTCGATGCGGGCGAGGGTGATCGGCATGCGCGTTTATCCGGCCAGCGCGACGCGTACGCTCACGTCTCCGGCGGCGCGAGTGGCGACGAGCTGGTAATGGATGGTGGCGACCGCCGACTGCGGATCGACGGCATCTTCCTCCACGTTCACCGTGGAGACCGTGATGCGCGGCTCCCAGAGCTGCAGCGCCCGCTGGATGCGATCGGCAATCTGGTGTCGCGTACTGACGGTGTTGGGTTCGAATAGAAACTTGCGCAGGCCAGCCCCGAAGGTCGGCAGGTTCAGCCGCTCGCGTTCCTCCGTCTTGAGGATGATTTCGATGGCCTCGCGGATATTCGTCTCTCCCTCCGACCAGGCCATGCGGCCGTCCGCCGCGACGTGGGGAGGAAAGGCGATCCCGCGGCCGTAGATGCGACCGGCGTCCATCAGCTGCTTCCCTTCGCGTCGAATTTGGGTACGGGCAGACAGATCTGGAAGAACGGCATCCAGAAGAAGATCATGTCGAGCAGCTTGACCATGATCATCAGCACGATCAGCGCGCAGATCGTGATGATGGGCAGTGACAACGAGCACGCGAGACCGCCGCCGCCGGGGCACTTCATGTCACCGACGTTGAGATCCTGGTGCAGCGGCCACGGAAGAACGGCCATGACCAGGTCTATGAAACCCAGCGATCGAACGGCCGAGAACTGTCCGCACATCACGTCGGACATCACGAACGCGGCGTTCTTATCGAACTTGCGGAGTCCAGCGGGCGTCGTGTCGGAGGGCATCGCGATGCGGATCGGACGCGCCGGTGCGTCCGAGTCGAAAAACGCCGCGAGCTGGAAGGACGCGGTCGGGTCGCTGATGACGGGCGGTGACAAGGCGGCGCAGTGCGGCCGCTCGAAGACGCAGCGCACGGTGAACCATGGCGCGACGAAATCCATCGCGTTGATCTGCGCGACTGCGCGGACCGGGATCGCCGCGACGCCGCCGGAAGGCAGCGCCGCCGTCAATTTCGCTTCGATGTCCTCACGCTGCGCTTTCATAAGGCCTGTCGGTCCGCCGGCCGTGGCCGTCACGAACTGGAACGCGAGCAAGGGCCACTGCGCAACGGTCTCCGCGCGGTACGGCGACTTGACCGTCTCGAGCATCGTTTCGAAGGAGCGAATCTGTTTGAGTGCGGCGCGCAGTGTCTTGCCGTTCGAGGAAAGCGCCGCGCCTCCCAGCGCCGTATACGCGGTGAGCTCCGGGCTGGACAATCCGCCCGGCGAGCTCGAGTTGATCGCGTCCCACAGTTTCGGGATGTGCTGCTCGATCCATTTCGAGAGGTCGAGGAGGACGTACCAGGCGATCGTCTGAATCTGCTCGTTGGCGCGGGCCAGCGTAGCCGCAACCGCGCCGTCGGGTATCTTGTCGGCGGTTGCGGGCTTCGACGCGTCACGGGCGCGAATCGCGATGTCCTCCAGATTCGCCCACGGCCCGAGGACTTCCATCTTCAGCAGCATCTGTCGCCCATCGACCGGCGCGGGCGGCGTTCCGCCCCCTGGCGCCGACGCGACCGGCGCGCCGGCCAGCGTTTCGCGCTTCGCCACAGGGATGAGGCCGTTCAGGATCCGGCGGCGACGTCCGTCCAGCTCCTGATACGCGAGCGGCGACAGCGGATACTGCTCTTCACCCTCGAGCAGAGTGTCGGGCTGCGCCACCGCCATCCATTGCCCTTTCACGAACGCGAGCTCGTCACAGAGCGTGGGATCAGGGTTGATAGCCGTCGCTCCCGTTCTCGGTTGCAGCCGGCGAATGACGAACGACACGCGCTCCTGCGCGCTCGTGTTCAACGGACGGTCGGGAAGACCAAGAGTGCGACACACCAGGCACGCGGTGACCAGGTAATAGCGCTGGTGTGCCGGTTGATACAGCTTCAGCGGCTTCTCAACCATCGTCGGATTTGGCGACGCATTCCATGTGGCGGTGCGCATCGGCAGCTGGCGCGCTTCGAGCCGGCGAATTGCGAGCGTGCGCGCCGCGTGCAGTCTGCCGACGAGCCCCTCCTTGCGCTCCGGGAGCGGCACATCCGCCGACGGCGCCTTCCACGTTTCCGGCACAGCCAGCAACCCACTCATCTGACGCCCGTCCGCCTTCATCAGCGCGAGAAAGTCCTCCATGAACGAATCGCTCGCGAATCGAAGGATCGCCGGCGTGCGAAACACGCGCCGTTGCGCGGCGCTCGTGGATCCATTGAAGTGGTCCCACAGTGTCGCGGGCGCGGTCCATTCGACGTGGCGTTCAAGCGCGTTCATGCCTGGACCTCACCAGATGTTTCCCGCGCCTGGGGTGTAGCTGCCCGACACGACGGAGGGCGTCGTGACGCTCGCGGCAACGGTGAGCGCTCCGCTGATCGTTGCGGTCCCGGAGTGCGTGAGCGATGACGCGCTGATCGTGACGGCGCTCGCGTTGATCGTCAGCGTGGCCGCTGCGGTAATCGTGACGCCGCTCGATTCGAGCTTGATCGAGTTGCCGTTGCTGTCGGCGATCTCCACCGACCCGGGTCCGTCCTTCAGCGTGACTTTCTGCCCGCCCGGCGTCTCGGCGACGAATTTCTCCTGGCCGTCGGTGTCGTCGAGCGTGACCTTGACGCCGTTGCGCGACGTCAGGACCTTCTTGTAGTTGCGTCCTGCCCCATCCATCGACTCGGGGGCGGCGTCCGTGCCGTTCCACAACCCGCCGATCACGTACGGGCGACGCACATCCCCGCCTTCGAACACGACGAGCACCTCGTCGTCCACGTCGGGAATGAACCAGCTGCCGCGCTTATTGCCGCCCATCAGGGTCGCCAGCCGCGCCCACACCTCGTACCGCTGTCCGCCGCTGTCCGGCGACCACGGCAGCCGCACTTTCACCCGCCCGGTGGAATCGGGATCCTGGATATCGCTGACGAGCGCCGGATAGACGCCGTACCAGCGACCGCCGAGACCCGCCGGTGCGCGCCCCTGGAGGAGCGCTTCAAACGGAGCGGCCTGCGCCATCGTCATGACGCCGCTCCCAGTCCGGGACGCTCGGCGGTGAACTGGCTGAGGAACCCCGCGGCGCCGTCGAACACGTGGCGCACTTCGGCGACGTAGTACTTGCCGTTGAAGAGAGGACCGAGCCCGTCGAGGTCCACCGATGCGCCGACGCGCAATTTCGCGTCGGGCTGCGCGATGCCGCGACCGGTGACGAAGCGGCGCGCGCCCGCGCGGAACCAGGCCTCCGCCTGCAGCTTCGCTTCGTCCGAGGACAGCGGCACGGTGTGCGCCACGGTTTCCTTGCGCTCCGCGAACGCGTCGCGCAGGATGGTTGCGCCGCTCGTATCCGACCCCAGCTCTCCGGAGATCGCGGCGTCCTCTGCCTTCTGATCGATGGCGCGCTTGCCGCTTACGTCCCATCCCGCGACATTGACGCTCGTCCGCTGGTGCGCGAGATCCGCGATGACGATGAACTCGCGCAGGTCTGCACCGAACTTCAGCTTCAAGGGGCTGCCCGAACGCGCGGAGCGCGTTTTCGCGTAAAGGCCGCGCCCTTCGATCCACAGTTCCGCACCGGCGGCGCGCGCGCGATCGCGAAGGAACGCGAGATCGCTCTGGTTTACCTGCGCGAGGACTTTGTGCGTGGGTCCGCTCACGTCGATGGTTGGCGAGAGGCCATGGTCGCTGGCCAGCTGCCGCATCACGTCGGCGTCCGAGACGTCGCTGAATGCGCGTGTCCGGCGCGTCATGCGAAGGTCCTGCAGCCGGTCCTCGAGCAGGACGGCGATCTCGGGGGCGCGCCCCTCGCCGAATTCCGCCTCGATCGCCGAGACGCGTCCTTCGAACAGCATGTCGTTCCCGAGCTTCAGCTGCATTTCCTTTCCGAAGTCCAGCTTCCTGCGGTCGAAGTACAGAAAGCCGATCCCGCCGCTCTTTGGTCCCCAGTTGCCGAAGCGCAGCTCCGCGTTGCAGAGTCCCTGAATGTCATCGCGGAGCGTCATGCGGAGGAGTCCCTGCGACAGATCCGTGTCCTCCGCCCCGCCGACGAAGATCGACGGCCGCGACGCCTTGATTCCGGCTGTACCTGCGCTGCCCACGTGTGCCTCAATGCGCCCACAAGCGCAGACCGCGCTCGCGTTGCCGGCGATCGATCTGCAGGAGCTGCCGCTCGAGCTCGGGGCCGGCCGGCGGTGACCCGCCGGACGCGGCGGACGCAGCGCTGGCTTCCGCGGGTGGCGGGCTCGCCTTCGGCTCGAGGATCAGGTCGTTGATGACGGTTGCCATGCGCGTGCTCCTACTCCACGACGATCTGCGGCTTGGTCGCGCTGAAGTCGATCAGCTGTCCGGGTGCGAGCAGTCGCGGGTTTTCGATGCCGTTCGCCGCCGCCACGGACTGCCAGGGACGGTCTTGTCCGCCGGGTTGCGACGCCGCCATCGACTGCAGATTGCTGTTCGCCGGCGCTTCGGTCTGGGGCTGCGTGCCCGCGGCGGGACGATTGCGGCGCGTGAACCCGGCGGGATCGTTCGCCTCGTTGAATGCGAACGTGGTGATCTTCTGCTGCGAGATGACGAGCGCCACCGACGCGCGCAGTGGACGTCCTTCGTGCGAGAACAACTCGAGCGTCTCTTCCATCGATTCGGCGATCCCGTCGAACTGGAAGGTGCCCCACATGAACCGAACGGCCGGCGGGATGAACTTCTTCGGCTGGTTCGGTGGATCGCCAATCGGCGTGATGAAGTAGGCGACGCGCTGGGTCAACTGCCGCACGTCGATCACGTCGGGCAGTCCCTGGCCGAGTTCCTGCGTGACGTCGAACCAGAGCTGCACGGCCAGCTTCGTCGTGCCCGCGCCGACGAACTGCCGCGCCTGCGAACCGCGCTGATCGCCAGAGCCCGAGGGCTCTTTCAACTGGTTGGCGAATGAAACCTTGAGCGTATCGGGATTGAACTGGACCTTCGTCCACTTGTCTTCGTTGATCGTGTTGGCAAACGCGGCGTCAAGCTCGCGGAGCTCGGCTTTCGCCAGCGGGGTTGGATCAGGCACGGCCACCTCCCCCGCCAGGCGCTTCGATGGACAGCGACTGATAGCTAAGCTGCAGTTCTTCGACGGCGAGGAGGCCGTCCTTCGCGTTCATCGCGGGCGCCTTGAGCTTCGTCAGCAGACAGCGGCGCAGAATGTAGCGCGCGTTCTCAGCGCGATCGGCCCCCTTGAGGACGATGGTGACGTTGCCGCGATAGTCGCCGCGGAGGTCGCGCGGCGTCGCGTGCTGCTGCGCGTCGAACCAGTCCCAGAGATCGAAGCTCTGGCTCGTCATGCCGCGCTTGAGAGTGACGGTGCCGTAGTTGACCGCGCCGATCAGGCGAATCTGCGCGGTGTTGTTCCCTCCCTCGCGGATGGTCTTGACGTCCATGTTCATCTCGAGGCCGTCGCACTCGGAGAACTGCCCTTCGCACAGCGCGGTGCCGCCAAGACCCGGTACTTCGATCTGCACCTCGAAGTTGTAGGCAGGGAAGGGACGCGCGATGTCAGCCATCACCGCACCTCCTGCGCCACCGTGGACTCGCCGCGTTGCACGAGGCGAACGGTCAGGAAGGACAACGGGCGCGACGGCGCCACACGAATCTCGGCCAGGAACCGGCCCGCGTCGGCGTCCTGGCGCGTGTTGGGGGGCTCGTCGGTCGAGACACGGAACGCATCGCGGCTGCGGGCCCCAGCGAACGCGCCGCGCGCGAACATCTCTTCGAGCGCGGCTTCGAATCCCCGTTTGAGGGCGCGGCGCAGCCGCTCGCCATTGGGTTCGAAGGTGAATCGATTCCCGGCGCGAAGCGCCACCTTGCGCAGCAGGATCATCAGGCGCCTGACGTTCAGCGGGCGCACCTCCGGGTCGGCGCTCAGCGTGTCGGCGTCGAGGCAGACGAATCCCGCGGGTTCGTGGCGGACAAGATTCAGCGCCGCATCCTGCAGCGGCTGGTACGCCTCTGCTGGAATCGCGGGCACCAGCGCCACGACGCCGCGAAGCGCCTCGTTCGCCGGCGCAACCCAGGCGCCGCGCGCGATCGCGCGCGCCGCCATGACGGCAGCCATCATTCCTTCGGGCGGCGCCGCTCGCAGCGCGCCGCTTTCCGCATCACGCCTGACGATCCATGGATGCCACACGGCGCCGTAGCTCAGCGCCGTCGTTTCGGTTGGCGGCGCGGTAAGCGACGTGACGTGCGCGATCGCCATTGCCGCGTCGTAGTGCACCGGCAATGCCAGCAGCGCGACACAATCGGCACGCGCCGCGCACATCCGCAACAGCGCGCGCTGCACGTCCAGCAGCGTCGACGCGTCGTAGGTCTCGAGGCCGATCCAACCGGAGAGCGTCGGGACGCGGACGAAGGCGCCGAACGACCAGTCGCTGGTTCGGCTCCCGGCGAGACGGCGGGCACGGTAGTAATAACCACCCGGCGGACGGTCGTAGAGCGTCAGCGCGTCAGCCGTCGACCCCTGGACAATCGTGATCGCGTCAGCGAAGTCGGGTCGCGTCGATTCCTGCACGTCGACGAGCGTGCTATCGATGACGTCCCACCGCAGCCCGTACCGGTTGGCGGCAATGTCGACAGCTTCGAGCAGCGGCGGTGGGATCGCTACCGTCGCAGCGCAGTCGATGAAACCGAACCCCGCCGGTGGATGTACCGGCCGCGGCTCGCGACAATCGAACCAGCGCCAGGTTTCGGGATGATCGAGCGGCGAGGACGCGAGCGGAGACGACGCCAGCGGAGACTGAAGCAGCCCATCGGCGCGCTCCCAGCCCGCGTGCACCAGGTCGGGTATCGCGACCATTGTGGCGTCCTCGATCGATAGCACGGCGTGCAGGCCCGTGAGCCGACGCGATGCCGCCAGGCGATACCGGATTGCATCCGCGCGATCGAGGAGGTCGCGAACGTTCGCGTCGACGAGGTCTTTGTCAAGAAAGAGTGAAACATCGAAGTGCGCAAGGCCGTCCCGATCGAGCGACGTCCCGCCCGTCGCGATCGCGTGCGCCGGCTTCTCGGACGGCAGAACGCCCATGCCGATCGGCACGTAAACGGCGGCGTCAAATGCTCCAGCGACCGGAAATCTCGGAAGCGACGCGTCACGCCAGAGACCGGCCCACCTCCGCTCGGCGGATTCGCCGAACAGCGTCGCGTCGGATGGCAGCGCGAAAAAAAAGCGCGGGTGATCCGGCGTGAAACCCAGGCGCGCGAGCCGCACTGGCGCACCGGCCTCACCGGCGACCGTCAGATCGAACGCGAGCCGCTCGGCCATGACCGGGCCCGCGAGGGACGCCGGACTGGGTGCGGATGCGACGGCGGCGCCGGCGATCCACAGTGAACGGCCCGCAAGTCTCATCACCGCCCCTGGCGGCGACGCGGGAGGCGTTGTGATGGACTGCACGAACAAGTGAAGCGCCGCGGTCACGTCCGACCACGTGACCCGCACTAGATCACCGACCGCGACATGCGGCCGCGATGCCGCCGCGAGATCGATAGAGAGGCCTGCGGGATCGGCGACGATCCCGAGAAACTGCAATGGGCGGCTCACGAGGTTCGTCGCCACCCGCAGCGAGTCCGACCAGCTGCCCTCCGATCGCGCGACGAGCTCCACCGGCTCGAGCACGTCGCCGGGCGTGACGCGGATGACTCCGGGCAGCTGAAACCTGTTCGCGATCGCGCCCTCCCCCGCCACGCGGACGATCCAGCAACGCCGCCCGCCATTCGCAAAGAACGCGCGGACAGTGCCCGCGAGATGCGCCGTTACCGCATCGGCGGCGCCGCGGCGCATCGGCAGCAGGACGTCCCGGCCGAAAATCGTGCGGAACTCCGCGGGATCCTCGATTGGCACGGGGACGTTGATCGGCCCCGACGCCGCGAACCCAACAAACGCCGCGACATCCATCCGCGGCAGCGGATCGGACGGCGCGGGCGTATGCGCCTCGAGGCGAATCCCTGGGAGCGATCGGAGAGCGGCCATCGGCAGTTCAGGCGGTCTGGATCTGCAGCCGCTCATAGGCGACGGTGAGCTCTTCGAGGAGCATGTCGCTGCCCTTCGCGTTGTACGGCCCGGCACTGTACTTGAGGGGCCGTGCCTCGTTGAGGATCCAGGTGGCCACTGTCTGGTGGTTCTCCCCTTGCAGCTCCACCGTCACCGTCCGTCGTGCCGCGGCATTCCCCTCGCGAATCTCCGCCAGCCAGTCGAACAGCACCTTCGGATTGATGATTCCGCGCTTGAACGTGACGTCCGCCGCCTTGTTGAGGCCCGTCAGCTTGATCACGTTGTTATGCGGCGCGTTGCCGACGCGGTATTCCGTGGCGGCGAGCTCCGTCGCGATGCCGCTGATTTCCTGGAAACCAGCCGCCACGGTCGACGGGTCGGTGCCGTCGCCAATGCTGACGAGAAAGTTGAACTGCATGTACGGACGGTCGCGATCGGCCATGACGTGCTCTCCTCAATGACGGGGCCGGGGGCCCATCTACACCTTGCGATCGGCGGTGAACTGACCGATGCGGATGATCACGAACTCGGCGGGACGCAGCGGCGCGACGCCGACGAGACACACGAGACGGCCGTTATCGAGATCGTTCTGGGTCATCGTCGATCGGTCGCACTTGACGAAGTACGCCTTCTCGGGGCGGTCGCCGAGCAGCGCGCCGTTCGTCCATTCGTTGAAGAGGAAGTCGGAGATGGTGATGCGCATGTTCGCCCACAGCCGCTCGCCGTTGGGCTCGAACACCGCCCACTGGGTTCCCTTGTCGATGGAATGTTCGAGATAGGCGAAGTAGCGCCGCAGGTTCACGTACTTCCATTCCGGATCGCTGCTCGCGGTCCGCGCGCCCCACAAGCGGAAGCCGCGGTTCTCGAAGAAGCGGAAGCAGTTGATCCCCGCCGGATTGAGAATGTCCTGCTGGGCCTTGTTGAGCATCAGCTCGAGGCCGACGGCGGTTTCAACGACTTCGTTCGCCGGCGCCTTGAAGACCCCGCGGTTGATGTCGTTGCGCGCGTAAATACCGGCGACCGATCCGCTCGGCGGGATGTCGATTTCCTGCAGCGTGACGGGATCGACGATCTTGATCCACGGGTAATAGAACGCAGCGTAGGTGGTGTCCATCTTGCCGCGCATCAGGCGGACGTCGGCGATCGACTGCTTGTCCCCCGCGTCGATCACGGCAATGCGGTAGCGCATGCGAGTGGCGTGCGAGATCACGGCGTTGACCACCGCGAGCGCCTGCGCGCTGCGGGTCTGGAAGTTGAACGTGGAACCGGGCGCCGCCACGATCGACACCTCGTCGATGTCCTCCAGCGCCTTGAGTCCGCTCTTGACCTTCGAATCCGGGTCGCCGCCGATCCCCTCGTAGTCGCCGACCTCCGGCTCGGCGCCGTCGGTACCGCCGGTCAGACCGAAGTCGTACGATCGTGCCGCGTCACTGGACTTCTCGTTCACCAGCGAGCCGCCAATCGACGGACGCAGCGTCAGGAAATGGCCGGCGAACGCGATGCCATCGGCGAACGCGCCGGTCCAGATGACGATGGGAATCGAGCGCGCCCGCCCGAGCGACGGCTGCTCGAGGGCGAATTGCGCGTCGAGACTGTCATTCGCGCCGTTGCGCCGGTGCATTCGGTCGAGCGCAAGTCCCTCGTAGACGAAGCTCGGCACGTTTGGATCCGGCGGCGTCACCGTCACCGTCGCGGTGATCACGCGTACGACGGCAGTCGCGCCGAGCGATTGCAGTTCAGTCGGCACGCCGCCCCGCCGGAACCGGTACTGCACGGCGCCGGCGTTGATGTAACGCTCCGCCAGGTACAGGTTGTCTGCGACCGGGCCGGCGATCGGCGTGATCAGGACGAGATCCCCATCGACAACGCCGCGCACGACGTTGGTCGTGCCTTCGACGGCGAACACGTTGGGGCCACCGCTAAGGGTGACGCGTACCTGGACGTTGCCGCCTGCGCCGGGAAACCGCGCCGCGACGACGAGCGGCATGACTAACGAGGGAGACGAGGCGTAGCCCGCGGGAAATGTCGGGGACGACAGCGGCGAGAGCGGCGAGGTGACGAGGGTGGGCTCGACGAGCGGTGCATACGTCCGATAGACGCGCGAGACATAGGCTCGCTTGCCGCCGTTCTCGAAGAACTGCCGCAGCCCGTGCCACATGTAGTTGTGGCGCGCCGATCCGGCAAAGGCAATCTGCTGCCTGTCGCCGTAGATGCGCTCGAACTCCACGAGGCTGGTGATCACGTCGGGCACGAGGTCGACGGGCCCGTACCGCGTCGGCCCGATGAACGCCGTCGTCGTGGTGCTGACGCCCTCGATGGACTTGGAACGGAACGAGACCTCTTCGACGTAGACGCCGGGCGCTAGATACTCAGGCATTCCGCTCTCCTCGTGTTCGCGATCGGTGGCTGGTTCATAACGGCGTGATGAGCAGCGTCTGCGACGCGATGCCCCCTCCCGTGGTGGAGGCGAGTACCAGGTCTCGCCCGTACTGCAGCGTGGCCTGCGTCCACGGCGTCGTCTTCGCGACGTCCTGCCAGCTCGTGGCGGCTGGCTGCGTCAGCACATCCACGAGATCCGGGATGGCGGGTGCGGGCACGCCTCGGCGATAACGCACGGTGAAGTTGATTGCCCACGTCTGCGCCGTGAGCGGCAGGCTCGGGCTGCCGGGCGATCCCAGCGTGACGATCGGTTTCGGATATGGCAGTGGCAGCATCACGCGTCCGCGTTCATCCGCCAGGCCTGTCACCAGCGGCTGCCCCGGCCCCTTCGCCTCGACGATCGCCCACGCGGCCGGCGCCGTGATGTCGACATCAACGATCTCGGCGCGCAGCGCGGCCATCGCGAGAGGCACCCCGCGCGCGGGGGACGAGAAGACCGGCAGGCGTTCGTCCGACGCGCCCGCCTGCGACGCGAGTGGCGACGCGGGAGGCGAATTGATGACGACGCCGAGCAGGCGCCTGGCGGGGAGCAGGATGTCGTGCCTGAAAGGAAGAAAGCGATCCTCGGGATCGCGAACCTCGAGAACAAACGGGTAGCGCGGTGTCTGCGCCGCCCAGAACGTCGCGTCTCCGGCACCGCGTTCGATGTCGGCAAGGCTCGGAAGGTTGCGGAAGACGAACACGCTGTTGCGGTTCGGGATTCCGCGCGTACGTCGCTCCGGCTGTCCCTTTGGATACACCTCAGCGGAGAGTGCGCCAGTCGCGTTGCTGCCCGTGGCGCTGTCGAACAGGCGAATGCCGAGCGGCGTCACCCTCGTGAGTGTTTCGAGTATGTCGACGCCGGTCATGGATTTGCCATCACCTTGCCCATGCCGAACTCTCTCGTCTGGACGAGATCCGCCTCGACCAGTTCGATATCCGAGTTGAGCGGGACCATCCGCACGACGTAGGGCACGACAGGCTGGATATGCGGTTTCGCGACGTCGAGGATCGAGCCGATGTCCTGGATGGGTAGGGTTTCCATCAGGATGTCGAGCGACTCGTGGGGATCGAAGATGTCGGTTTCCGGTCCATGCTGGTTCAGCAGGCTCGCGTGAAGCACCCGAGTATCTTCGAGGACCCGTATCGCCCATCCCAGCAGCCGGTGCTGCTTGAATGCGTCGCGCGCCCACGGGATCAGCAGGTAGTGCAGATCGACCGGGACCGAAGGACGAAACCGCCGGCCATCTGTGGCGACGCGCGGCGGAAGGTTCCTCACGTTGCTGCCGGGCGTGATGCGATGCAGATACAAGCAGATGCCCTCTTCCATCGGCGTCGCGAAATTGCGTCCCTGATACAACTCGAACTGCGCTCCAGCGAATTCCGGGGTTGGGCGCGCAGCCGCGAGAAGCGCGAGGATCGCCTCGCCGACCGCCGCCACGGCGTAAGCCGTCGCCACGGCCTATTCCGCCTCCCCGAATCGCGCGCGATATCTGATCAGCGCGTCTTCCAACGTGCGCCGCAGCGCTTCCGCGTAGAGCGGACTGGTCACGATGCGTGTGTGGCACGGCGATGGATCGTTGTGCGCGTAACGCTGGCCGAAATCGAGAATGATTTCGAACGGCGTGTGCCCGATCTCGAAGTAGTTCGCATACAAGCCTTTCGACGCCGCGACAGGCCGAGGTTTCGAGGACCGCGCCATGGGACCCGAGTGCGATCGCATCGTTGTGGCCGCTTCGCGGCCGCGCCTCCGCACGGGCGCCACGTCCTTGTGCGGTCAGGAGTTATGCGAATGCGCGTGGAATCGCGCGGCGCCGGCTGCGACACCCGATGTGACAGCAGGGCGTGACAGCGGGTGACAGGTCTCGATCAGGCGCGAGGTTTATGGCGCGAGCGTGTCACAGGGCTGTGTGACACGAGATGCGGATCGTCGCTCGTGACGACGGAATATTTCGCCATCTTGCGATACAGCGTCATACGCGAGCAGCGCAGAAGCGTCGCGGCCTTGCTCTTGTTCCACTTCGCCTCGAGCAGCGCGTCGAGCAGGCGACGGCGCTCCGCGGACGGAAGATCCCGGACCTGGTGCAGGCGCCGCCGGAAGTCCTCAGGCAGATCGGCAACGTCCACGCAGTCGGTGCGCGCACTCACCAGGACGGCTTCGACCAGGTTCTTCAGCTCCCGCACGTTGCCGGGCCAATCGTATCTCTGCAACGCGCCAATCGCGGCGGCGCTGAATCCGGGCGCGGCGGCGCGCGGCCTTCGGTTCAGCGCGCGAAGGTAATGTTCGAGCAGCGGAACGATGTCCGATCGCCGCTCGCGGAGCGGCGGCAGGTGGATACGCGTCACATTCAGGCGGAAGTACAGATCCTTGCGGAACCGTCCGGCGTCCAGGGCGGTGTCGAGATCCTGGTTGGTCGCGGCGACGATCCGGACGTCCAGCTTCTCGGGGCGGGTACTCCCGAGCCGATACACTTCACGCGTTTCGATCGCGCGCAGCAGCTTGGCCTGTGCCTGCAGCGCGAGATCGCCGACCTCGTCAAGAAAGATCGTGCCGCGGTGTGCGAGCTGTAACATGCCCTGGCGCGCCCGCACGGCCCCGGTGAACGCACCCATCTCGTATCCGAACAACTCGCTCTCGAGCAGGCTGTCCGGAATGGCGGCGCAGTTTACCGACACGAAGCGCCCGTTGCGTCTCGCGCTGTGCTCGTGAATCCGCTCCGCCGCGAGCTCCTTGCCGGTCCCCGTCTCTCCCGTAATGAGCACGGTTGCGTCGCTCTGCGCGACTTGCAGCAGGTAGTCGCCGAGCGCTCGCATCGGACGGCTGCTGCCGATCAATCGACTGCGTCCCGCGTCGCCGCTGCCCGCGGAGGGCTCCCCGGAGTGGCGGCGCGATTCCGCCGACGCGAGACAATGCCGGACGGCCGCGCCCAGCGCATCCGCATCGAACGGATCTCGCAGATAGTCCTTCACGCCCGCGCGCAACGCCGCAACGGCGGTATCTTCCGAACCGGTCGCCGTGGCCACGACGACGGACAAGCGGCGATCCATCGCGTGCAACCGATCGATCGTTGCCAGCACATCGTGCGATTCGGCGCCGGCGAATCCGATGATCACAACCGCGGGTTGCAGGCGCTGTGCGTCGGCGGGAAGATCAGAGATGCGTGCGGATTCGTGTACCGCGCACTGCGTCGAGAGCACCGTTGAAACACACGCGCGCCGTCGTTCATCGCTATCGAAGACGAGCGCAACACTGCGATTCAAGAACAACCTCGCGAGGATCCGTCCGGTGAATCGCACGACTATAGCCGGATTGATCGCAACGCACGCGACGCGCGCGCAAAAAAAATTGCGCACACATTCGTTACTCGCAAGTCATTCGCGCGGGAACCTCCTTCTCTATTGCGCGCATCGAAGCGGCCAACTTCTTAGCCGTACAGCCAACGCGTTAGCTGTACCGGGACGATGTCTCAACGGTAATTCTGAGGCACAATGCGCCGATGCTGGAGCGGCTGACTCAACGCAAGGAATGGAAGTTCTTCGGCGTGCTGCCGAAGGCGGACGGCGTGCTCGCCGCGGGATGGTCGGTTGCGCTGTTGCTCAGGGGCACGCTGCCGGCCGCGTTTGCGATCGCGATGGGACTGCTCGTCGGCGCAGTGCAGCGCGGCGATCCCCTGCTGCGCCCGCTCGCGTTCGCGGGCACGGTTTTTGTCCTGCTGCAGGTTGCCGGCCCGATCCACCAGGCGCTGAGCGCCAATCTCGGCGATCGCACGGCAGCGTGGCTGTACGATCGCCTCACGGCCGCGTGCGTGCGACCACCCGGGATGGAGCACCTGGAGGACCCGACGTTGACGAGCGACCTGACGGTCGCGCGCGACTTCGATCTCGGGATGACGGGTCCGCCGTTGTCGATCTCACTCGACTTCATCGCGAATGGCCTCGTCGAAACCATCGGAGGATTTGCGTCGGCGTTGATCCTCGCCCGCTACGCCTGGTGGGCGCCGATGGTGCTCGCCGGCGCCTGGCTCGCGACGCACTATTTCCTTCGCGAGAGCGCGGTCTGGCGCGATCGCAATACCGAAGAAGTGCGCTCCGCGCAGCGAGACGCCGATTACGCGTATCGCCTGGCGGTCGATCCCCCCGCGAGCAAGGAATTGCGGCTCTTCGGACTCGCCGGCTGGACGCTGGATCGCTTCGTCGCGCGGCGGACGCGCCTCCACGAGCTCCAGTATGCCGCCACGCGACTGCGCGAGCGGCCGGTCGCCTGGAGTTTGATCCTCGTTGTGCTCGCCAACGTGATCATCTTCCTGTCCCTTGCGAGTTCCGCGACCGCCGGCCGTATCTCGCTCGGGGAAATCGTCGTCTACGTCCAGAGCGCGATCGGGGTCTCAATGATCGCGTTTGGCGGCTTCAGCTGGGCGCTCGACGGCGCCGCGGCGCCTGTGGCCGCGGTACTGCGTGTGGAGCCCGCGATGCGCGTCGCGGGCGCGCTGGCGCAAGGATCGCGTCCCGCCGACGGAACACCGGCGCGCGAGATCCGGCTTCGTGACGTGTCGTTCTCATATTCGCAAGGCGCGCCGATCCTCGAGCACCTCGATCTGATGATCCCGGCGGGCTCGTCGCTCGCCATCGTGGGTCAGAACGGCGCGGGCAAGACGACTCTCGCGAAGCTGCTCTGCCGGCTTTACGATCCGCAGTCCGGCGTCATCGAGATTGACGGCATCGACGTGCGCGAGTTCGATCTAGCGTCGTGGCGCAGCCGCGTCACGGCGGTATTCCAGGACTTCATCCGGTTCGAGCTTCCGCTGCGGGACAATGTCGTGCCGAGAGGCGCGCCGGATGCTGTCGTTGTGAGTGCACTGGAAGCGGCGGGCGCCGGTAACCTGGCTGCGCTCGATACCGTGCTCGCGCGAGGTTACGCGGGTGGAACGGACCTCTCCGGCGGGCAGTGGCAGCGCGTTGCGCTTGCCCGTGCGCTGGCCGCCGTGAAGCAGGGTGCGGGGCTGGTTCTCCTCGACGAACCGACCGCACAGCTCGACGTCCGGGGTGAAGCGGAGATCTTCGATCGGCTGCTTGCCGCGACGAGGCACTGCACGACCATCCTGATTTCTCATCGCTTCTCTACCGTCCGGCACGCGGATCGAATCTGTGTCCTCGAGCACGGACGCGTCGTCGAACTCGGCACGCATGACGAGCTGATGGCGCTCGGCGGACGGTATCGCACGATGTTCGATCTGCAGGCGCAGCGATTCAACGTTCCCGGCGACGAACAGGGGGCGAGCTATGACGTCCTCAGCTGACCGCACGACGGGGATCGAGCCGCTTCCGCCGGCGCTCTCGTCGATGTGGCGCCTGTGCATGCTCGGCTACCGGCACGAGCCGCGGATGATGCTGTCCGCCTTCCTGCTGTCCCAGCTTGCCGCGCTCCCCGACGCGCTGCTCGCGCTCTGGC
Source organism: Vicinamibacterales bacterium (assembly GCA_035637115.1). Taxonomy (GTDB): domain Bacteria; phylum Acidobacteriota; class Vicinamibacteria; order Vicinamibacterales; family 2-12-FULL-66-21; genus JAICSD01. The sequence continues at coordinate 20,795 of DASPXV010000039.1, forward strand.
TGATGATCCTGGGAAACGGTGTCGTGCAGCACCGATCGAATCTTGTGCAGATCGCGGCCATCGGTCTCGGCGCGTCCGCAGCAGCAACATGGTTCCTCCGCATCGTCAGCACGCGCGTCCAGCGCCGTTTCCGTGACAAGGTGACAATCGCGCTGGAGTCGCACGTCGCGTCGCTGCAGGCGACGATCGGCACGATCGCGCATCAGGAGCGTCCCGAGTACCTCGATCGACTGTCGATGCTGCGGAACCAGGTCTTCGTCCTCGACCACATGTACATGTCGCTCTTCTCCACTCTCGGGTGGATCCTGCGGCTGGCGGTGACGATGGCGTTGCTGGTATCCATCCACCCGGCGCTGATGCTGCTCGCGGTGTTTGCCATCCCAACGATCCTCACGTCTTCCTGGCGTCCGGCGGTCGAACGAACTGCGCAGGAGCAAGGGGCCCCGTCAGCGCGGCTCGCACGGCATCTCTTCAACCTAGCGACGACCGCGGCGCCTGGAAAGGAGGTCCGCGTTACGGGCATCGGCGAGCGGCTCATGACAAAGCGTCGTGCCGCGTGGGAACGCTGGTATGGCCCGGTGGCGGCGGCCCGCCGCGGCTCGGCGGTGTGGCATGCGCTGGCGTGGGCAGTGTTCGCGCTCGCGTACGTCGGTGCGATCGTATTCGTTTCATCGGGGCTTCGCGCCCCGGCCGGCGATGTGCTGCTGGTGCTGGCCGCGGGAGCGCGGCTCTCGGCGTATATCGGCGCAACGGTCGGAGAAGTCGGATTCCTGCGGGGCTTCTGGATGGACGGATCGCGGCGGCTCGCCTGGCTCGAGGACTATGCGGCATCGATCGCCGCGGGTGCGGATCTATCCGTGCCGGAGCGGCTGGAGCGCGGAATTACCCTCGACCACGTCACGTTCGCATATCCAGGCACATCGCGTGTCGTGCTCGACGATGTGTCCATGATATTCCCCGCGGGTAAGGTCGTGGCTGTTGTCGGCGAGAACGGCGCAGGAAAGACAACGCTGGTGAAACTGCTGGCAAAGATGTACGAGCCGTCCTCCGGATCGATCCTCGTGGACGATGCGCTGCTCGCGCGCATGCCGGCATCGGCATGGCGCGCACGGCTGGCCGGCGCTTTTCAGGATTTCTTCCGCTTCGAATTCCGCGCCCGGCAGACCGTGGGACTCGGCGACGTGGTCCGGCTCGACGATCCCGTTGCAGTGCCTGCCGCGGTCGAACGCGCCGGCGCAAAGGACGTCATCGCGCGGCTGCCATCAGGACTAGACACCCAGCTTGGTCCGACGTGGCCGCAGGGTGCAGAGCTGTCGTTCGGTCAATGGCAGAAGCTCGCGCTCGCACGAGGGTTCATGCGCGAGCGGCCGCTGCTGTTGATCCTCGACGAGCCAACCGCCGCGCTGGATGCGGAGACCGAGCACGCGCTGTTTGAACGATATGCGGCCGCGGCACGAGACGCAGCGATCGCGCGTGACGGGCGTATCACGATCCTGGTCTCACATCGGTTTTCCACGGTGAGGATGGCGGATCTGATCGTCGTCCTCGACGGCGCGCGGCTGGTCGAGATCGGCACGCATGACGAGCTGATGGCCCGAGGCGGGCAGTACTCGGAGCTCTATGGGATCCAGGCGGCCGCGTATCGTTGATGCGTGTAGAATCCCGGCCATGGTGCGTCGTGACGAAGCGGACAGAGGACCGTCTGCTTCACGCTGTTCATCTCCAGCGGGTGCAAGGCCCGTCTCGGTAAGCGCCGGAGCGCCGAGTAGCAGACCCCAGGCATCGGGAGAAATCCCGATGGCCCGAGCGGGGTGTCAGAAGCCTCTGCGGAGGAAGCCAGCACGCGGGCCGCAACATTACGTGAAGCCTGCAGCCTCG
>DASPXV010000040.1:0-23072 GCA_035637115.1 Vicinamibacterales bacterium
ACCCCAGCCCGGCGCCGAGATATTGGTCGAGCTGCAGCCTGGGGTGAACTGGTACTCGCCGCTCCCTGGTAGCGGTGTGAACGGGACAGTATCGAACGCGTGATCATTCTGGCGCGCGTTGAGCACCGCGGTTGCTGCGACCTTCCCTGCAAGGACGCCCCAGTACTTCGGCCGGTGGCCCTGCTCGTCATCGTCAGGGATCTGCGCCAACGACGCGGCGAGATACGCGTCGAGGTCGGCTTGCTTGGCCGGGAACAGCGCAAAGAGTACGTCGTGAGCCGCTTGGGCGGCGGCCGCCTCGCGCGAGGCGTAGCCCTTTGCCGTGATCAACACCATGGCCGGCGTGTAGTACGGGCCGGATAGCGTTCATGGCGTCGAACATCGCCGCGTGCACCATGGCTACGTCACGGCTTTGGCGGGCAGGAAGTGTGTCGGCAGACACGGTGCTGACGGCGATCGTGTTCCAATCGGTCACGACATCCGCATTGGCAATCTGCGGCACACACAGAAGTGCCGCCGTACTCGTGATCAGGAGCGAACGCAGCTGGTTCATTGGTCCGTGCCGTCTCGTGCCGTTCGACGGATCATCGCCGGGCCATCCCATCGGGCCGTTAGATGGCCAGTGCACGACGGCCACCTGGTCGAGCGATGGGCGATGGATGTATTTCTCGTCGAACGCCGGCGGGGCCTTCCACGTGTGGCGCCAGCGATATCCGAGCGGGACGCCCGAGCAGATCACCTTTGGGCCGACCGAGCAGGAGGGCACCGCGCTCACACCCGATGGCAAGTACCTCATTACCAGCATGGGACTCCAACAGGCGAGCATCTCGTTGAAAGACCGGAGCCGTGAGCGGCAGCTGACCTCCGAAGGATTCGCGATGCTGCCGACCATGCTGTCATCGGGCGACCGTATGTTTTATCTGATGCGAACCGGTTCGCGCGAGTACGCGAGCGGCGAATTGTGGTCGCTGAATCTCGGCACCGGCGAAAAGCACCGCGCGCTGCCGGGACGCGTCATGGCCGACTACTCGATTTCCGCCGATGGCCGACGGGTCGTGTTTACGTCCGCCGGCAGCCCGAGCGACGACGGCATCTGGGTCGCCGATTTGGATCGCCGCACACCGTCGAGACAACTGACGCGCGGCGGCGATTTCCGCGCGTTCTTCGGTGGCCCCGGCGAGATCGTGTACATCAGCCCCCAAGCCGAACGACGGTATTTGTATCGGATGCGGGAGGACGGGTCAGGCGTGGAACAGATTCGTCCGGAGCCGGTCAACAACCTGATCACCCTTTCACCTGATGGCGAATGGGCCGTCGTCCTCCTTCCTGAGATGACAACGGGCGGCGGATTGGCGCTGCAGCTCATGTCGCTGCACGGTGAAGCGCCGATGACGGCGTGCGAGAACTGCGTTGTTCGAGGGGTTGGACCCAATCGCGTTCAGGGTTCCCCCATCAGCTGGAGCATGGATGGGAAGTCGGCGTTCGTGAGCTTGCAATATTTCGGGCTGGGTACGGCGAAGACCGTGGTGTTGCCTTACCGGTCAGGTGTTCCGCTCGCCGCGTTATGGCCCAAGGGACTTCGCTACGAGCAGGATGTTGCAGCGAATCCCGGCGCGACCGTCATCAACGAAGCCAACGTGTTTCCGGCGGCGTCCGCGTCGGCGCATCTGTTGTGGAGACGCACCACGCAGAGCAATCTTTATCGGGTCCGGCTGCCCAATTAGGACAGCTCAGTCAATCCGACACCCAGGTGTTTTGTCATGAGTGACGGCGCGATTGATGCTGCGTTCCCGACGGTTCGCCTCTTCGCTAGCCACCCGCCGCAGCCCGTTTGGCCGAACGGCGGTCCTGATTCACAATAGAAGCTCGGCCCAGTGGAGCCGCTCAACATGCCGCAGTTGACCCGCATTACTCGTGACCCCGCCGTAATGGGCGGAAAGCCGTGCATCCGGGGTATGCGCGTCACGGTCGGCACGGTGGTCGGGCTCGTTGCCGCAGGACGCACGCGCGAGGAGATTCTCCGCGAGTACCCGTACCTTGAAGCCGAGGACATCGCCGAGGCCTTGTCCTATGCCGCTTGGCGGGCGGAGGAAGTCGAAGTTCCGCTGCGCCGGCCGTGAAACTGGTCGTGGACATGAACCTCTCGCCAAGCTGGGTCGGTCGGCTGGCGCAACACGGGTTCGAGGCTGTCCATTGGTCTACCGTGGGTGCTGCGACCGCCCCCGACACCGAGATCCTGGCGTACGCGCATCGGCACAATCTCGTCCTCATTACCAACGATCTCGACTTCTCGGCAATCCTCGCTGCTAGCGCTGGAGCCTCGCCAAGCGTCGTGCAAATCCGAACTCAGGACCTGCTCTCCGATGCTGCGGTGAGCATCGTCGCCAAGGCACTCGAGGCGCATCGTGAGGACATCAAGCGAGGCGCGCTTCTGTCGATTGATGAAGGCGGGACGCGCGTAAGGATGCTGCCTCTCAAGGACTCGCAGGGTCCCTCGTAGCACAACGACCGGGCTCTCGTATGAGCACTCCGTTCCCGCAGTGATCGGGTTTTCGGTCGTCGCCCAGCTCAGCTCGCTGCCCCTCTTCATCGCTGCGGAGCGAGGTGCATCGACGCGAACGCAAAAGCGATTAGGTTCTTCGTTTCGCAACGGTCCGCCCACCTCAGCCGGATGGGCAGCCATGTCACATTCCGAAGCCCTATGCCGTCCCACCATTGGAGACTAGAGGTAGCCATGAAACGAACCTTCGCTATTGTTCTCGCCGCCGTGGCTGCAGCCGCCCTGTTCGGGGGACTTGTGTATGCCGTGCTGGTGGTCGCGCACGTTTCCGAGCCGGCCGCCACAACGGTTTACGGCCTGACTCTCCGGCGACTCTGGGCCACCGCGGCCGCTGCGGTGGCACTGGTCGGCGTGGTCATCGGTGGGCTTGCTCTGGCCCGCTCCGCCAGTCGTTTCGGCACTACATCCGGGCGCCTCGGAGCCATCGTGGCTCTAGCGGCGGGCCTAATCGCCGTGGTCAATGGCGGGCTGAATTTGGCTATGGCCAACGGTGGCCCCGGTACCGGCAACGGAGTGGTCGGTGGCGCAGCGGCGTTCGTGTTGGGGCTGATCGCTCTGACCCTCGGCGGTCTGGCTCAGGCCCGCTTGCGCCGCACCGTCTCGAGCCTGGGCAAATGACGTGAGCTCCACGAGCGCGACGTCGAATCCGGCCAAAAGCTTCGAACCTTACCGTCGGCGCCTGCTCGGTCTCGCCTACCGCATGCTTGGGTCGATGGCCGACGCCGAGGACGCGGTGCAGGAGACATACTTACGCTGGCATGGGGCCGACCGCGACAAGGTGTCGGATCCGAGAGCGTTTCTCATGACCACGACCACGCGCATTTGTCTCGACGTGCTGACCTCGGCGCGCGCACGGCGTGAGGAGTACGTCGGCCCATGGTTGCCGGAGCCGGTTGTTGACACCGCAGCGCTCGCGCCCGACACCCGCACCGAGCTGGCCGAGGATCTGTCCATTGCGCTGCTGTTGACGCTCGACCGGTTGTCGCCCCTCGAGCGAGCGGCCTTCCTGCTGCACGACGTGTTCGATTTCTCGTTCAGCGAAGTGGCCCCGGCACTGGAGCGGAGCGAGGCGGCGTGCCGGCAGCTTGCCGCCCGGGCCCGCGCGCACGTGCGGGCTGTCCGGCCGCGCGGCGCGACCGCGCCGCCGGCGCGTTCGGACGAGATCGATGCGAAACATGCGCAGCTTCTGTCCGCGTTCATGGCGGCAACTCAAGCGGGTGATCTCGATGCTCTGATGAAGCTCCTCGCGAGCGACGCGCGCATCGTGACGGACGGCGGCGGCAAGGTGCGGGCCGCGCAGGAGGTGATCGACGGCGCCGATCGCGTGGCGCGGTTCCTGGTTGACGCCACGCGCAAACGGCCAGATGCGTGGTGGCGCACGGACTTCACACTGCGCATTGCGACCGTTAACGGCCTGCCCGGTGTCATCGTGGACGCACCCGAGGGGACGGTACAGACTGCGGCGTTCGAGATTGAAGGCAGCGTCATTCGGACGCTGTACGTCGTGCGCAATCCGGACAAGTTGCGGCATTTGGCGGCGCCGCGAGGCGCCTTGTGACCTGCTTCCCATACGGTCTCGCTCCGCTGTCACGTATGTGGTTTCTCACAGGGGCGGCATAACGGCATAGGGACAAGTGATGATCAGGCAGAGGGGATCACATGGTTCAGGCGACGGAATCTCACAACACAGAACAACATGCCTTCGTCAAGAAGGTTCACGGCATTCGATGTCAAGTGAAGGACGTGGCACGCTCGGTCACGTTCTATACGCACCATCTTGGATTCACACTTGAGCACCAGCAACTCCCCGTCATTGCAAGCGTCTCCCTCGGCGACGCGCGCATTCTGCTCAGCGGTCCCGGCGCATCGGGCTCGCGGCCGATGCCGAACGGACAGCAGCAGGAGCCGGGCGGATGGAATCGGATTGTGCTGAAGATCGCGGATCTGTCAGGCTTCATCGCTGACTTGAAGAACACGGGACTTCATTTTCGCAACGAGATGGAGAGCGGTCCCGGTGGTCGTCAGATCCAGATCGAGGATCCAGACGGGAATCCGATCGAACTGTTCGAACCATCTCGCTGATCCCGCAACACATCGCATCTCTATGCAGGGCATCTGGACTCCGTCGCCCGCGAGAGCTCACTGCCTTGGCAACGAATCTCAGGGCCGACCAGAACCTCGCGCGGGTGATCACATCCGAGCGGCGCGTTCGACGGCCGTACCGTCGTGAATTCAGCTACCACGGCTACGTCCTCGGTCAACTCGATCGATACGCGAAGCCGATGATCGCGAGGCGTTTCCGATAGTCACCGCACCTTTCGGGTTACCGACGCTTGCCGTCGTGGTGGTCGCTGCGTGGACTGCGACGACCTACATCACCGACGCCGACAGCCTTCGGCCTTAGGCCACCATCGAATGGCTGGCTGGGTCCGGGCGGATTTCAGTAGTCAGCGTCTTCATGCACCGCTTGACACCACCGACTGGCGCGGAAGACACTAGGCCTAGGTAAACGATGCCTCGAGAGGACGGTCTTCCGCCCGGCACCTTAGTCATGCTGATCCTGCACGTCCTCACGGGCGGCCCACGGCACGGCTACGCCATCGCTCAGCGCATCCATACACTGTCCCGGGAGGAACTGAGCGTCGAGGAAGGATCGCTCTATCCCGCTTTGCAGAAGCTGCTGCTGAAAGGCTGGGTGAAGGCGTCCCCGGCGATCTCGGAAACGGGGCGCGCTATTCGGGAATATCGGCTGACGCCGAGCGGTAGAAGACAGCTGGAGCGCGAATGCGCCAATTACCGGCGTATGGGCGCCGCGATCGATGCCGTGCTCGACACGGCGTGAGGTCGCTGACATCCCGCATGGGTGAACCATGATGATTCTGGGCGAGTGGCTGCGGCGCATCTGGTACCTCGTCAATCGCAGGCGGTTCGAGGCCGCTCTGCACGAAGAGATGGAGGCGCACCGTGCGAGGCTGGGGCAGCCGGCACGGTTCGGCAACACGCTGCGCCTTCGCGAAGAATCGCGCGACGTCTGGGGCTGGACGTGGCTCGACGCACTCGTCCGCGATTTCAGGTTCGCCGCGCGAGGCCTACGCCGTACACCGGTGTACACGGTCGTCGTGATCGGGTCGCTGGCCCTGGGGCTCGCGTTGACGACCGTAATGGTCTCGGTCGTCAACGCGTACCTCATACGCTCGCTTCCCTATCCGGCCGCAGACCGTCTGTATCACGTTCGATACGCTCCCCCAGGGCCCTGGGAGCCGCGCGGCATGACCGGTCTCGACTGGACGTCGGTGGAAGACGTCATCGAGTTCCCCATCGCCTCTCTCGGCGAGTCCTTTTACCTCGCCGATGGCCGCTACACGGTGGCGCTCCGCGGTCTCCGCGTAACACGTGGATTCGCGGACGGGTTGGGCGTCTCGGTCGCCGTCGGGCGTCGCCTTCTCGGCGAGGACTTCCTTCCCGGATCCGAACGCGTCGCGCTCATCGGACATTCCCTCTGGCGCGACCGGTTTGGATCGGATCCTGGCGCGATCGGACGAGCCATTCGCGTGGAAGCGGAATCGCGACCAGGATCGCCAGAAAGCTTCCGCATCGTCGGTGTGATCGCACCCGGCTTCTACTACGGCCGCGACAGCAGGACAGCCGTCGAGATCCTCGTTCCGAATACGGATCCAGTGCGCACCTATATGGTGCGGCTGCGCGCGGAAGTGCCGCCGGCGATAGCGGCGCGCCGCCTCACTGAAGCGGCGCGCCGTGCGGCAACGTCCCCCATTCCGAGCGACTGGACGGGCGTTCAACTCGAGTCCGTTCGCGACCGCTGGGTTGGCGGCCTCCGCCCGATCCTGTTCGGCGTCACGCTCGCCGTGAGCCTCGTCCTCGTGATCGTCTGTGCGAATGTGACAGTGCTGATGCTGCTCCGATCCATGCGACGTCAAAGAGAGGTCGCGGTGCGGCTGGCGCTCGGCTCGGACTGGTGGCACATCGCGAGGATGCTGCTGACCGAGACGCTGCTGATTTGTACAACGGCGCTCGGCGTGGGAGTGGCGATCGCGACAGTCGCGCTCCGCACGCTCGCACCGCTCATCGAGAAACAGCTCGGACGGCAGGCGCCGGACCCGTCGGGAATCGAAATCGGGACGACGGTGCTGGTCGTCGTTGGCGGCGTCAGCCTGCTCCTGGCTGTGGCCCTCTCGGTGCTGCCATTGACATCCTGGGGACGAACGCGAACGAATGCGCTGCAGCAGGACGTGAGGATTGCGAGCGAAGGACGATCCATGCGCCGCCTTCGCAGCGCGCTGGTTGCGTTCGAAATAGCGGGCTCTCTGGTACTGCTCGTTGGATGCGGGCTCATGATTCGCAGCGTCATGACGATGCTGCACACCGATTTTGGATTCGATGCGGAGGGCCTGACCACGTCGCGCATCATGCTGCGCGCACGGAATTATCCAAACCCTGCGGCGTATCGCCTGCTCTACGAACGATTCATCCGGCAGGTGTCGGACGGGCTCGGCTCGCGAATCGTGTTCAGCAGTTGGCCACCGTTCGTTCCGCCGCCAACGCATCTCATCGAACGGGACGAAGGCACAGCGGTCGGCGCCGGGTTCATCGCCGTCAGCGCGGGATACTTCTCGACCTTCCGCATCTCTCTGGGTCAGGGGCGCGAGTTCACCGCCGAAGAAGCCTCGGCAGAAGCGACGGTCGCGGTGGTCAGCGAGACGCTCGCGGCGCGGCTCTGGCCGGCCGGCGACGCGATCGGCAGGCGCGTACGGGACGTGGAACAGACGCCCGGCGGCTCGACTGCCGGCCCATGGCGGACCGTCGTCGGAATTGCACGCGATGTCCGGCAGACGTACGACGACGCGGATCGCAGTGACTTCTACATTGCGAAAACGCCTGACGGACGATTCGGGACGTTCTACGCTCGAACGAGCCGGCCCGCATCGCCGCTGTTCGATCAACTGCAACGCGCGGCCGGGGACATCGATCGCGACGCCGTGATCAACCCACCGCGTCCGGTCGCCGACGACGACCAGACGCGCGTCGAGACTCGATTCCTGACGCGCATGTTGACGACGTTCGCGGCAAGCGCGAGCGTTCTCGCGATGCTCGGCGTGTACGGCGTCACAGCGTACGCCGTGCAACAGCGCCACAAGGAGATCGCCATCCGCATCGCGCTCGGCGCGTCGGACCGCGCCGTCATGCGATTGTTTCTGCGCGAGGGTGTGCAGTTGCTTGGCTTCGGAACAGTGCTGGGCCTGATTGGCGCGACTGCGTTCTCGCGTGTGCTGAGTGCCCACATCGTGGGTGTGCAGAACTCCCAAGCGTCAACGTGGGTCACCGCATCCGCATTGCTGTTGAGTGCCGGTTTCGCGACGGTCTTCTGGGCCGCCCGGAGGGCAGACGTCGGGAATCCTGCGAGCGCGCTGAACGCCGGCTGAGGCAAGCGACGCGGTCTGCGTGAAGGGACGCACGATGCATACGGGACTGCGGACATCGACCGTCGCCGCGCTGATGGTGGCTCCGCTGGTCGTGTGTAATCCCGCGCGCGCCGTTGCGCCCATTGAACCGGACCATTTCGTTGGCACTACGCCCTGCGACACCCAGCCGCGGCGGTTCCTCGGAATCGTGAATGATCTGCCTTGCGAACGGATTTCGTGGCGGCTTGCTTTGTCAAGAGATCGCGAAACCGGCCGGCCTGCAACGTTCAGCCTCGTCGCTGTGTACGGGATGCAGATGCAGAGCGCTCCCGGATTCGTTGACGGCGGAACGACGGTGCAGCTGCATGGAGCCCGGTCCGTTGTCACAGGCATCGCCACGAATGGCGATGCCGTCTACCGACTTACCACGCAAGGACCGGCGGGTTCAGCCGACTTCGCAAAGATCGGCGGCAACCTTCTTCACCTGTTGAACGAGGGCAATCGCCTGGCCATCGGGAATCCGAGCTGGCAACTGGGAGACGCATCAGATCGGCATCCCTGGTGCGACGGCCAAGGACAAGGAGAATCGGCGAATTCCGTTCAATCCGAAGGGACGGCTCGCCGCAGTTCTCGAGCGTCGAGCGACGCTCGGCCCTGACGCGTACGTGTTCGGGACAGCAACGGGCGAGTATTAGTCCGAACTGCAAACCGCCTGGGAGACGCTTCGACTGCTGGCCCACGGTATCGAACCGCGTTCGACCCGGAAAGGTGCCGCGTGGAATCGTGAGCGGCTCCAGCGGATCGATCTCCGCTGGCACGACCTCAGACACGAAGGCGCGTGCCGGCTCCTAGCGGATGGTGTCGACATCCGGATCATCCAATTGATGCGCCACGCGAGCATCCTGCAGACGCAGCGCTACCTGAACGTGACGGATGAGGAACTCAGGAGAGGACTGGAGGTGAGCTGGAACAACAAAGGCCGACCGCTTCGACTCGCATCGGGAGCCTGAAGTAATCGGCCCATGTCAGTGAACTTCTCGGCTTGCGCGTCGGTCACAAATCGGTCACAACGCGGTCCCAGAAGGCTTGAAATTTGGTTGCGGGGGCACGCAACCGCCGCTACTTGCCATTGTGGAACGTCGCGAGCTGAGGCGCCACAAAGTCAAAAACACCTCCTGGCACGGCTGTTACGGGAGCGGTCCTCGTCGGGCACAACTTTGGGACCGATAAGATAGGCGTTCATGCCGGATTGGGTGTGCGAGAGTGCCCGCCCATGACCTACGAGCTTGATGACGGAAGTCCGGATCCCTCTCGGTGGGCGTCAAGCCGTGTTGCCGCTGGCAAGAATCTAGCCTGAGACGATGCCGCCTCGAAAGATCACGTTGATCCGGGCCGCGTTACCCATCAAGTGTCCTGAATGCGGTGCCGCGATATCGTGGCGTCACGCGACAGGGCACGTTCAGTTTCTCTGTCCCGAATGCGGCCATGGCCTCCAATTACGCAACAACTACTTTCGCGTTTTGTATCTGTTCGCTGCTGTCGTCGTAACCATGGTCGCCTACGCAGCGGGAGTGCGAGGCGACGCCCTGTTTGCAGTAGCGATCCTTGGCCTGTGGCCGACGCATGTTCTCCTCGTCTTCATCACGATGCGTCTCTTTCCGCCCGATGTTGAGTCCACTGGAGACTTCCGCGGCATTCTGTACGGATCTACTGGTCCTGAGAACGCATCGACCGCGTCCGAGTCGCCCGACAGTGCCGACGGCGTGTCAGAACCTTCGACTCGGGTCGCCGAGAGTTCAAGCCAGCATGGAATGTTCAAGCTCGGCAAGGAACACCGCACACTCGAAGGAGTTGTGCTGCGCGGGGCCGTGATCGTCCTGGGGCTTTCGATTGTGTGGATGGCGGCTAGGCCGCTAATCCATCGCCTCGCTCCCGAACTGGGAGCCACGAAAAATGGACCTCCGACGTTCCCGGTGAGGGTGCAGCTTGGCGATGAGACGATTGCTTTCACGAACGGGTCCACAGAGGCGTGGAGGTGTAAAGCGGAACTGGGCTTCGGGGAGGAGTACGCGTCCGCGTTCTCGATCGATCCGCAACAAACGCGCGAACTGTCATATCTGGATTTTCGAGGGCCCGACAGTCACGTACAGGTGGCGGCACTGCGTGACGCCGCCCGTGAAAAAATTACAATCGACTGTACAGAACCCTCCGGCAGAACGCATTTCTGGCAGTTCAGGTGATTTCGCCACCTTGACCGTGAGGCCAGAGCCAATCGAGGCCTGGAGTGCGCGTGCCGCGCTATACTGAACTCATCGTCTGGATGTTGCTTCATGCCCGAACCCGTTCCACTCCCGCCGCCCGGTTTCGACGAGTTGTCGGTCGACGAGAAGATCGACTACCTGCAGTCGCTGTGGGACCGGATCGCGGCCACGCCCGAGGCAATTCCGGTTCCTGATTGGCACCGCGAAATCCTTGACGAGCGCCTCAAAGATCTCGAAGCCGATCCCGGTGCCGGTGAGAGCTGGGATGTTGTTCAGGAACGGCTCCGCAAAAAGTTCGATAGCAGCCACTGAATCGAATGAGCCGCGGGTTCATCGTTCGGCCACTCGCTGAGGCCGATCTCGAGGACGCCGCGCGGTGGTACGAGGACGAGCGAGCCGGGCTCGCCGAGCGGTTCTTCAGGGATGTCGACCGAACGTTCGCGCGCATCCGCGAGCGGCCATTCCAGTTCCCCCACCGTGGCGGGCGAAGTTCGCCGAGCGCTGCTGCACACCTTCCCCTACGCCGTTTACTTTCGGGCCCTGTCCGGAGGGGGTCACTCACGCCCCACTCTTGCATGTCTCGTCCGTCCGGTCGGACTGCGTTGAGTCGCTGTCATTCGTCGAGCGCTCTGCCGCCTATTGGGGCCGCACTGTCGGAATCAACACGCCTGTCAGGTTTCGCCGGGAACCTGCGTTCATCAGGGTGAGCGCGCACACGCTCTGAATCACATCTGCGGTGGTTGTCAACCGGTGCCTCCTGCCTGTCTTCTTCCACCAGCCGCAACGATTGCCCTGCTAGTTTCGTTGAGTGCGCGACGTCGCGTGCCTTGAGGCCATCACGACGCGAGATTGTCCGGCGGTGGCCGGGGGTTCTGCACGGACCGGCTGTAGATCCGGGAACAAAGACCGTGACATTTCCAGACACCGTGCCGGGCGGATATATGGGTCTACGACTATGGCCCACTCGAGCCGCGCCCAACGGATGTAAAGACGATCTCGTACTACTTCAATGACTTCACCATCTTGCAGCATCTGCTTGCTCCAAACGGCGCCGAGATTCAACCGATGGTCCCCCGATTATCAGTACAAGACGGGCCGCGTGAAGGCGGGCATGGAGAGCAACTCCGTGTGGAGCTACCGCGACGGCCAATCGGTGTCGAAGCCCTGGTAGGAGGAAACGATGAAAGGACTCTTGTCGTTTATCATCGCGCTCGGCTTCGTCTCAAGCCAACAGACAACCAAGTTGATCTCGGTCAACGATCCGCGTCCGCTCAGTGCAGCGATCCTCGAGCTGGAGAAGGCAATCAAACAGCCGATCACCTACGAAGATCCGTCCTACTCGTATTCTGCTGACGTCGCAGACAAGTCGGATAGCTTCAGGCACGCACCGGGGGTCAGGGTCCTGCTGCCCAAGGGCGGGGCCTTGAACTTCCCCTTCATGCCGAGCGAGGCCTCGGATCGTTTGGGCACCGCGAAGGTGCTTCGGCGACTCGTGACCACGTTCAACCAGAGCTATCCAGAGGGAGCGCAATTCACGGTGCTCGAACAGGACGGTTTGTTCCATGTGATTCCACGCAGCTCGCGTTCGGCATCGGGCGGAGTCGGGCCGTATGCGTCACCCTTGGACGTGCCCTTGACCCTCGTGGTGACGGACGTCAACGGACTGAAGGCACTGAACGCGATCTGCGCAGCCATCAAGGCAATGACAAGAACGACGATTCTGATGGGCGCGATCGACCTGAACGCGTTCGCGCACACGACGGTCAGTATTTCCAGCGACAAGGAGACGGGAAGAACCCTGCTGACACAGGTGCTGCAGGTCACAGCACCGGCTCTCTCCTGGCAGTTGTTGACGGGCGCCGGGCCAGAGCCCGTCTACTACTTCAACGTCCACCAGGTGTACATCGCAGGTGGCGCTTTCTCTTTGCGGTGAAGCGCCGCACAGCTACTCCGTACAAAGCGCCTTGCGGCCGGGACACCGTCGCCCGGTGCCTGCGAATTACCGGTTCTCGCCTGACAGGTGGAGGTGGCGACGTCGCCTAGGTTTCACTACAAAAGCTCACGTGCTCGGATCTCTCCGGCTTCAAGGCCAGGTCGAGATGCAATTCAGCGGCGGCGCCCAACCAACCCGCAAGGGTCGCGGCGCGAGGACCGGCGGACCGTTTGCGCTGCGCCTATTGTGATGCGTTGCCGGTGTCGGATGCAGGATCTTGTGGCGCGTCCGAGACTTGGTTCGTGTGAGGCGCAGTTGTGATTTGGCGAGAGGAAGCTGCGATTCGGACAAGATTCGGCTCTGTCGAAGGACGGGCCTGATCCGGCCGGCGAAAGGAATCGTTCAGGTTGACAGCGTCTCTGCATGAGCGGTACATCGTGCAATTTCTTCCACCGTGTGTCGCGATCGCGCTCTTCGCGAAATCGTTGAAGCCGCTGAATTGCCCTGAATAACCAGAAGTGTTGATTCAGTTCAAGATCATTTCAATTGCCGCGTCGTGAATCGCATCAGAGACGTGTGCATCTGCAGCGCAGCACGATCGCTCCTTATCGGTCGCAGCTAACCATCGCCGGCTGAACGCGAGTCACGGCTGTTCATCGCTGTCCATCGCAAGTCATCACTGCTCACCGCGATTCATCGTGGTTCTGTCAGCAGCAATCGCCAGCACGAACGATGAGCGCACGACAGTGGCAACTTGAGCGATCCAGAGCACGCATCTTGCTCTCTCGTTGATGGCCCCGCTCATCGGGCCGAAGTGGAGAATGGCCGTGCGCAGTCAGAACCAGTTGCTGAATCTTGCCGAGAACGAAGCATTAATCGAGACGCCATGGAAGCGCGCGGAGCCGCTGCTCAACGTCTGCGAAGCGGCGCGCTATGTCGGCTGTTGCGAGGAAACAATTCGTCGCGCATATTTGTCCCGACAACTCCAGGTGTTGCGATTCGGCGCGCGGAGCGTCAGGATTCGACTTTCGGCGCTCGTTGCATGGCTGGAACACGGCGGCAAAACGGCAGCGTGAGGTGAGCTATGGGGGGTCATCAAACAGTGCGCGTCGAAGGGGTGCAAAACAAGTCCTCGTTGCGATCACCCGTGGTGGTTCGATGTGATGCACAAACGGCGACGGTACCGGATGCCGGTCGACGCGTTTGCACTCAAACGTGGAGCGACGCAACCGGTGCGCTCCAAGCAAGAAGCCGAGAAGGTCTGGGAGCCGAAGTTCATCGGCGAAATCGTCGCTGGAAAAGATCCGCGGAGGCCGCCCGCGCCGCCGACGGCCGAAGGGATGACGGTCGCGGAGTTTCTCGACCTGTATTTCGATCGCTACGTGGTCGCGGAATCACTGCGCAGCGTCGCGTCAATCCGGAGCCGGATCGGCGCGCTGAAGTCGGGGCTTGGATTGCTGCCGGTTCTGGCGCTGGAGCGGATCGATCCGATTGAGGATTTCAAGCGTGAGTACGGCGCGACCAAATCGACTGCGTCGGTGAACCGAACGCTCGCGATTCTGCGCCACGCGATCAACTGGGGCCGAGGGCGGACGCCGGCGATCTTCACGACGTCGCCGTTCCACCGTTTCGGCGTCAAAATCAAGACCAAAACCGAGACGAAAAGAGACCGTCGTATCACGGCGGAAGAAGAGCGCAATCTGCTCGCGGCCGCGGACAAGATCAACTGTGCCGAACACGGCTACGCCGGTGCGTTAATGCGTGACCGAATTCTCGGCGCGCTCGAGACGGGTTGCCGCCTCGGCGAAATGCTGAAGATCCAAAACCGTCACGTCCTGTGGGAGACCCACCAAATCAGCATCCCCGCAGCGCACGCGAAGGACGCCGAGGCGCGGCGGATTCCCTTCGAGCCAAACGGACGCTTGGCGCGGCTCCTGAAGCGCCGGCGTTTCCTCGGCACAAAAGCCTATGTGTTCGGTGGCGTGAGCGGTGAATATCAGGGCACGATTCGCACCGCTTGGGAGTCCGTCGTTCTGCTCGCGCACGGCGTTCAGCCGACGCGCGCGCGCGCGCACGGTCGCGTCAACCGCGAGCAGCTGGCGGAGATCGACCTGCACTGGCACGACCTGCGGCACGAGGCGGCCTGCCGCTGGCTCGCCAAGGGTCTCGACTTGCGAGCGATTCAGCTGCTTCTCGGGCATGCTGACCTCAAGACGCCCCAGCGGTATCTCAACGTGACGGATGAGGAGTTGCGCCGGACGATGCACGAAAAGCTCTGGAGCCGACGAACCGGGGAAAAATAGGCCGGCCGGAGCCCGAATGCGATCACCGACGCTTTGGCAGGATCATCAACGGGTGGGAAAGATATAGCCCAGGCGACCACGGCCTGTCACACTCGCGCACCTTTCGAGGAATTGCAGCCCCGACAGAGCACTTGGAGGTTACTCAGTTCGAGAGCCAGCTCGTGGTACCGACTGCGGGGGCGGATGTGGTCGACAGAGACATCTCGGCTCAACACGATTCGCTGTGAGCACATCTTGCACACCCGTCCGTCTCGCTGAATCACGGCGATGCGCGTTGCGCGCCATTCCGGTGTCATGTAGAAGCGCAGCGCCGCGAGTTGGTCGCGCTCAGCAGTCGCTACTAGCCCGCGGAGAATCTCGCCCGTAGCATCAGCGATCGCGGCACTTCGCGGTATCGCGAGCGAGCCAATCGACGAGGAGTCGGAACCCCAGCGCGCACCCCAAGAGCCCACCGTACGCGGCGAAGCTATTGATCTCGATCTTTTTAGGAAACTGTCCGCCGAAGAAGAACAACCCGACTGCGCCCCATCCGAATACCCTCGAAGTCACGAGCGACCAATCGGCGAGGCGATCCCGTCGCGCCTTGGGAATAGCCGATTCCGCGGTTGTGCGCGCACTCTGTTGAAGTTTCGAGAATCGGCGTCCTGACAGAGACACTTTCAAACCGAATTGTTGTTGGATGCGGTTTCGGTCTGCGGCAGCACGCCTTGAGCGGCGTTCGGCAGTCTCCGTTGCAACGCACGTGCGACAGCGCCGGGCGCCGAAGTTGAGAGCGAAATCCTCCTCTGGCTTCGCTTCGCCGCAGCTCGGGCATGTTCTCAACGGCATGTGGCGTCAAAATACGTCAACGCGCGCCGACGGCGCGGAAGTGACGGAGTCAGCTTAGCCTGTTTCAGGCGAGTGCCAGGCGTCAGGTCCTTGCCCAGTCGTCCGATACTCGTTCAATGACGGCACGCGATTGAGGTTAAGTGTTCCATCCGCCAAAGCTGCCGTGGCTGCCCAATGAAGCAGATGCCCCGGCAGCGCGTACGTCAAGCCTTGCCCTTCAAACGCCGCATACAACATTCCCAGCACTGCCGGATCGTCGCGTCTAAAAATCGGGGACCCGCTTGCTCCACCATGGGAAATTGCATCGATCGAGAATCCATGTGGCTCCGGACACGGAAACGGATGCACGCTACTGACGATACCGTGTCGCAAGAATGGAGTGGCCTGGACGACCATCGGTGGCTGATCGTCGATGCGCAGCAGGAGACCGTCTGATCCGAAGGGAAAACCCGCGAAGGCCACGTCGAGACCCATTCGGATTGCGTTTGGCTCGGAGCACAGACTCAAGGCGGGGACGTCGCGAATTGCGAGCTGCACGAAGCCAAGATCCGGAACCTTCTCGCCGTAGAAGATCTCCTCATTCGTCGTGAAGGTCTCCAGGAACGAGTACCCCTTGACCCCGACCCAGAGTGGTTTCATCTCAAGCCCTTCACCAACTCTCACGGGCTCCGTGAACAGGATCGCTACCGCTCCATGTTTGCCGGTGACGGGATGCTTCGGCAGCGCGCTCAACGCCCGTGCGACGTGGCCGGCCGTCATCACGACACCTCGTGGATCCACCACGAATCCCGTTCCGATGATGGGCGGAATACCGTCGTTCGGACCGAATCTGAATCTGGTCGGCACCGCAAGCGATCCGAGCGCCACGATACTCCGGCATACGACGGCGGCGGTTTCGGTCAGATCCATAAGCAACGGCCGCGCGTCATTCACCGACGCTCACTAAGACCCGATCCAGGAACTCGTCATCGAGGAACATCCCCGCGGCGACCAGCTCGCTCACGAGAGGGCGGACGTTTCCGATCAGCCCCTTCTGCTTCGAGCGCAGGACAATTCCAAGCGTTCCGATGACAGGCACGTTGTGAGCCGCAGCGCAGCGGCGGGCGGCACGGTCATCGAGCACCGCCCATCTCGAACCGTCGACGCAATGTGCGATGACCTGAGACTCGCCCGGCCCGAGATCCCAGTGCTCGATACTGGTGATGACCGCGACGTCGTCGACGCGGTACTTCGCTGCCCATTCGAGCGCAGCTGTCGCCGTCCGATCCTTGTCCTGGCCGGCGCGAACTTCCTCGATGACGGCGTTTGGAATCAGGATTGCGGGAGCGAGGCGTTCGATCAGGTCGAGTCGGCCGATGCGGGAGAACAGGATGAGCGGTGAGGCGTTGACGACCCACGCCTCACTCACGGTGGATCTCGTCCTGTAGCTCCTCGGCCGTTACCTGCACAACAGGGATGCGGCGATGCGAGAGTTCGTCGATGAATTCCGCACGGCTCGTTCCGGCGATTTCGGCGGCCTTCGACTGCGAGATCTCGCCCTTCGAGTACCAGAGCAATGCCGCCGCAACGCGCATCTCTTTTACGAACTCGGTTGGCGACAAGCGCAACGCTGAGAGCGCGCCTTCCGGCATTTCAAACGTTATCGTCGGCATTGGTCTTGGCCTCTCCAGCTTCAGAATACCGCGGCGGGAGCTGAGAGCAAACTGACGGGCTCTGTACGCTCGAAAGGGCGCCGAAGCGCCCCTTTGAGGTTCTACCGATTGTCAGCCAATTGTCAGCCGACAACTGAAAAAGTGGTTGCGGGGGCCCGCAACAAATTGTACCGGCAGCTCTGTTGGGCGGCAGCGTGAATGTGAAAACGCTGACGTTTCTGACGGAGGTGCCCCGTGTTCGATCCTCGCTGGGGTGACGATCCCCGCGATCGCGACGACAACTCGCGCGATCTCAGCCGCGGGAGTCGCGGCGGTTCAGACCCACGCGACCGGGAGCGCGTGGACCCTCGCGACGTGTTCATGGAACACGTCAATCTGCCTCGTGACCTCGAACGAGAGCACGTGCACTATCACGGCCACGATTACACCCTCCGCGGCTCCGAAACGCGCACGCTGACGACCGTTGGCGCATTCCGTGCCGTGCCCGCGAGCGATCTCCGCGACAGCTTCGATCAGCCGCTCGACCCACGTCACGGTGAACTTTGGCATCTGCGTGACTCAGGGCTGGTTCAGACGGTCCGCCTCGACCGCGACCACACCGTCGTCACGCTGACAAAAGAGGGGCGCGATCTGCTGGAGTCTCGGCATCTGGACGATGACTCGCGCGACCGCCAAAAGTTCTCTTCCGGCGTCCCGAAGCCGCGCGAACTGAAGCATGACGCGGAACTTTATCGCGCCTACACGGAGGAAGCCGAACGCCTCCGTGATGAAGGCGCGAACATTCACCGCATCGTCCTCGAAAACGACCTGAAGCGCGAGTATCAGGAGTTCCTGCAGGAGCGCAATCGCGATCGCGACGACAGCGATGGCCGACCCGATCGCGATCCTCGGGAGATCCAAGACTGGGCAAGGGAGCACGACCTTCCCTGCGACGACCGGGGCCACGTCCAGTTCCCGGACGTCCGCATCGAGTACGACATCGATGGACGTGATCACACGCTCGATGTCGAGGTGATGACGTCGCACTACCGAGGCGCCCACGGCGCAGCAAAATCCGGTTCGGGATTCCGCCTCTACTTCACCGCTCACGCCGGTCGTGGGCGCAGTGGTGGCCGGACACCGAGCGTCATCGAGGAGCTGCTCTGATGACCTTCGATGCACGCGTCCAGGCTGTTGCCAGGAAGGGCTTCACCAAGCGCCAGGCGCGGTTTCTGACGACCGTCATGCTCCACTCGGGTGTCTGCGTCCCGCGCCAGTACGCGCGGTTCTGCGGCATCGTCTACGGCGAGAAGACGAGGAAGTTCTTCGCCAAGCTCGTGCGCCTTGAGTACGCGTCGATGTTCGACTGCCGCCACAACCGCGCGCGCATCTACCACGTCAATCAGCGCGCACTATACGCGGCCATTAGTGAGGCCGACAGCCGCCTCCGCAAGCCCGTCACTCTGAACCACGCGATTCGGCGGTTGATGGTGCTTGACGCCATTGTCGAGGACCCGGACCTGGTGTGGCTCGGGACCGCCGACGAGAAGGCGGCGCACCTCCTGGCGCTGACACCGATCGAGCAAGCGAATCTGCCTCACGTCAGCGTCGGTGAGGGCGAGGCTCGCAGCGTCCGATACTTCCCGGACCGCCTGCCGATCGGCATTCACCTCGCCGGTCGCGGCGTGGTCGTCTACGTCGTCACCGACCCATGGCTGGACGAGTTCCGAGTCTTCCTGGAACGTCATGCTGCGCTACTTCGAGCCCTACCCGCCTGGACGCTCCGGATCGTCGTGCCGCCGCACTTCCCGGACATGGCCCAGCGCGCGAAGCAAGTCGTCTGGAATCAGCTATTGACACCGCTAAGGACTGACACTCTCGACGAGCTGCGCTGGTACTTCGAGCAGGTTCGCGCGCACCCCACGCCATCGCGCAGCGACGACCTCGACGAGCGGTTCTATCGCGCCCGCGATGCCTTCTCTGCACCTCGATTCAAGGCGCTGCACAAGGCATGGAAACAGGACGGCGAGCCCGCTCTCGCAGACGCCGGTTCCCGTGCGATCAGCGATGCTGTGGACGCGGGCGCTGGCCGTGTCGAGGTCCTCGAGCTTAGGCATCGTTACGGACATCTCTCTCCCCTGGTTGCGGTCGCCTGAAACCCATCCCGACGCTTGCCGCACCGATGTCCTCGGGCTGGTCTACGATCGACTCGTGACCGAGCGTCCAGTGACCCACCTCAAGGATCTGCCTGCATTCCAGGTCTTGCAAATAACCAACGCAGACGACCCCGAACTTATCGGCGTCTTCAGTCATCTCAAGGGCGTTCGCGCGGCCCGCAGCTGGCTTTACCATGGCGACGCGGATTCATTGATTGGTGACCTCGTCGACGTTGATGAGGCAACCCGGCAGGCCAGGTTCACGGCGCCCTTCTGGTCACCGAGCAGCCCGATTCAAGTTGGCAGCGTAGTCCCTTGGTTGGATGGCTACTGGCAGGCGTATCACCTGACGATGATCCTGGACCCCGAAGCCGCGTGGAAGCGGACGGAGTTCACTGCGAGTCCTGCGCAGCACTTTCGACAAGGCCATGTGCACGGCTGGACGAAGGCGGGTCACAAGCTGCCCGACGATGCCGTTCCCACCAGCGTCGACGAGCTCGGTTGGGACCACGAGCACTGCGAACTTTGTCAATCAAAGATCGGCCGGGGAGGAGACGACCACGGCTACGTGGATCGCAATGACCGCTGGCTGTGTGGGCGGTGTTATCACGACTACGCCGAGCCCCGCAGTCTGGGCTTCGTCTTCTCCATCTGAAGGGCCGAGGGGGCCGAGGAGGGGGACGCTGTCTCAGGGCGCGGTTGGCCCCTCCTTAGTGTCGCCGGGTGCAGCGCGCTCGCATGTCCGTGCCGATGTTCTTCCCCTGAAGTGCGCGCTCCAAGTGCATGGAGAGCAAGACGTTCGAAAGATCGTCATCGTCGGTGTCGGGCGGCGCTTTGTGCCGCCCGCTGAGCGCCCCAGCACAGAAGTGGGAACAGAGATGGGGCGTGAGCGACCCCGCCTCCGCATCGCACCTGCGGCCCCGCGCCCGTCCGGCGGGGTCGCTCACGCCCCAGTCGTCAGTGTCGGTGATGTGCTGGGGCGCGCGTTTGATGCTCGGTGAAAGTGCGCGTGATGAGGTTGCCGTTTCCCGGAGAACAACGGTGAGAAACGAGCCTGAATGTCGCATCGGAATTGATCGAATTCCTGGACGACATTCGGGCCGCTTTTGGCCGTCGCTCCGGTGCTCAATTCTCCGGGAGGGCTTGGGCGCGTCAAGGGTTCGCTCGCTCCGCTCGCCGCTGTCGCGCCCTTGACCCGCCCGGCGCGCTCCCGAGTGGTTGGCAATTACCGGAGCGACGGCGAAATCCAACGGACAATCTGCGCCAAACCTGCAGGCGCTTTCTCATTGCATCAGCGCGATTACAGTCCTGTGTCTTGACGAATCCCCTCTCGAACCCTCACGATCGTTTCACGATGTTCTTCTCCCTCGTCTAGTTCTGGCCTGCACGGCGGACGGTGCCCGCGTCCGGTAGGGCGTGGTCCATCCATTCCGCACTCACGACGGCCCATGCACGCGCCGTCGACATCTGCAGACCAGATCGAAAACGAAGGGAGGACATCGTGTCTTCGGCTGAACGTTTCGTTCGGCATCACAGACAACAGACCGACCGTGCGATCAGTCAGGCGTACGCTCGCCTGGCCGCGGATGCGATCGCCACAGCGACATTTCGCGAGCTGCTGCACTGCGCTCGAAATCGAGCCAGACGGTTGCTGGACGCTCCCGTCGTCAATGGCTGCCATCCTGGTGTCGAAGCGTTGGTCAATCTGTCCCGATTCACGTGGGCACATATCCGGTCGGTAGCTGACTGGCCAGGGACGTCGGCGTCCTGGCGGCCGGCGGTGTGTTCGCTTGCTCGGCACCTGACCTGCAAGTACGCGGTGCCGACATTCCTCGCGGCGTCCTGGTACGCGACGGATGATGTGTACGCAGAGAAGAAGCGCGAGTGGTTCGTCGCCCATGCGCGTGGTGCGAGCTTTCGATCGCTTGACCTGCCGATCGAAATGACCAGGAAGATGGAACACATCTTCCTCACGTCACGTGATCATCTGGCGATCGAGCAGGCGATGCGCCGTGCAGAACTGCTCGCTCTGGGTGCATCCGACGAACTGGTCCGGGCCGTGCTGGCGACGCGCTCGGCCACAGACCTCCGCAACGGAGCGTTCTGGCGTACGGTGTGGATGTTCCTGATTGCGAATGCCTCCGCGATCGATCTGGCACAGGTCGGACCGATCATTGACTTTGTCGACGCGATTCGGCATGAGCGCGTGGCCGTGGAGACGCCCGATGGAATCGTCCTGCGAGATCCGCCGCAACCGTCGTTCTCGATGAAGGGGCGGACGGTGCCATCCATGCTGCGGTTGATGCAGGATTGGCATCGCCGCCTTGGCCTGGCGAACGGCGGCCTCACGTGGGCACCATCACCACTGCAGCCGATGCTGATCGAGGAACCGAGTCACGATCCTTCGGCGCCGCCAAGCGTCTGGCAGCTGATGGAGCTCACGAATGGCGCCCAGCTCCGGACCGAAGGCACCGCTCTGCATCACTGCGTCGCCAGCTATTCTGACCGGTGCTTGCGAGGGGCTTCTCGGATTTGGTCCTTGCGGGTTCGGAGAGGCGAGAAGACTCGCCACGTGCTCACGATCGAAGTCGACATGAAGAGGCGCGCCGTTGTCCAGGCGCGTGGCTGGGGCAATCGCGTGGCTTCTGGAAAGTCGCTTCGGTTGCTGCAGGATTGGACGGCTAGAGAGCGGCTTCGATTAGCGATCTAGAAGCCATCTCATAAATGGCTGGCATCACGCTTTTAATGCATACTCGGCGCCGCTGTGGATAGATAAGTCAACGCTAGCGACTTATCGCGGGTAGTGTTTTCTCCCACCGCATGCCTCCTATGCAGAAGGCGCCTCGACCCGCGCGGTATACTGGCGCTGGCGCATCGGGGCGTCACCCACGTCCGCGGAAAGGACTGCGTCCACCCCGACATCGGTCTTGTCGTCGTTGAGGATGATCTCTTTTCCTGCCCGGGAGAGCGGACAACGGGCGCGCAGGGCCGTGCGCTGAGCACGGCCGGGAGAGGAGCTCGTCATGACCGTCCGCCGGACTCACCCGCCCACGCGCGTGATGCGCGAGAACCCCGACATCGATCAATTGCGGAGACAGGCCAGGGAGCTGCTCGAGGCGTATCGCGCGCAGTCGCCGGATGCCGTCCTCGAGGTCGAGGCCTACCATCGCACCGCGACGCCGGCCACCTTCGCCCTGCACGACGCGCAGTTCGTCCTGGCGCGCGCGTACGGATTCGAGAGCTGGCCCAAGCTGAAGGCCGGCGTTGAGGGGGTCACGACGAAGCGGTTGCACGACGCCGTGAAGAAGGGCGACCTCGAAGCGGTGCGTGCGCTGCTCGCGCGAAGGCCCGAGATTGTTGACTTGCTGCCCGGGGGACCGTCCGGCTCCGAGATCCGCGCGCTCCACATCGCCGTCATGGCGCGGGACGTCGAAATGACGCGGCTGCTGCTCGAGGCGGGCGCAGACACGCGCGACGGCATCTGGCCGAACCGCGACGCCACCGGCCCGCGCACCATTGCCGAGGAACGCGGCTACGACGAAATCGTGGCGCTGATGACCGCGCACGAAGAAAAGCGGGGCGCGCGCGTCGTCAACGCGCTTGACGACGGTGTGCGTCGTCTCCGCGACGCCATGATCACAGGCGGCGAGGAGGCGGTGATCGCCGTGTCCGAATCTGAGCCCGCGCTTGCCGACATGTGCCCACCCGACGGCGTGACGATGCTGCATCGTGCGGCGCAGTACGGCCTCCTGCGCGTGGCGAGATGGCTGCTCGACCACGGCGCCGACGTGAACAAGCCGTCGCAGCCTGACTTCTGGCGATGGAAAGGACGGACGCCCCTGGAGTTCGCCGTCTGGGAATTCGCCGCGGATTCGGACCGGTCGGCCCGCGAGGCGATGGCCGCGCTGCTCATCGAACGTGGCGCCGAGCTGACGCCGCTCGCGGCCGCTGCGCTCGGCCGCTGGGACTATCTCGCGTCA
>DASPXV010000041.1:0-89129 GCA_035637115.1 Vicinamibacterales bacterium
GTCATTGACTGGAGACAAGTAGGATCTACCAATGCGAGGCACCGCTTACCCGCTCACCCTGCTCATCGCCGGCGCCGTCCTGCTGGCGCTGTCCGCGATTCATCCCTACGACACGGCAACGTGGTGGATGGAAGTGTTTCCAATCTTCCTGGCGGTGCCTGTGCTCCTCTTCACCTACCGTCGCTTTCCGTTGACTCCGCTCGTTTACACGCTGATCTTCGTCCATGCCTCCATCCTGATGCTCGGCGGGCATTACACATACGCGCGCGTGCCGCTCGGCTTCTGGATGCAGGACCTGTTTCACTTCACGCGGAATCACTATGACCGCATCGGACATCTCGCGCAGGGATTCATCCCCGCCATCATCGCGCGCGAGATCCTCACGCGGCGCACGCCCCTGCGGCCCGGCGGATGGCTGTTCTTCCTCGTCTGCAGCGTCTGCCTCGCCGTCAGCGCGTGTTACGAGTTCATCGAATGGTGGGCGGCGCTGATCGGCGGGTCCGGTGCGACGGAGTTCCTCGGCACTCAGGGTGATGTCTGGGACACGCAGTGGGACATGCTCATGGCGCTGATCGGGTCGATTGCCGCGCAGGTCCTGCTCTCGCGCGCGCACGATCGGCAGATCTCTTCACTTGTCCGTGCCGGAAAACCGGCACCTTCCGCCGAGGCTTCCATGTGACAGCGAATTGACAGCGCGTAGTGGCGGGCGAACAATGCGTACATGATCCCCGCCCTGCTCGCCGCGGTTTTCATTCCATTCCTGCAGATGCCGCCGCAGCTGCCGCCGTCGCATCCACCGATCTTCGCCTCCTCGTACGTGCCGCAGCGAGTGTTCGATACGCGCAGGAAGGGCTTCAGCGATTTCGAAATGATGCTGGCGGATCTGACGCGCGCCGACGCGGTGTTCGTCGGAGAGCAGCACGACGACCTGAACACGCATCGCCTCGAGCTTGCGATCATCGAGGGGCTGACCCGCCGCGGCGTGCCGGTCGTCGTAGCGATGGAGATGTTCGAGCGGGACGTGCAGTCCGTCGTCGAGCGCTACGCATCGGGCGCGATCAACGAAGACCAGTTTCTGAAGGAATCGCGTCCGTGGCCGCGCTACGCGAGCGACTATCGTCCGATCATCGAATTCGCGCGCGCGCACAAGCTTCCAGTCGTGGCGACAAACGTGCCGCGGCACATTGCGACCGACGTAGGAAAGACGGGGATGTCCGCGATCGAGGGCCTGGGCGCGGACCGCGCGCTCGCGGCGAAGGAGCCGAAATGCCCGACGAGCGGCAGCTACTACGAGCGCTTCGTCGCCGCGATGGGCGGGCACGAGGGCGCGAATCCGAACTTCTACTTCGCCCAGTGCATCAAGGACGAGACGATGGGGGAGGCGGTCGCGGATGCGTTCAACAAATCAGCCGATCGCGTGACGATCGTCCACCTCAATGGCGCCTTCCACAGCGATTTCGGCGAAGGCACGGCTGAAAGCGCGCGCCGCCGCATGCCCGGCCGCCGCATTGCCGTCGTCTCGATGCTCCCCGTTACCGACATTGACGCGGAGAAGCCAGACGACGACGATCTCAAGCGCGCGGATTACCTGGTGTTTACCGTAGCCTCTCCGGCATCTCCGCGATAACGTAGGTCATTACTGCGATTGCGCCGGAGGCGCGCGCGAGTTCCAGTGGATCGATCTTGTCGATCGTGTCCGCCGGTGTGTGGTGAATCAGGAAGTAGTTTCCATCTGCCTCCAGCGCCAGCGCGGGGATGCCTGCCTGTTGCACGCTGGGGCCAATGTCGGCGCCACCGCCGCTCGGTCCCACGTAGTCCGCGCGAATTCCGGAGAGCAGCGTCGCGATGTCGCCGATCTTCGCGCGCGACGCATCGGTGCCGCTGAAACCAAAGCCGGTCGGACGGAACACGCCGCCGTCCGACTCGAGCATCATCACGTGATTCGGCAGCTCCGCCAGGTGGTGATCGCGATAGCCGAGCCCGCCGCGGCCGCCGTTCTCCTCGTTCGTCCAGAGGACCACGCGGACGGTGCGGCGCGGCCGCAGGTTCAGCTTCTTCATCATTCGCAGGACTTCCCACGTCGCCACGCAGCCGGCACCGTCGTCGGTGGATCCTGTCCCGACGTCCCAGGAGTCGAAGTGGCCGCCGATGACGACGACTTCGTTGGGAAGCTCGCGGCCGCGAATCTCGCCCACGACGTTGGCGGAGTCCGCGTCGGGGAGGAACTGCGCTTCCATCATGAGCTTCAACCGCACGCGCGTGCCGCGGTCCACGATGCGCTGCAGCCGCGCCGCGTCTTCCGCCGTCAGGGCCGCTGCGGGAATCTTCGGCTGTCCTTCTGCGTAGGTCAGCGCGCCGGTGTGAGGGGTCCGGAGGCCCGCGGGGCCGACGGCGCGGACGAGCATCGCGACCGCGCCGAGAGCCCCGGCACGTGACGGTCCAGTTGAGCGGAAACGCACCGTTTCGCCGTACGACGTGAACGGCACGTTGAACAGCACGATCTTTCCGTTGACGCGATCGCGCGCGGTCTCCAGCTCCTCGAAGTTGTGCACGACGACGAGATCCGCTTCGATGCCCGCGGCCGGTGTGCCGACGCTGTTGCCCAGGCCGAGGATCACGAGCGGTTGCGCGATCGGGCCGACGATCTCGAGGCTCTCGCGCCCGCGGACCCAGTGGGGGACTTTGACGGCCTCGGTGTGCACGTTCTCCAGGCCGTCACGCTTCATTTCCTCGACCGCCCAGTGGATCGCCGCGTCGAGGTTTGGCGAGCCGCTCAGGCGCGAGCCAAACGTGTCGCCGAGATACGCAAGCCGCTGCCACGCGGCATCCGTCGACACGGCCTCTCCCACGAGGCGGCTGGTGGCATCGCGGTACGGTGCGAGCCATGCCGGCGCGGTGCGCCTGGGGACATCGACGGCGGGCGGAGGAAATTGCATGAAGCTCAGAGCGAGCGCAAGAAGCAGCGGACGAAGAATCGGCATGCCGGGCATTTTAGTGTGTCCGGGTGCGATAATGACGATCCCGCGATGGCGCCCCGGCTTGATCTCATCGTCCGCAATACGGATCGCGTCATCTCGATGGTCCCCGGGCAGACGCTGATTGCCGGACGTACGGCGCAGTGCGACCTGCAGCTGGACGATCCGTCGGTGTCGCGGCGGCACTGCTCCATCACCTACACCGATAGCGGGATCCTGCAGGTCAAAGATCTCGATTCCGCCAACGGCACGTTCGTCAACGAACGACAGGTCAAAGAAGCGACTGCGCGGCCTGGCGACCTGGTCCGGCTCGGCGCGGCAATCATCGAGATCCCATTCCTCG
Source organism: Vicinamibacterales bacterium (assembly GCA_035637115.1). Classification (GTDB taxonomy): domain Bacteria; phylum Acidobacteriota; class Vicinamibacteria; order Vicinamibacterales; family 2-12-FULL-66-21; genus JAICSD01. The sequence goes on from DASPXV010000041.1 coordinate 3,319, forward strand.
GCCGTCTCCTGTGCGTCGCGGACTTCTACGACGCGCTCACGTCCGCGCGCGCCTATCGCGATGCGATGACGGCAGACGAAGCGATCCGCATGATCGAGAAGGGGGCCGGCCACCACTTTGATCCCGCCGTCGCCGCGGCGCTCGTGCGGCTCTCCGAACGCGGCGAGCTGAACGTCGACGCGATGCCCTCGCAGATCATGGACATGCTGTCCGTCAAGGCTGTCCCGTGATCTACGCCTTGGCCGTCTGTCTGCTGCTCGCGCAGTTCTGGTGCCCGATGCATCCTGACCAGCAGTCGGATGCGCGCGGCAAGTGTCCTATCTGCGGCATGGCGCTGGTGAAGATGCCAGCGGCGACGTTCGCGACGTATCCGGTCGATCTGCGCGCGACGCCGACGATCAACGGCGTGCGGCTGCGGCTTGCGGTGAAATCCCCCGCGCAGACACCCGTGCGGCGATTCGCGATCGTCCATGAGCAGCCGATGCATTTGTTCGTGGTCGGTGACGGCCTCCAGTTCTTTGCGCACGAGCATCCCGTGCAGCAGCCCGACGGTGTGTTCATGCTGGATCTCGCGCTGCCGCGTCCTGGCCCCTACATGGCGATCGCCGAGTTCCTGCCTGAAGGGGGAACCGCGCAGATGTTTCAGCAGGTGTTTACGACCGGACCCGCACTCGACGCGGCGCGTCCGCCTGCCATCGACTCGGCGCCGAAAGTCGTCGACGGCATGCGCGTCACCGTCGACGCGTCGAAGCTGCGAGCGGGTGAAGTATCAAAGCTGGCGTTCCGCATCGACGACGCCTCGTCAGGCGTCGAGATTTCGGACCTCGAGCCGTATCTTGGTGCGCGCGCCCACATGCTGATCGTGCCGGTCGATCTGACCGAGGCGATCCATGGGCATCCTGATGACAATCGCGCGCCCGGACTCACGTTCGCACCGATCATTCCGCGTGCCGGGCGCTACAAGCTGTGGCTGCAGGTGCAACGCCGCGGCGTCGTGTCCACGATCCCCTTCGTTATCGACGTGCCGTGAGCGTGAGATCCAGGCTGCACGGCGCATCCGACTGCAGCCGCGCGTCGAGTGGTAGATCCTGCGGTCTCGCGAGCCAGTAAGCGCGCGCGAATCCGGGATCGAAGTCTCTGAACCAACCGACGATCGCGGCAGGTGCGCCGGGACGCTGCACCCACAGCCGTGCCGATGCACCTGCCGCAAGAATCGGCCGGACGGCCAGCAGCGCACCGGCCCGGTTCCGCGCGGCGCCGCAGGCGACCTGTTCGATCCACACGGCTTCAGTCGGTTCGCCGGATTCGATCCGCAATCTCAGGAGAGACGCGCGCGGCGTGAACGGTGATTCGAAGTCGGCGGCGGCGCGGCGTCGCACCTCGACGCGAATCCGTCCTCCGACCTGAATGGCGCTGCCAGGCGGGAGCACGACGGGAGCGTCGCCCCCCACCCACGTGCCAATCGGCCCCGCGCTGGAGCCGATCGTGGCGCTCGAGACGAGCGGATCCCCCGGCTCGAAACTCCAGCCCGATATCCATCCCGCGCCGGCGCTGGTGCTTCCCGCGTTCCCCGCGGCTGGAATACTTACGAGCTGGTCGGACTGCCGGATGAAGCCGGAAGTTGCGCGGACTGGGGACGTATCAGCGCCCCGCGGCAGGCCGCCGTCCACCCAGGAGACGATGAGCGCCGACTCGAGCGGCGTCGGTGTCGGATCGTTCGCGAACGCGCCGAAGCCGCGCGCGGCATCCCACTTCGGCATGCGGCGCGCGAGGACCTGCTCCTTGATGGCGCGGGCCCAGGGACGGACTTCGTCGTACGTCGTGAGCGGCATCGGGGCGGAGCCGCGCGCCGAGTGGCACGTGACGCAGCGCGCCGCCAGGATGGCGCGAACCTCGCGTCCGAACGTCACTTTCGTCGTGATCGGATCGTGCGCCGCCGATCGCGCCGAGACCGCCGCCAGCAGCAGCAGAGCTCCGGCAAACCGCAGAAGGATTTGCATCGCGTGCATTGATCTTGACACAGGCCGTCATCCATACTGTGCCGACTATGGCGCTCCGCCGGTTTGCTGCCGCGTCACTCGTTGCGTTGGTCGTCGGGTCGACAGCGGCCGGCGCGCAGAACGTCCCTGCTGCGACGCCTTATGCGCCGCAGCCCATTGTCGCCGGTGGACGCGTCATTCCGCTCTTTCCTTCGGGTTCGCCATTCCTCAAAATGGATCGCGTCGCCGAGCCCGAGGTGTACAACATGGCGCAGTCCGTCCCCGGACGGATCCAGAGCATCGTCAACATCCATAATCCGTCGATCGAGATTCACCCGGTCGATCGCGGCATCAACACCGGTGCGATGGTCGTCCTCGTTGCCGGTGGCGGTCACAACACGCTGAACGTGGGCACCGAAGCGGCGGACTTCGTCCACTTCTTTTACAACTACGGCGTCAACACCGCGATCCTGCGCAATCGTCTGCGCAAGGATGGCTACAACGCGCAGACCGACGCGGTGTACGACGCACAGCAGGCGGTTCGCCTCATCCGCGCTCACGCCGCGGAGCTTGGCGTCGACCCTCATAAGATCGGCATCGTTGGATTTTCCGCGGGCGCGGAACTGGCCGCGTGCGCGGCGGTCGAATACGAACCGTTCGACAAGGCAAACGGGGGAGCCGGCGATCCGCTCGCAGGACAGAGTTCACGGCCCGATTTCGTCGGTCTCGTGTATCCCGGCCCGACGCCGTTCGCGCGCGATCCGAAGACTCCTATTCCGCCGGATGCTCCGCCGACCTTCCTTGTCAGCGCAGGATCGGGAGACGCGCAGCACGCGATATGGGCGGACGACTATTTCGGCGCGTTCCTGCGGGCGCGCGTGCCCAATCTCGAGATGCACATCTACGGAAATGGCGTCCATGCGAATGGGATGAAGGATCGCAACGGCGAGCCGTTCGGCACGTGGCACGAGCGCTTCATCGACTGGTTCCGCGATCTCGGGTTCCTGCAGAAGCCGGGCGTCGAGACCAAGGCGTCCAAGGATGTATCCGCCTACATGGCCCAGCGAAAGACCCCGACCAGGCAATGAGGATTTCGTCCGCCGTCTTTCCGCTCGTGTTCAGCCTGAGCCTGGTCGCCGCGCGGCCCACAGGTCACGCGCAGCAGCCGTCCGCGCCACCGAGTTTCGACCGCGACGTGCGTCCCGTCCTCGACGAAGTCTGCAGCCGCTGCCACAACGAGAAGAAAGCGAACGCAGGTCTGAACGTTGCAACGTTCCTAGATCCTGCCTCGCTGAGCGCGAAACGGGACGCGTGGGAATTGATCGTCGAGAAGCTGAAGGCGGGTGAGATGCCGCCTGCCGATGAGGAGCCGCTGTCGATCCACGAGCGGACCGCGCTCGTCGCGTTCGTCGAGGCGGAGTTCGCGCGCGCCGATCGCGAGCTGAAGCCCGATCCTGGTCACGTGCCAGTACACCGGCTCACGCGGACGGAGTATGCGAACACGATCCGCGATCTGCTCGGCGTGGATTTCCGCGCGAGCGACGAGTTCCCACCCGACGATTCCGGATACGGGTTCGACAACATCGGCGACGTGCTGACGGTCTCGCCGGCGCTGATGCAGCGCTACCTCTCGGCAGCAGAGAAGATTGCCGCGCGCGCGGTCGGCGGCGCGCCGCTGCCCGCGCCGGGCGTATTCACGCGCCGCAGCCGCGTGAGGAAAGTCGGCGACGGCGTCATCGAGTTGAAGGACATCCTCGAGTACGACGCCGAATACGCCATCCGTGTCGGCCTGACCGGCCATCGCGGCGCGGACGATCCGCCCGTCACGCTTGCCATCACCGTCGACGGCGAACCCGTTAAGACGGTCAGCGTGCCGGTCCAGATCAGCGCCGTGAACAAGCAGGGAGGCGCCACGCAGCGCGCACTGCACGAAACGCGCGTGTTCCTGCCGGCGAACGAGCACACGTTCCGCGCCGCATTCGTCGATGATGAAACCCTGAAATCAATCCCGATGAAGTCGCGCGGCGACGTCAACGTGAATATCTTTCCCGAGTTCATCGAAGTGGCCGGCCCGTTCAAGCCTGCTGTTCCGCGAACGGTGAAGAAGAAGGCGCTCATCTGCGACCCGGCGTCGGGTGCGGCGTGCGTCAACAGGATTCTTCGAACGCTTGCGCATCGCGCGTATCGGCGGCCGGTCACCCCTCTCGATCTGGCGGCGCTGCACCGTGTCTACGCAAAGGCCGCGGCGCGCGGATACAAGCCCACCGAAAGCCTGCACTTCGCGCTCGCGGCGATCCTTGTTTCGCCGCATTTCCTCTTTCGCGTGGAAAAGGATCCGCTGCCGGGGACCATCGCGCGGGTCAGCGACGTCGAGCTCGCGTCGCGCCTCAGTTATTTCCTCTGGAGCTCGATGCCGGACGAGGAACTGCTTCGCCTCGGCGAGACCAACCGGCTGCACGTTCCGCCTGTGCTTGCCGCCCAAGTGAAGCGGATGCTCGCGGATCCGAAGGCGAGCGCCCTCGCCGACACGTTCGCGGCGCAGTGGCTCGAAACGCGCAGCCTCGATGCCGTAACGCGCGATCAGACGAAATTCCCCGAGTGGAACGCAGAACTGCGCGATGCGATGCGGACGGAGACGCGTCTGTTCTTCGACGCCGTCATGCGAGAGAACCGGCCGATCTCCGACTTCATCGACGGCAAGTACACGTTCCTGAACGGCCGGCTCGCGAGACACTACGGCATCCCTGGCATCGAGGGACCGGACTTCCGCCGCGTCGAGCTGACGACGGACGAGCGCAGCGGTGTGTTCACGCAGGCGAGCGTGCTCACCGTCTCCAGCTATCCCACGCGAACATCCGTCGTGCTGCGCGGGAAGTACCTGCTGGAAACGGTCCTGAACGCGCCCCCGCCGCCGCCTCCAGGTGACGTGCCGCCCCTCGACGAGAAGGCGATCGGCGTTGCCGTCTCGCACCGCGCGCAGCTCGAGCAGCACCGCGAGAACGCGATCTGCGCGAGCTGCCATAACAAGATGGATCCTCTCGGATTCGGCCTCGAGAACTATGACGCGGTCGGACGCTGGCGCACGAAGGACGGCGCGTTCGACATCGATGCAGCGGGCACGTTTCCCGGCGGACAGACGTTTTCCGGCCCAGCGGAATTGAAGGCGTTGCTTCGCAGCCGGATGACCCAGTTCACCCGCAGCCTCGCAGAGCGTATGCTGACGTATGCGCTCGGACGCGGGGTCGAGCCCTTCGACCGGCTCGTCGTGAAAGAGCTGGTCGTAAAGACGGCCGCCGACGGGTATCGCATCCAGGCCCTGGTGCAAGCCATCGTGGAGAGTGTTCCGTTCCAGCAGCGGCGCGGCGAGCGGAAGCCGGGTCTGCAGGAGGCGAAGGGACAATGATCGTTACGGGCAAATCGCTTTCGCGTCGGACGGTGCTCAAGGGACTCGGGACCACGATCGCCCTGCCATTCCTCGACGCGATGACGCCGGCATTCGCGCACGCCGCTGCGTCGACCGGTCCGATCCGCCTCGCCTGGTTCTACGTGCCCAACGGCATCGACATGCGGCACTGGACGCCCGCCGCCGATGGCACGCTGGGAACCTTGCCCGCGATCCTCTCGCCACTCGAACCGATCAAGGACGAAATCCTCGTCCTCTCGAATCTCACGACGCACTGGGGACGTCCGCTACAGGACGGGGCCGGCGATCATGGCCGCGCGCTCGGCTCGTACATGACCGGTGCGCAGGTCTTCAAGACCGCGGGCGCGGATCTAAAGCTCGGGATCTCGGCGGACCAGATCGCCGCCGAAGCAATCGGCAGGCAGACGCGTCTGCCGTCCCTGGAAGTCGGCCTCGAGGAAGCACGCCAGGCGGGCAACTGCGACAGCGGCTATTCCTGCGCGTACGCCTACAACCTCGCGTGGAAGACGGAAACGCAGCCGTTGCCTCCGATCTCGGATCCGCGCGCGTTGTTCGAGCGCCTCTTCGGATCGGATGCGAACGAGCCGGCTGCTGCCCGCGCGCGCCGGATCGCGATGCGCCAGAGCATCCTCGACGAAGTGCTCGGCACGACGAACCGGTTGAAGTCCGCCCTTGGCGGCACCGATCGCCGCAAACTCGACGAATACCTGACGTCGCTCCGCGAGATCGAAGAGCAGGTCGATCGCGCCGCCGCCGAGGGAACGGTCATCGAACCGGGGATCGACAAGCCCTTTGGCGTTCCCATCGAGTTCCCCGATTATTTCCGGCTGATGACCGACATGATGGTCCTGGCGTTCAAGGCGGACGTCACGCGCATCTCCACGATGATCGTCGGCCGCGAGGGGTCCGTGCGCGCGTACCCCGAAATCGGTGTGAACGACGGGCATCATCCGCTGACGCATCACCAGGGAAACATGGACATGCTCGCAAAGGTGCGGCAGATCAACGAGCTGCACGCCAGGCTCTTCGCGGAGTTCCTCATCAAGATGAAGAACACTCCGGAAGGGGATTCGAACCTGCTCGATCAGTCGATGATCGTCTACGGGAGCGGGCTGTCCGACGGTAACGTGCACACGCACGACCAGCTTCCCACTGTGCTGGCCGGCCGCGGCGGCGGCTTCGTCGCTCCCGGGCGCCACATCATCTACCAGCGCGAAACGCCCGTCACCAATCTGTTCCTGACGATGCTGCACCGCGTGGGCGTGCGTCCCGAGCACGTCGGCGACTCGACGGGGAGACTGCCCGGCATTTCGCTTTCATGAGCCAAGAGCCCAGGGCGTTCCCGGCGCCCGCGGGCGTCGTCTACAACACGACGATGGCGCGGGCCGATGCCGCGCTGGCGCTCGGCGCATTGTACGTGTCCGCCAGCCGTCGAGAGGCGCGCGTCGGCGGCATCTGCGTCTCGAACGCCGGGCTCGACGCCGCGATTTTCTGCGATATCGTCGCGCGTTTTTACACCGGACAATCGCGCACCCCCAGCAGCAACGCCGTGCTTCCGATTGGCTTTGCGGCGGCGTCACCGCCGACGAGCGCGCCAATGGTCGAGACCGTCGTCGCGAAGAAGCGCGAGGACGGCGCCCCGCGGTACGTGCGCAGCATTCACCGGATCGCGGACACGGGACAGCCTGAGGCGCTGCTGAGAAATGCCGTCACTTTCAGCGCGGAAACCGTTGTCATCCTCAGCGCGCCGGCCACGGCGCTCGCGCGATCGGTGGAGCTCGCCGGCACGATCGGGCAATACAAGCAGCGGGTGAAGCGCGTGATGATCGTCGACGCAGGAGGCGCCAGCCAGGACGCGGCGGCGCTGAGCGCGCTGGTGGCCGCGCTGCCGGTTCCAGTGATCTTCTGCGGACACGAGATCGGCGACGCGCTGTCGCTGCCGTTATCGCGTGTCGAGAACGGATTCACGTGGGCGTCTGCGAACCCCGTGCTGGATGCCTGCCGCGCGTCCGGCGAATCGACCATCGCGCTGAACGACGTGGCGGCACTGTATTACGCCATCCATCCGGCGTCGGGGTTCTTCACGGTGTCCGATTCGGGCCCTACTCGCCGCCTCGTCGTTGAATCAGCAAAGACAGAAGAGTGCGCCGCGGCCCTCGTCGCGCTCGCAACGTCGAAGCCATCCGCCGCTCCCGCGCGCGGCGGCTGATCGAGCGCGCATCGGTGCGATTCTGAACGCGAAGGAGTCGGAGGATGCGAAGAAGGTCGAAGGGGCCCGTTCAATTGTCGAAGGATTCGGAGGTCGAAGGGGCCCGTTCGATTGTCGAAGGATTCGAAGGTCGAAGGGGCCCCGGCCGTGGAAACAGGCTCAGACCCTTCACGCGGGGCGCGTCCTTTTTATCCGGCGGCTCCATCCCTTCCGCGTATTTGATCCCGGCGGGGCGCCGCTCCGGCTGCATCTTGCCCATCACCGTTGTCCGCCGGGCTTGGCGTCGCTGCCTGCCGGTTTCGGCGGCGTCATGGGAGAGAAGAGCAGACCCGTGTACTGCATCTCTTCCCACGTCTGATCGCCCCATTTCACTTCGATCTCTGCGTTCGGGTTCGAGCGGTTGCCGTGCGAGTTGTCGTACCAGGCGGTCGACACGATTTTCGCGCCCTTCGGTACCTGCAGCGGCTCCTTGAACATGTAGTACGTCTGCCAGTTGAAGTCGTAGCGCGGCACCGACAGGATCGTTCTGGTCGTACCATCCGGCAGCACGAGCTTGTAATCCCACGCCTTGCCGCGCAGGTGCGTGTGCGGGAAGAGCCCATACACGATCGTGTCCTGGAGGAATTCCACTTCGCCCGGCACCGATGTGTCGGTGGAGTTGGCCGGCAGCGACAGCGTGCTGTTGAAGAACGCGCTCGGACGCACTTCACGTGGCGACGGGTCCTTGGAGAAGATAAGGCCGATCTTCGTGCGATCGGTGGCCTCCTTACCGTTCGTCGTGTAGTGCATCTGCAGCTCCATCACGCCTCCCGCTTCGAGGCGGAGCGCCGTGCCCCGACGGAACACCTGTGCGCTGGTGCCGGGCGCGTAGGTGCCAATCAGTCTCGTCGGGACTCCCTGCTCGCGGTGTGGCTGGCGGTCGCCCAGCGTCGGTTCGGGCAGGCGCTGCCATTCGGGTTTCATTTTCAGCACGGGCGTGCGCGTCATATCGGGCCTCGCCTGGTACTGCACGAGCGCGTGGTGCACGACCTTGCGATTGCCGGGCCGCACCTCGAGCGCCTGCACGAATTTCGGCTCGGTGAAATTCGTCGGGATGTAGAAGTATTCGTAGGCGACGGTGCCCTTGGCGGGGACCTTGTGGTCCTCCGGCATCTCGAACACGACGTCCGGTTTGCCGATCGACCATCCCTCGGTGTACTGCGGCTGCGGCGGCTGGTCCTTCGGATCCCCCTTCGGCGCGCCGCCGGCGATCCAGTCGAACAGCGTTTTCTTCTCTTCGTCGGTCAACCGGCGTTCGTTCTCGAACGTGCCGGCGGGTGCGTCCGCATGCCACGGCGGCATGTGTCCTTCGCCGACTTCTTCGCGAATCGCGCGCGCGTACGGCCGCGCGTCTTCGTACGTGAGCAGCGACATCGGCGCGATCTCCCCCGGCCGATGGCACGTCGTGCAGTTCTTGTAGAGGATCGGCGCGACGTCCTTGGTGAATGTCGGGACGGACGCAGCAGACGGCGGCGGAGCCTCGGCGGAAAGTGCTGTGACGAGTGGAATGGCGGCCAGCGCGGCGAGACCGTAACAGACGCTAGACTGGATGCGCATGACCGGCGATTTTACCGTAAGGTTTCCCTGACGTGGACTGGTTTCTCGGACGCTTTCGCGGAGGGAACAGGGCGCGCGCGGCGCTCGTATGTTACCTGCGCGAAAACGGTCCGATCGCGTACGCCGCCGACATCTTTGGCAGCGATCCACGCGAGCGCGCCGACGCGATGCTTTCCACGGATCTCGTGTGGTTCTGGAAGGCAGCCGGTCACGACTCCGTGGCGCGCGACTGGACGCACCTGACGCGCTGGTCGCTCGCCGCTCTTCTCGCGGACCTCACGGCCGAGCATGACGGGCTGAAGCCGCACATCCTCATCGTTGCTGTCGACGGCAGCGTCGGCGATGCGCCTGAGGACATGAGCGATGCGCGCGCGGCCGGCTGGATGCGCAGCTTCGCGACCGCTGCGGCCGGGCCGCTTCACGCGGTTGTGACAAGGCCTGCTCCCGGTGGCGACGTGCTGTTCGTCGCCCAGCAGCCGCCCGAATCGATTCGAACGCTGTTGCAGGCCTGGGGCATCAGCCGCGATAAGGCGGAGCGGAAGGCGTACGCGCGGCTTCACGGGAATGCGCTCGAAGATCTGGTTCGAAAGCTGGGTTGACGCAGCCGCGTTAACGGTTCTCCGTCGCGAACGTCCTTCCAGCATGATGCTGACACTGCCGCGGTTCCTCCAGGACGTCGGCTATGCCTGCCGCACCTTGCGGCGCGCACCCGCCCTCGTCATCACCGCGATCCTTTCGCTCGGCCTCGGTATCGCGTCCACGACCGCCGTCTTCAGCTTCGTGAACGCGATCCAGTTCAAGGATCTGCCGTTCGCGGATCCCTCCACGCTGGTGGACATTGAAGAGACGAGCACGACGGAGCTGTGCGCGGGCTGTGCGGTCGGGACCGCATATCCCACGCTCCGAGAGTGGCAGTCAGCGGCGCAGTCGTTCGCGACGATGGGCGGATACGAAGAAATGCGCGTCGTGGTCTCTGGCGGTGTCTCACCGGAACGTGTCGGCGCGGCGCTGACATCGGCGGATCTCTTCCCGACCCTCGGCGTCCAGCCCGTAATCGGGCGTGGATTCTCGGTGGATGACGACCGCGTTGGCGCTGAACCCGTGGCGCTATTGAGCGACGTGTTGTGGCGGCGGAGATACGGCGGCGATCCACGGGCGATCGGGAATGCGATCAGGATCGATGGCGCCGACTACACCGTCATCGGCGTCATGCCGGATGGATTCCGTTTCCCTGAATACGCGCAGGTGTGGATGCCACTCGCGCCCGCGCGGCACGCCCAGAAACCGACCGAGCGTTCAATCGCGGTAATCGCGCGTCTGAAGCCGGGTGCTGACGTGGGGACCGCCGCCGCGGAAATGCGGTCCTTCGCGAAAGGGCCGTGGTCGGTGCGCGTGCGCACGCTCCATCGTTCGATGACGGAAGAAACGATCGCGCCGTCGGCCGTGCTGCTCGGGGCTGTCGCCTTCGTGCTGCTGATCGCCTGCGCAAATCTCAGCAACCTGTTGCTCGTCCGCGCATCGGAACGCAGCCGCGAGATCTCGATCCGCATGGCGATCGGCGCGTCACGATCGCGAGTCGTCCAGCTCGTGCTCGCTGAGAGCCTGGTGCTCGGCGTCGCCGGCGGCGCGCTCGGCTTGATCCTCGCGCTGTGGGCGAGCCGCGTGATCGTGTCGTCCTTCGGGATCGACCCGCCGTACTGGATCCGTTTCGGCGTCGACTGGCACGTATTCGCGTTCTGTCTGGCGATCACGCTGGCGACGTCGATTCTCTTTGGCCTCGGTCCTGCAGTCATGGCCTCGCGCCGCGATCCGCAGGACGCGCTGAAGGAAGGCGCCGGATCGACGAGCGGACGGCGCGGGCGCCGCGTCGCCGGCGGTCTGGTCATCGTGCAGCTCGCGCTCGCGCTCACGTTGCTTGCAGGGGCCGGGCTGCTGATCGAGACCGTGGTGCGCACCATGCGCTTCGATCCGGGCTACGACCCCACGCACGTGCTCGAGGGGGATGTATCGCTGCCGCAACTTCGCTACAGCACACCAGCATCCGTGAACGTCTTCGCCACGAACGTTCTCGAGCAGCTCGCGCGTGGGCCCGAAGCGAAGGCGGCGATCCAGAGCTCGACTTTCTTTGGCGGTTTCGGCACCCGGTTTCGGCAGGTGACAGTCGAAGGTGTCGAGTCCGTGCCGGAGGGTGCTTCTCCGCGGTTCTATTATTCGATCACGCCGGGCTACTTCCGCATGCTCGGTACGCGCATGCGGGAAGGGCGCGAGTTCAGCGCCCAGGATGGATCGGACGTCGTGATCGTCAACGAGCAGATGGCGTCGCACATCTGGGGCGGCTCTCCTTTGGGACAGCGGATCCGCTTCGGCGACAAGCCGTGGCGGACCGTCGTCGGCGTCGTCGCCAACGTCAACAGCGGTGTCATCGGCGCAAGGCCGAGACCGCTCGCCTACGTGCCCTTCGCGTCCGAGCCCGGTCATGACATGGCGCTGTTAATCAGCGCCCCGAAGGATGCCGCGTCGCTCGCGCCCTACCTGCGCGCAGCCGTGCGCGCCGTGGATCCCGATCAGCCGATCGAGGATGTGATGACGATGGCAGCGCTGTTCCGGGAGCAGTCGCAGCCGTCGCGCTTCATTGCTCTGCTGATGGGCGGACTGTCGTTCGTCGCGCTCGGCCTTGCCAGCGTCGGCCTCTACGGCGTGACGGCATATAGCGTGCGCCGGCGCCTCCGCGAGATCGGCATCCGTCTCGCGCTCGGTGGCACGCCGACGCGCATCGTGCGGTTGATTCTTGCGTCTGCGTGGAAACTGATTGCGGCAGGGCTCGTGCTTGGCACCGGCGCGGCCTACGCCGGCACGCGCGTGCTCGAAGGGGTGTTGTTCGGCACGAGTCCGACCGATCCGGTCGTGTTTGCGCTGGTCGTTATTGCGCTGGCGCTCGTCGCGACGCTCGCGAGCTATCTTCCCGCGCGGCGCGCCGGGCGCGTCGATCCCACCGTTATGCTCCGGAATCAGTGAAGCGCATCGGACCTATGCCGAATGCGCATGGCTGCTGAAGCGGCGAGGTTGCCGTGTATACTCCAGGTCTGATGTTCTGCGCCACTACCGCCACTACATGGACGACCATGACGCGAATTCGGGCCCAGCGAATTTGCGTGTCCGGCGGTACGTGCATCACATGATCTGAAATCTCCTTCACTCTACGCGTGATGCAGCCCGCCGGAATGACCTTCCGGCGGGCTTTTTGTTTTTCAGGGAGCGTTGAAATGCGGGTGCTGAAATTCGGCGGAACGTCCGTGGCAGACGGTGACGCGATCGACCGCGTAGTCGCGATCATCGGCGGACGCCCTGGACCGCGCGTGGTCGTCGTCTCGGCCCTGGCCGGCGTGACGGACGCGCTCCTGGCGCTGGCCGGTACCGTGGTGACGGATCGCGCCGCGGCGCACGCCATGCTCGCCGCGCTGATCGCGCGCCACACGACGCTTGCCGCGCCCGTCCGCGACGTGTTCGCCCGGCAGATGCTCGCGCATGCGACCGGCGGAATCGCCCGCGGCGTTGCGCGCACCCTGAACGCAATCGCGGACGCTCGTGCGGCCGATGCGGTGTCCGTTGACAAGCTCCTCGCCGCCGGCGAGTTGTGGAGCAGCCGCATCCTCGCCACGCGCCTCGCCGACGCGGGCATTCCCACGCAGTGGCTGGATGCACGCCACGTGATCCGTACCGACGGACGGCACCGCCACGCCGAACCGGATCGCGGCGCCACCGATCGCGCGGTGGAACGCACGGTGCGTCCGGCGCTCGCCTCGGATCGCGTCGTCGTCCTCGGCGGCTTCATCGGATCCTCGCCTGACGGCGCGACGACGACGCTCGGACGCGGCGGTTCGGACTACACGGCAGCGATCCTCGGCGCGAGTCTCCTTGCCGATGAAATCGAGATCTGGACCGACGTCGATGGCGTGCTCTCGGCGGATCCTCGCGTTGTCGCCGACGCGCGCGTCGTACCGGCGCTGTCGTACGAGGATGCCGCGACGCTCGCGATGTTCGGTGCGAAAGTCCTGCACCCGAAGACGCTCGAGCCGGCGGCGGCCCGCGACATCCCCGTGCGCGTGCTGAATTCACGCCGGCCGGAGGCGCCCGGAACGCGAATCGACGCCTTCGGCACCGGCGAGGGCTATGCAGCCATCGCGTCGCGCACCGGGCTGTGCCTGCTCGAACTCGCGTCGAAAGGCACCGCCAATGGCGCGTTCGCCGCGCGTGCGCTGCAGGCGCTTGCCGATGCGCACATCCACGTCGTCGTCGGCGAAGTGCATCCCGATCGGCTTCGCCTTGCCGTTGATGGCCTGATCGACCCAGACGGCTTCCGTGCCCGCGTCGATTCGTTTGCGGAGTTGCGCGTGCGAGACGGGCTTGCCGCGGTCTGTGCCGTGGGCGACAGGCTCTGCACGTCGCCAGGCTTCGTCACCGAAGCGTTGTCGGCGTTTGACGATGGGCGCGTGCATCTTGTGTCGCGTCCACCTGGATCAGAAGCGTTTGCCGTCGTCGTGGACGACGAGGATGCGAGCCGGTTCGTCTGCCGGCTGCACGACCGGTTTGCAGCGGCCCGCGAAGCGGCGGAGGTGAGCCGGTCATGAGCGCGCGTCGCGCCCCGCTGCGCGTGGGCCTCGCGGGCTTCGGCACGGTTGGCCGGTCGGTGGCACGGCAGTTACAGCAGGAGCCGGGGATCGATCTGGTCGCGATCCTCAATCGGCGCGCGAGCGAGCGTCGCGGCGGGCCCGCCGGCGATCTCGTTCGCTGGACCGACTCGATCGACGAGCTGCTCGGCGAGGACCTCGACGTGTTCATCGAGTTGATCGGCGGACGGGATCCGGCCACACGCTGGATTCGCCGCGCACTCGAACGCGGCATCTCCGTCGTGACCGCAAACAAACAGGTCATGGCGCACGACGGCCCCGAACTGCTGGCGCTTGCCGCGGCGCACGGCTGCCAGCTGCGATTCGAGGCGTCAGTGGCAGGCGGGGTCCCGGTCATTCGCGCGATCGAAGGGGGCCTGGCGGGTGACAGGCTCACGGCGCTCACGGGAATCCTGAACGGGACGTGCAATTACATCCTCAGCCGGATGGAGCGGGAGGGAGCGCCGTTTGCTGCGGCACTGGCGGAGGCGCAGGCGCTCGGTTTTGCCGAGGCGAATCCGTCCCAGGATGTCGAAGGGCTGGATGCGCGGGCAAAGCTCGCGATCCTCGCGATGGTAGGCTTCCGCATTCAAGCGCCGGCCGAAGCGATTGCGACGCGCTCGATCGAACCGGTCACGCCGTTCGACTTCACGTACGCCAGGCGACTGGGGTGCACCATCCGGCAGATCGCCTGGGCCTCGCGCGAGGGCTCGCGCGATCAGCTCAGCGCAGGCGTCGGCCCGTCGCTCGTTTCACTCGACTCGCCGCTCGCGCGCGTGAGTGGGAGCGAGAACCTCGTCACCGTCACGGGACAGCTCGGCGGCAACACGACGTTCGGCGGCCGCGGTGCCGGTGGGGATCCGACTGCCGTGGCCGTCATCTCTGACGTGCTCGCAATTGCGCGACGCGCCAGGCCGTCGCCGCCCCGCACGTTCGTCCGCGTCCGCGACGTCTCGCGCGCATCCTCGACGCCGTACTACCTGCGCTTCACCGTGCGCGATCGTCCAGGTATCATCGCGTCGCTCGCGTCGATCCTCGCCGCGCAGGGCATCAACATCGATGCGATCCTGCAGGAACCGGGATTCCCCGCTGCCGCCCGCCCATTCGTCGTCACGATCGACGCTGCTCCTCCGCACGCCGTGGAAGCCGCCCTTGACGGAATTCACGCGCTCGACTTCCACGCGGTCGAACCGTTCGCCATGCCGATCATCGCCGCGGACGTTCGCGAGGTGGTCGCATGAACGGCCGCGCCACATTGCGCTGCGTGTCGGGGTGTGACGGCGAGTACCAGGTCCAGGAGACGCGGTATCGATGCGCCACCTGCGGCGATCTTCTCGAGGTCGTCCACGATCTCGAGCCGTTGCGCCAGCGGACTCCTGAGATCTGGAAGGCACTCTTCGACGGCCGATATGGTCGCGCGCCGTGGCCGTACGGATCCGGCGTCTGGGGAAAAAAGGAATGGGTCGCGCCATGGATTGATGACCGGCACATCGTGTCACTCGGCGAGGGAGCGACGACGTTGTTGCCGGTCGATCGGTTCGCGCGCGAGATGGGTGTCGGCGAACTGCGCATCAAGATGTGCGGCAACTCGCCGACGGGGTCATTCAAGGATCTCGGCATGACGGTGCTCGTGTCGTCGGTGCGCCAGATGATCGCCGATGGCTACGCGATTCGAGCGATCGGCTGCGCATCCACCGGCGACACGTCTGCCGCGCTGGCCGCATACGCCGCGGCCGCCGGCATTCCCGCGGTCGTAATCCTGCCGCAGGGAAAAACGACGCAGGCGCAGCTCAGTCAGCCGCTGGCGAGCGGAGCGATGGTGCTGTCCGTGGACGGCGACTTCGATGCATGCATGGCGCTGATGCGCCGGCTCGCCGAAGAGGAGGGACTGTATCTCGCCAACTCGATGAACAGCCTCCGCCTCGAAGGTCAGAAGACCGTTGCGATCGAGATCGCGCAGCAGCTTGGCTGGGACGTGCCCGACGTGGTCGTCGTCCCGGGTGGCAATCTCGGCAACGTCAGCGCGCTCCACGCCGGTTTCGAGATGCTGCGTGCGCTCGGTCTCACGTCCCGGCTGCCGCGGTTGGTGGTCGCCCAGGCGGAAGCCGCGAATCCGCTGTATCGAGCCTCGCGCAATGGCTGGCATTTCGAGCCGATCGCGGCGAAGACGACGCTTGCGTCCGCGATCCAGATCGGCAATCCCGTCTCGATCGGCAAGGCCATTCGTGCAGTGCGGGCGACCAACGGCTTTGTGGAGCAGGCGAGCGAAGCGGAACTGTCAGCCGCAGCCGTTGCCGCTGACCGACATGGGCTTTTCACCTGCCCGCAGACTGGCGTCGCGCTGGCGGCGCTAGTGAAACTGGCGCGCCGGGGCGCGGTGGGTTCCGACGACCGCGTCGTCGTGGTGTCTACGGCGAATGGGTTGAAGTTCAGTGCGTTCAAGTCCGCATCGACGACGAACCGGCCAGTGGAAGTCGCGAACGACTACGACGCAGTGCGCCGCGTGCTGGACCAGGCGGTGGTCGCGTGAGCGTCCGGGCAGCCGACGCCGCCGCGTCGATCTGCGTGCCCGCGTCTATCGGCAACCTTGGACCGGGGCTCGATACGCTGGGGCTCGCGGTATCGCTGTACCTGCGCGTGACAGTGCGACGGCGGATCGACGATGGACGCGGCCGCTTGATGACGCACTTCGCGAGCCGTCGTCGTCGTGCGCCCGATGGCATCACCGCGGCGTTCCGCCTCTGGCCGCATCGTGTCGCGAGGCCGCCGTCGTTCGAGGTCGTGGTGGAGAGCGAGATTCCGGAACGCGCCGGCCTGGGCAGCAGTGCGGCGGCGACGATCGCCGGGCTGCGCCTGCGCGAACTGTGCGACGGGCCGCGCACGACGGACGAGATCCTGCGCGCCGCGCTTCACCTGGAGCATCATCCGGACAACGCGGCGGCTGGCGTCTACGGTGGACTGACGAGCAGCACCGTCGCCCCCGATGGACGCCTAACCGTCGCGCGCTGGCGGTGGCCGGCAGCCTGGCGGCTGGTCGTCGCGACGCCGGCGATTCAGCTGGCGACGACGGAATCGCGTCGCGCGATTCCTGCCACGCTGCCCACATCCGACGTCGTGTTCAACCTGCAACGGCTCGCGCTGCTGCTGCACGCCGTCAGCGAGCGCGATCCCATCGGGCTGGCGGCCGCATTCGAGGATCGCTGTCATCAACCGTATCGCGAGCGGCTCGTGCCGGTGCTGCGCCACGCGCTTGCGCTCAGGCAGCCCGGGCTCCTCGGTGTGTGTCTGAGCGGCGCAGGGCCGTCGCTGGTCGCGTTCGTGCACGGCAACGCCGCGCCAACAACGCGTGCACTGGCGGAGCTATACGAACGGGCCGGCGTCGCGTACCAGGTGCGCACCTGCACGGTGCATCGCAACGGCGGGGTCACCCCGCGCGCTACAGCGCGACCCGGTGCCGCCCGCTATGCAGGTAATTCATCGTCTGCACGGTGAGGAGGACCAGGAAGTCCATCTTCGCGCGTTCTTCCGGCACCGTGAGACGGAGGTTCAGCTCGTTGGCACGCTTCAGCATCGATTGCAGCACCTGGTCGATCGTGTACTGATACTCACCAGTCCAGCTCGCGACCATTCGGCGCACGTCGCGGCGCACACGCGCGATGAACCGCGCCGCCTTCATATTCCCCGCGTACGCCGGATCGTCCGAGAACAGCCGCCGCAGATCGCGATCGTAGAAGTCGGGATGGACGAGCCCGTAGTGGCGCCGCTTGCGCTCGTAGTGCGCGCGCAGCGTCTTCCGGATCTTCAGCAGCGGATCGACCCGGCGATGCGTCCGCACGAGCATGCGCTTGGCCGCGACGTCGTTCATCAGGTCGTGCATGTATTCGAGCTTCTTCAGCGCCGGCCAGCCCGCATACCGCTCGCGCCATTCAGGCTGGCTGAGCCACACCGCAAATGTTTCCGCGAAGTCCTCGTCGGGATGGCTTTGCGCGTACCAGCTATCGAGGTGCAGCACGAAGCTCTTGCTGTACGGCTTTGGATCGTAGAACTGCGGATATGCCTTGTAGGAAGGTCCGAAGACCTGCTGCCGGCGGCGGCGCTGCCGCAGCTTGTAAGCATTGTCGATCGCGTGTCCGGCCTCGTGGCGAAGGATGCGCAAGCACCAGTCCGGAGTCCCGCCTTCGACCTCGAGCATGTAAACGCGCTCGAGCCGTTCGAGCCGTGGATGGGCGAGGTAGAACGGGATGGCGACACCCGGAACGGCATCCGGCGAGAACCATTCGTCGGACAGCCAGAAGTGCGGTTTGAAGTGCACGAGGCCGTGTGCCTCCAGCTCGCGGTTCAATTCCGCAATCCGGTCCGCAAGCACGCTCTCCTCGATGCTTACGCCGAGCTGGCACATGCGCAGGTCGAGAAGCTTCTCGTCCGGCCACTCCGCCCACTCCTCTGCCGGGAGCACCGGCGCTTTAGGCATTCGCCAAGTCTACCGGGGGCCAGGTCTGTAAATCGCCCGTCGCGCGGGGTCAGGCCCCCGCGACGGGCGATTTACAGACCTGGCCCCCGCGACGGGCGATTTACAGACCTGGCCCCCGCGTGGGGCGAAACGCAGACCTGGCCCCGGGAGATGTGGTATATCCGTATTGCTAATTCGTAGCATTCCCTAGAGTTATCGCCCGCGCGGCGGGAGGAGACGGAGCTTATGAATGCTGTGTGTCGTTTTACCTTGGCCGCGCTGCTGTGCGGCGCCATGGTGCCCGTCGCCGGCGCGCAACAGGCGGCCCCGGCCGTGAAAGACCCGCAGACGACTCCGCAGAAACCCGAGCAGAAGCCGGAGCAGAAGCCGGAGCCCAAACCGGACGAGCCTCAGAAATACGAGGAGACCGTCGTCGTCTCCGCGTCGAGGACGGAAGAGAAGCTGATCAACGCTCCGGCGACGATGACCGTCATCGGGCCGCAGACCATCCAGAGCGCACCGACGCAGAACTTCGCCGAGCTGCTCCGCGCGGTCCCGGGCATGAACATCACGCAGGTGTCGGCCCGCGACATCAACGTGACGACGCGCGGCGCGACAGGCACGCTGGCCACTGGGCAGCTGGCGCTGCTCGACGGCCGCAGCCTTTACCAGGACTTCTTCGGCTTCGTGATGTGGGACTTCCTGCCTGTGAACCTGAACGAGATCAAGCAGGTGGAGGTCATCCGCGGACCCGCGTCGGCCGTCTGGGGTGCCAACGCACTGAACGGCGTCGTCAACGTGATCACGAAGTCGCCGCGCGAGATGCAGGGCACGAGCGCGGTGCTCGGCGTCGGCGGATTCGATCGCGATGCCGGCAGCAGCGCCGGGCAGGGCGCCGGAACGCTGTTCTACATCAGCGGGACTCACGCGCAGGCGGTGAACGACCGCGTGGCCTTCAAGCTTTCGGCCGGCGGCTACACGCAGGATGCGTACGCGCGCCCGACGGGCGCGATTCCGTGCGACCGCGCGTCGCTCTGTACCGTCACGCGCAACGCGTACCCGACCTACAAGAATCAGGGGAGCACGCAGCCGAAGTTCGACGCGCGCGTGGACTACGACTTGCCGGACGGCAAGAAGTGGTCGTTCTCCGGCGGCGCGGCCGGCACGGACGGCATCATGCACACCGGTATCGGGCCCTTCGACATCAACAGCGGCTCGGTCATGGGCTACGGGAAGATCAACTTCACCAACAAGGGTTTCCGCGCCGGATTTTTCACCAACGTTCTCAACGGCGACGCGGCGAACCTGCTGTCGATCGATCCGACCGGCAAGCCGATCAACTTCGACTTTCTGACGAAGACGTATGACTTCGAAGCCTCGAACGTGCAGACGTTCAGCCAGAAGCAGGTCGTCACCTACGGCGGCAATCTCCGGTTCAACAGGTTCGACCTGTCAATCGCGCCGAACGCCGACAACCGCACCGAGGGTGGCGCATACGTCCAGGACGAGATTTTCCTCGGGAAGATGTATCGCGTGACCGCGGGCGCGCGCGTCGACCGGTTCGATTACCTGGACGACTTCGTGTTCTCGCCGCGTGTGGCCTTCCTGATGAAGCCGCAGGAGAACCAGACCGTGCGTGTCTCGTACAACCGCGCCTACCGTTCACCGTCCGTGATCAACAACTTCCTCAACATCAACATCGCGGAGCCGTTGAATCTCGGGCTGTTCTCGCCGGCGCTCGCCGGGCGCATCTACCTGATACCGATCCACGCAGGCGGCAACACGGATCTGACCGAGACGTCGGTCGACTCGTACGAAATCGGCTACACCGGCGTCGTTGCGCAGGGGCGCGCGATCGTGTCCGCCGCGTTCTACGTCAACCGTGCGAAGGACGACATTTTCTTCACCGAGAACAAGGATTTGCGCTGGACCGCCGCCAATCCGCCGCCCGGATGGCCGATCTCGCCTCTGGCGATCGCGGCGACGCCGTCAAAGTTCTTTCCGGCGAGCTACACCTACCAGAACTTCGGGCGCTCGACGCAGAAGGGTTTCGAGATCGGGGTCAACTCCACCGTGAACCGCAACGTCGGCGTGTTCGCGAACTACTCGTACCAGGCGACGCCCACGGCCAACTTCGACCTAAGTGAGTTGAACCTCCCCGCGAAGAACCGCTTCAACGTCGGCTTCAACTTCAACAAGAGCCGCTTCCTGGGTGACATGAGCATCACCTATTCGGACAGCGCGTTCTGGCAGGACGTGCTGGACGATCGGTACCACGGCACGACCGACTCGTACACGCTCGTGAACGGCGGTTTTGGCGTGAAGTGGGCCAAAAACCGCATCACGACGTCGATCAAGGGCACGAACCTCGCGAACCAGGACATCCAGCAGCACGTCTTCGGCGACATCATCAAACGGTCGGTGGTGGGCGAGCTGCGCGTCAACTTCTAACAGCTGTAGGGGCGGTTCGCGAACCGCCCCTACAAGCGAACCGTCCAGGGACGCCCGTCAATGCGACCGCGTCCTACTAAGATGATCTCCATGAAAGGGACCGGCACGGGCCTGCGCGGAGGGATGCGCGGCGGAGGTGGCAGGGAAGGGGCAGGTCGTTCCGGCGTCGCCGCCCGGACAGAAGATCCCGCCAAAAAGAAGAAAGTGGACTACGCGAACGCATGGCCTGAGGCCAAAGCGCTCGTCGTGGCCCACCGCGGACGGCTCGCGGTCGGGCTCGTCCTGATGCTGATCAACCGCGTCGCGGGCCTGATCCTTCCAGCCACGTCGAAGTACCTCATCGACGACGTCATCGGGAAGCACCGGGCCGAGATGCTGGTCCCGCTCGCGCTCGCCGCGGGCGCGGCGACGCTCGTTCAAGCGGTCACGTCGTTCGGCCTCTCGCAGGTGCTCGGTGTCGCCGCGCAGCGCGCGATTACGGATATGCGCCGCCGCGTCGAGGCGCACGTCGCGCGTCTGCCCGTCCGCTACTTCGATTCCACCAAGTCCGGCGTGCTGATCTCACGGATCATGACCGACGCCGAGGGCATCCGGAACCTCGTGGGCAACGGCCTCGTGCAGCTGGTCGGCAGCATCGTCACGGCCATCCTCGCCCTCGCGTATCTCTTTTATCTGAACTGGATGCTGACCCTCGCCAACATCGTCGCGCTTGGGACGTTCGGGTTTGCAATGGCGACCGCGTTCAAGCGGCTGCGGCCCCTGTTCCGCGAGCGCGGCAAGATCAACGCGGAGGTCACGGGGCGACTGAACGAGACGCTCGGCGGCATCCGGATCGTGAAGACCTACACGGCCGAGAAGCGCGAGGAGCTCGTCTTCACGAAGGGCGCGCACCGCCTGTTTCGGAACGTGGCGAAGTCGATCACCGGCGTGTCGGCAATAACCGCCTTCTCGACGGCCATCATCGGCATCATCGGCGTGATCATGATCATCGTCGGCGGCAAATCGATCCTTGCCGGACACATGACCATCGGGGAGTTCTTCAACTACATCCTCTTTACCGGGCTGCTCGCTGCGCCGGTCGTGCAGATGGCCTCCATCGGCACGCAGATCAGCGAAGCGTTCGCCGGCCTCGATCGCATCCGCGAGCTGCTGCAGATGACGACCGAGGACCAGGAAGACGCGGCAAAGGCTGCCGTCCCTCCGATCGCCGGGGAGGTGACGTTCGACAACGTCAGCTTCGAATACAACCCCGGCGTGCTGGTGCTGAACGACGTCAGCTTCCGCGCACCGGCGGGGACGACAACGGCGCTCGTGGGATCCAGCGGGTCGGGGAAGAGCACGCTGATCAGTCTGGTGATGGCGTTCAACCGCCCGCTCACTGGACGCATCCTCGTGGACGGCAAGGATCTGTCATCGATGCGGCTGCGGGATTACCGCGAGCAGCTGGGCGTCGTCCTGCAGGACAACTTCCTGTTCGACGGCAGCGTGGCAGACAACATCAAGTACGGCAATCCGCACGCGACGCTCGAGGACATCAAGCGCGTCAGCCGGATCGCGCACGCGGACGAGTTTATCGAGAAGTTCGAGAACGGCTACGACACGATCGTGGGAGAGCGCGGCGTGAAGCTGTCCGGCGGGCAGCGGCAGCGCGTGTCGATCGCGCGGGCGATTCTCGCCGATCCGCGCATTCTCGTGCTCGACGAAGCGACGTCGAGCCTCGACAGCGAGAGCGAGGCGATGATCCAGGACGGTCTCAAGGCGCTGCGCCGCGGCCGCACGACGTTCGTGATCGCGCATCGGCTGTCGACGATCCGCAGCGCCGATCAGATCCTCGTGCTCGAGCACGGCGAGATCGTCGAGCGCGGCTCGCACGCCCAGCTCATCGCGATGGGGGGCCGCTACAAGACGCTCTACGACAAGCAGTACAAGTTTGAGTCCGATCGCTTCATCAACCCCGGCGAAGATTTCACGCCGCCGGCGGAGGATGCAAAGATCCCGGCGACGCTCCGAGCGAACGACGCACTCTGATCTGCGGCGACAAAGGTCGCCGAGACGACGTACAACGCAGAGACACAACGTTCACGGAGACGCACAGAGCGTACCTTGTCGCATCTCCAGCCGCGCGAAGCGCGGCCCGGCGGCACGTGCGGCGGTAAGAACGGGCGTTCGTGTGATCTGCGTAATCCGCAGCCGCAATTCTCTGCGCGTCTCCGTGTCCCCTGTGTCTCTGTGTTAAACGTCACCGACGCGCAATACAATCAGGAGTTCCGTCTTCCGTTTCCGTCTTCTTTCGTCCGACGCACGATACAATCAGTAGTTCCGTCTTCCGTTTCCGTCTTCTTTCGTCCGACGCGCGATACAATCAGTAGTTCCGTCTTCCGTTTCCGTCTTCTTTCGTCCGACGCGCGATACACTCAGTAGTTCCGTCTTCCGTTTCCGTCTTCTTTCGTCCGACGCGCGATACACTCAATAGTTTCGTCTTCTGTTTCCGTCTTCTTTCGTCTTTCTTCTTTCTTGAGCTTATGCCGCAGTTCATCTACACCATGAAGGGGCTCGGGAAGGTCTAT
This sequence comes from Vicinamibacterales bacterium, assembly GCA_035637115.1. Taxonomy (GTDB): domain Bacteria; phylum Acidobacteriota; class Vicinamibacteria; order Vicinamibacterales; family 2-12-FULL-66-21; genus JAICSD01. The sequence continues at coordinate 26,662 of DASPXV010000041.1, forward strand.
CCTCCCGACCACGTCGTCCTCAAAGATATCTGGCTGTCGTTTCTGCCCGGCGCGAAGATTGGCGTGCTTGGGTTGAACGGGGCGGGGAAGAGCTCGGTCCTCAAGATCATGGCCGGCGAAGACAAGAGCTTCGTCGGCGAGGCGTGGCCCGCCGAGGGGATCAGTATCGGCATGCTTCACCAGGAGCCGAAGCTCGATCCGAACAAGACCGTCCTCGGCAACGTCGAGGAAGGGGTTGCCGAGATCAAGGCGCTGCTCACCCGCTACGACGAGATCAACGCGACGTTCGGCGAAGAGATGTCTCCCGAGGAAATGGACAAGATCCTCGAGGAACAGGCGAAGGTGCAGGACAAGATCGAGGCGGCGAATGCCTGGGATCTCGACTCGCGTCTGGAGCTGGCCATGGACGCGCTGCGGCTGCCGCCGGGTGATGCCGACGTCAAGACGCTTTCGGGCGGCGAGCGCCGCCGCGTCGCGTTATGCCGGCTGCTGCTGAAGTCACCAGACCTGCTGCTTCTCGATGAGCCGACCAACCACCTCGATGCGGAATCGGTGGCATGGCTCGAACGCTTCCTCAAGGACTACCTCGGCACCGTTGTCGCAGTCACGCACGACCGCTACTTCCTCGACAACGTCGCCGGCTGGATTCTCGAGCTCGATCGCGCGTCAGGGATTCCATGGGAAGGCAACTACTCTTCGTGGCTCGAACAGAAGCAGAACCGCCTCGCCCAGGAAGAGAAGGCCGAGAGCAAGCGGCAGCGGACGCTCGAGCGCGAGCTGGAATGGATCCGCATGTCGCCGCGCGCGCGGCAGGCGAAGGGCAAGGCGCGCGTGAATCACTACGAAGATCTGCTCAAGGAAGAGGGCGCGAAAAAGATCGAATCGATCGAGATCTACATTCCGCCGGGTCCTCGCCTTGGCGACATCGTGGTCGAGGCGCGCAACCTGAAGAAAGGCTACGGCGACACGCTGCTGATGGACGATGTGAACTTCACGCTTCCGCGCGGCGGCATCGTGGGCGTCATCGGGCCGAACGGCGCGGGTAAGACGACGCTGTTCCGGATGATCACCGGAAAGGAACAGCCGGATGGCGGCACGCTGCGCCTGGGCGAGACGGTAAAGGTTGGTTACGTCGATCAGGCGCGCGAGCTCGAACCGGAGAAGTCGGTGTTCGAAGAGATCACCGGCGGCGGTGACGAAGTGGAGCTCGGGAAGCGGACCGTCGCGTCGCGCGCGTACGTCTCATGGTTCAACTTCAAGGGACGCGATCAGCAGCGCAAGGTCGGACAGCTCTCCGGCGGCGAGCGCAACCGCGTGCACCTTGCGAAGCTCTTGAAAGGCGGGGCGAACCTGCTGCTCCTCGACGAGCCCACGAACGATCTCGATGTCGACACGCTGCGCGCGCTCGAAGAGGCGCTGCTGAACTTCGGCGGATGCGCCGTGGTCATCAGCCACGACCGCTGGTTCCTCGACCGGATCGCGACGCACATGCTGGCATTCGAAGGGGACAGCAAGGTGGTCTGGTTCGAAGGGAATTACCAGGACTACGAAGCCGATCGCCATCGACGGCTCGGCGCCGAAGCGGACCAGCCGCACCGCATCAAGTATCGAAAACTCACGCGCTGATGGGTGGCGCACCGCTTGCAGCCCAGCTCGCCAGCGGGGTTCGGTGGTGCCGCAAGTGGTGACAGGAAGGCCGCTTAGCGAATCGCATCGCTGGCGGCGCCTCTCCGGACCCGCGCCAAAGTCACTTTTAGACTGTCGAAAAATGGCAAGAGTGCCGAAAAGTGTCCCAGGTGGGCCATGCCTGTAGATAAAGCGCCCTCGTCGACGGGTGAGTCCGGCTTCACGCTGATCGACTTGCTGTTCACTGCATCGTTGATCTGTACGATCGCCACGATGGCGCTGCCGTCACTGCTGCGCGCGCGCGGCGTCGCGCAGTCGGCCTCCGCCATCGCTACGCTCCGCGTCATCAACAGCGCGCAATTGAGTTTCGCGGTCACGTGCGGGTCGGGGTTCTACGCCCCCTCGTACACAACGCTTGGCGTCGCGCCGCCGACGGCGGTCACCGCGTTCCTGCCCCCCGAGCTCACCACCGGCGCATCGTTTTTGAAGCAGGGATATTCCTATTCGATGACCGGCACTGCGCTGTCGGGGGCGCCGGCCAGCTGCAACGGGCTCGCGCCAGGAGAAGCCGCGCCGGGTTACGCAGCCTTCGCGGATCCGCTCGATGCCGTCGGCAATCCGCACTTCTATGCGACCAACGCGGACGGCACCATCTATCAGCACAGCGCGACGATGAATGGCTCGATGCCCGAGTCGGGCCCGCCGAGCATCGGCGCCCCGGTCAAGTAATCCCAATCTGATAACGTATGGGGCCTCCGGAGGGAGGCACTCATGCTTATACGCCACTATCGCGCGCTGACGCTTGTCGCCGCGCTGTTCACCATTGCCGCGTCGACCACCACCGCGCAGTCCAAGGCCCCGGCGGTCACCAGTCCGAAACAGTTCTTCGGCTTCAACATCGGCGACGACTATCAGCTCGCCACCTACGACCAGTTCATGGGCTACTGGAAGAAGCTCGACCAGGAGTCGAACCGGATGCAGGTGATCGAGATCGGCAAGAGCGAGGAGGGACGTCCTCAACTCGCCGCCATCGTCACCGCGCCCGAGAACTTTGCGAAGCTCGATCGGTACAAGCAGATCGCGCAGCAGCTGCACGGCGCGCGCGGCATCAGCGAGACACAGGCGCGAGCGCTGGCGAAGGAAGGCAAAGCGGTCGTCTGGATCGACGGCGGCCTGCACGCGACCGAGGTCGTCGGCACGCACCAGCTGATCGAGACGGTCTATCAACTCGTCAGCCGCAATGACGAGGAAACGAACCGGATCCTGCGCGACGTGATCATCATCGCCGTCCACGCGAATCCGGACGGTATGCAGATGGTGTCGAAGTGCTACATGCAGAGCGCCGATCCGATGCAGCGCCGCACCTGCAGCCCGCGCCTCTATAACAAGTACGCAGGGCACGACGACAACCGCGACTTGTACATGTCGAACCTGAAGGAATCCCAGAACATGAACAAGTTGATGTACTGGGAATGGCTGCCGCAGATCATGTACAACCATCACCAGGCCGGCCCGGCCGGCACGGTAATCTTTTCCCCTCCGTTCCGCGATCCATTCAACTACAACTTCGATCCGATGATCGTGACCGGCCTCGACATGGTTGGCGCGCACATGCACCATCGCTTTCTGCAGGAAGGGAAACCGGGCTTCACGATGCGCTCGGGATCCTCGTACTCGACGTGGTGGAATGGCGGCCTGCGGACGACTGCATACTTCCAGAACATCATCGGGCTGCTCACGGAGATCATCGGCAACCCGACGCCGATGCAGATTCCGCCGACGCAGGGCATGATCCTGCCGCGCGCCGACTTGCCGGCGCCGATCGAGCCGCAGGAGTGGCACTTCCGCCAGTCGATCGACTATTCGGTGACGGCGAACTACGCGGTGCTCGACCTCGCATCGCGCTACAAGGACCAGTTCCTCTACAACATCTACAAGATGGGATCGAACCAGATCGAGCGCGGCTCGAAGGACCACTGGACGATTTCCAATGAAGACATGGCGCGCCTGCAGGCGGCGCTCCCGGCCGCGCCGCCGGCGGCGGCCGTGCCGGGTCCGGGCGGCGGCCGTGGCGGCCGCGGCGGCCTGCCCCTGACGACGTATAACTCGGTCCTGAAGGACCCGTCGCGGCGCGATCCGCGCGCCTTCATCATTACCGCCGACCAGCCGGACTTCCCGACGGCGACGAGGTTCATCAACGCGCTGCGCTACATCGGTGTCGAAGTGCAGCAGGTGACCGCGCCGCTCACGGCAAACGGCAAGAGCTATCCGGTCGGTTCCTACGTCGTGAAAGCCGCGCAGGCCGGCCGCGCGCACGTGCTCGACATGTTCGAGCCGCAGGATCATCCGAACGACATGGACGAGCGTGGGATCCCGCGGCGTCCGTATGACAACGCCGGCTGGACCCTGGCCTACCAGATGGGCGTGAAATTCGATCGCGTGTGGGACGACGTCAACGGGCAGTTCAAACAGGTGGAAGGCCTCGCGTCGCCGCTGCCCGGAAAGATCAACGGCACCGCCACGGCGGGGTACCTGATCTCGCCGGCGATCAACGATGGGTTCACCATCGCGAACCGCGTGCTCAAGGCGAACGGCGAGGTCTATCGCCTCGGCGCAGCGATGACGGCGAACGGGAAAACATATCCCGCGGGCTCGCTTTACGTCGCGGTGAGCGCGGCGAGCACGCCTGTCGTGCAGAAGGGGGCGCAGGAGCTTGGCGTCAACGTCGACGGCACCAGCAGCCGTCCCGATGCCGCCGCGATCAGGATTGCCACGCAGCGCATCGCTCTGTGGGACACGGCCACCGGCTCGATGCCGTCCGGCTGGACGCGTTTCCTGCTCGAACGCTTCGAGTTTCCGTTCACCGTGGTCTGCGGCGCCGGGTTCGATGACACGGCGCTCCGCTCCAAGTACGACGTGATCGTCATGCCGTCCGGCGCTGCGTTCCGCCCGGGCGGCGGCGGGCGCGGGGGCGGCGGTGGCGAAGAAGCGGCGCCGGCGACTGCGGCAGGCCGCGGCGGCCAGCCGTCAGATCCCGATCTGCGCAACCTGTGCGGCGTCTCGACGGGGACGGGCACCGGCGCGACGGCCGAGGCGAATGTGAAGAAGTTCGTCGAAGTGGGTGGGGTCGTCATTGCCGCGGGATCGTCTGCGCGCGGGATTGCCGACGTCCTCGATCTGCCGGTCAGCGATTACCTGATCGAGCGCGAGCCAGGACAGCACGATCGCCCCCTGAACTCGGACAAGTTCTACGTTCCCGGATCGATCCTGCGCGTCGCCGTCGATCCAGGCGCGCCGTCGGCCGCGGGCGCCGCGGACCACATCGACGTGTTTTTCAATAACGACCCGGTGTTCCGGCTCGCGCCGAACGCGGTCGCGCGCGGCATCCGCCCGGTCATGTGGTTCGACTCCGACAAGCCGCTGCGCAGCGGATGGGCATGGGGACAGAACTATCTCGAGGGAGGCACGACCGCGTTCGAGGCGACCGTGGGCAAGGGAAAGGTCTACGCGTTCGGACCGGAGATTACGTTCCGCGCGCAGCCGCACGGCACGTTCAAGTTCCTGTTCAACGCGATCACTCTGGCCGGCCAACCTGCAGCCGGCCGGCCAGGGACCAACCAGTAACTATTTCTTCTTGCGACCGCCCGCGGCTTTCTTTTTGCCGCGGGTGGTCGATCTCGACGCCTTTCGCGCCTTCACGACCGGCTTCTTTTTCCTCGCGGTAGCCTTCGTCGCGCGGCGCGCGGCGACTTTGGGCATCCGACGCGCGCTCTTTACAACCCGCTTCGCGGTCCGTTTGACGGCGCGCCGTGCCGGCGCGGTGACGCGTTCCGCGGCAGCCCCCGCGGACTGCGCGGCCGACGCCGTCGTCGACGCGGCCGTGCCCGCAGCCTGCGATACCGTGTTCGCTGCGGAGCCGAGTGCTGATCCAACCATCTCCGCGGACTTCGTCAGCACGTCGTCGCCCTGCTGATCCCGTTCATCTGCCATAAGTCCTCCCCGGACAATGAGACGGCGAATGATACCTTGAGAGCCGTGGTTTACGAGTACGCGCCCGAAGCCCTGGAGGTGCTGGCGGGGCACGGGTTCTGTCCAGGTTCGAACACGCCCCCGGCACTCGTCAGGGAGGCCCTGAGCGACCTCTATCGCTTCGAAATCCGCCGTTTGAAGCGCCGGCTCCTCGCCGGCGAGTTCCCGAAAGAGCACTATATCGACTACGTGCTCGAACTTCGCAAACAATACTGGCTGTTGTCTATTCCGGTGGATCAATGGACCAGGACCCATGAAGGACTTTGAGAAGCTCGGCGTGTTCTACCTGGGTCGCGAGAGCGACCCGTCCGGGAACAGCCTTGGCGATCTGGTGCTGTACGACTCGCGTCACCTGGTGACGCACGCGGTCTGCGTGGGCATGACCGGCAGCGGGAAGACCGGTCTGTGCCTGTCGCTGATCGAGGAGGCGGCGATCGACGGCGTGCCGACGATCGCAATCGATCCGAAAGGGGACCTCTCGAACCTGCTCCTTACATTCCCGCGGCTCGCGCCGGAAGATTTCCGCCCGTGGATCGACGAAGACGAGGCGCGGCGCGCGGGCGTGGCGCCCGATACGTACGCGGCCCAGCAGGCGGAAACATGGAGGAAGGGGCTCGCCGAGTGGGGCCAGGACGGCGCGCGGATCGAGCGGCTGCGCGCTGCGGCGGACTTCGCGATCTACACGCCTGGCAGCCGCGCGGGACGGCCGCTGTCGATCCTCTCGTCGTTCGCCGCTCCGGCCGACGCGATCCGCGACGACGCCGAAGCGCTGGCGGACCGCGCGTCCACTACGGCGATGGGCGTCCTGACGCTTGCGGGTGTCGATGCGGAAACGGGTGGCCGGGAGCACACGTTCCTGTCGACGCTGCTCGCGTCGGCGTGGACGAGGGGACGCGATCTCGATCTCGCCGCCGTCATCGAGGGTGTGCAGGTGCCGCCGTTTCAGAAGATCGGGGTCCTCGACGTCGATGCATTCTATCCGTCAAAGGACCGCTTCACGCTCGCGACGAAGCTGAATTCGATGCTCGCCTCGCCCGGGTTCGAGCAGTGGCTGGCCGGGGAGCCGCTCGACGCGGGACGCCTGCTCTACGGGCCGAAGGGGAAGCCGCGCGTTTCGATCGTCTCGATCGCCCATCTCGACGACTCGCGGCGCATGTTCTTCGTCTCGCTGCTGCTGAACGAGATCGTCGGATGGATGCGACGGCAGAGCGGCACGAGCAGCCTGCGGGCGATCGTCTACATGGACGAAATCGCCGGCTACTTTCCGCCGGTGGCGAATCCGCCGTCGAAGCCGCCGCTGCTGACGCTGTTGAAGCAGGCGCGCGCTTTCGGCGTCGGCATCGTGCTGGCAACGCAGAACACGGTGGACCTCGATTACAAGGGGCTTGGAAACGCCGGCACATGGTTTCTCGGACGATTGCAGACCGAACGCGACAAGGCGCGCGTGATCGACGGACTCGAAGGAGCGGCCGCAGGAGGCCTGGATCGCGACGCCGCCGACAAGACGCTGTCCGCGCTCGGCAAGCGCGTGTTCCTGCTCCACGACGTGCACGCCGGACCGCCGATCACATTCCAGAGCCGCTGGGCGATGTCCTACCTGCGCGGGCCGCTGTCGAGGGATCAGATTCGAATGCTGACCTCCTCGATTTCCGAACTGGACGCGGACGTCCGCACGGTGCTTCCGCCGCAGTCGCGAAGCGGTCCGCGCGAAGCGTCGCCGAAGCCGCTCGTCAGCGCCCGCGGCGAAGGCGGGCCGGTTCTGGCGCCGGGCATCCAGCAGTACTTCGTTCCGACGACTGATGCCAATCCGGCCTATGAGCCCGTCGCGCTCGGCGTCGCGAAGGTGACGTTCGCCGATCCGAAACTGAAAATCAGCGAGACGCGGGATGTCGTCGCGATCGCGCCGATCGGGAGTGGGGCCGTTCCCGTCGATTGGGCGCAGGCGGAGGTTCTGGATATCGCGCCGGGAGAACTGGGGACGACCGCCGTCGATGGGGCGACGTTCGAACCGCTGCCAAAGGCGGCGGCGTTGCCGAAGAGTTATTCCGCCTGGCAGAAATCGTTCGCGTCGTGGATCGCGACGTCACAGACGCTGGATCTGCACCGGCACGCGGGGCTCAAGATCACGTCGGCCTCGGGGGAGTCGGAACGGGACTTCCGGATCCGGGTGCAGAACGCGCAGCGGGAAGCGCGCGACGCCGAGGTCGAAGAAGTGCGGCGGAAATTTGCCGAGAAGCGCGCGCGGCTCGAAGAGAAGCTGCGCCGGGCCGAACAGGGAGTGCAGCGCGAGTCCGAGCAGTCGTCGCACGCGAATCTGCAGACGGCCGTCTCGGTCGGCGCCACGATTTTCGGCGCATTGCTCGGGCGGAAGTCGTTCAGCACCGGCACGCTCGGGCGTGCGACGACGGCGGCGCGCGGGCTCGGACGCGCGTCGAAGGAGCACGCGGATATCAAGCGCGCGCAGGAGAACGTCGACGTCGCGAAGAAAGCGCTCGAGGATCTCGACGCGAAAATTGCGGAAGAGACCGCCGGGATCGCCGCGCGGTTCGATGCCGATGCCTCCAGGATCGAGGCCGCGGCGCTGGCGCCGAAGCGCGGCGGCGTCCTGGTGCAATTCGTTGCGCTTGGATGGCGCCCGTCGACTCGCTAGTGTCCCGTCCCAGTGGTTCGCGGCATAATTCCCGGGCGGGGCATCCCGCCTCGCGGCGTTGCTCCTCGCTCAGATACTCCCGGTATCCTCGCTCGTCGCGCCTTGCGATCCGGGCGCCGCGCCCGGGACTTATCCCACGATCCACTGGGACGGGACACTAGCGCTCGCTCAGGCCGCAGCGCATGGACCGCCCGAGGCAATCTGTTCGACTTTGGCGAGGAAGACGTCCGCCCACGAATCGGCGTTGCGTGCCTCTGCCAGCACATGGTTGAAGCTCGTGACGCCGGCTGCCGTGAACAGCGTGTTCAGCTGCTCACGGGAGAGCTGACGTAGCAGTTGCAGCGCGAACTTCCGTCCCTCTTCGGAGATGCGCTGTTCGCCGAACGTCCCGCCGGCGAAGGGAAGCGTGGACATGCTCACGCGGCACGCGCGCGCGTCGCCCCACATCGGCGCGCTCTTCCAGTTGGGCAGATCCACTCTTGATGGTCCGAACGTCCCGCCGAGATCCTGGACGATCGCGAGCGGCGCGGAGCACGAGCCGTCCGGTCGATCGGCATCGGGCGGACACACCAGGCGCTGGTTCTCGCCCTTGTTGTCCCAGTGCGCCAGCAGCAGCGCGACGATCCGCAGCGCGTCGACGTGCGCGCGCGGCGAACCGCCGAGGGCCGGGTCGAGCTGGTCCAGTTCGTACCAGCTCCAGCCCTGGTCTTCCTGCGCCTCGATTTTGCGGCCGTCGAACGGCCGTTCGATCGCCGCGTAATCGAACCTCACCGTATTGCCCTCGGTCGCCCCTTCCATGCACACGGTTGACGGCAGTCCTTTCGCCAGGCACTGGAGCGCCTGGTGCGGCAATACAGGGCAGCCGCGACAGCGCACGCTGTGCACGCGGTACATGCGATCGGTGGGGAAGCCCAGCGCCGACAGCAGACGCGTGGCAGCGATCTCCGACGGAACTTCTCCGTTCGGCTGGCCGTACTTCACCTTCACCGTCTCGCCGCTGGCGAGCGTGCATAGAAACTTCGGCGTCGTGCCTCCGACCTTCTTCCGGCTGAACGTGCAGTCGACGTCCGCGGCCGGATCGAAGCTGTCGGCCCCGGGCGGGTTGAGAGTGAAATCAGCGGACCCGATGGGGACCGGCGGCCGCACCCACACGCGTGCGCGCGCGAGCGAGGCATGGCGGGCTGCGGCCGACACGAGCTCCGGCGGCTTGGCGCCTTTCGGCGGCTTGGAGTGTTTTTCCTGACAGCCCGCGGCTACAAGCAACAGGATTGATGCACACCACACGCGCGATCGCGCCTTGTCCCTCACACCGCGGACCTCAGCAAGGTCCGTTCCGCTGACCTGCGATACCCTATGCGCGCATGATTTCGAGGTGGATTCTGTGCGCAGCGCTGGTGTTCCTCGCCGCTTGCTCGCCCAAACAGATGGCGGTCAATCGAATGGCCGCGGCCCTCGCAAACTCCACCTCGGTCTACGAGCGGGATAACGATCCGGAATTTGTCCGCCTGGCCGCTCCGTCAACGCTCAAGACCGTGGAGATGCTGCTGTCCCAGTCCCCGCACCACCTTCAGCTTCTGCTCACCGCATGCAGGGGTTTCACCGAGTACTCCTACGGATTCCTGCACGTCGAAGCGGAAGTGAAGGCGCAGGACGCCGCCGCGTCGGCCGATCTGAAATCCCGCGCCGCGAACATGTACCAGCGCGCCCGCGGCTACTGCCTCCATGGACTCGAAGTGCGGCATCCCGGGCTGACGCTGCAGTCGATTCTCAACGATCCGGACGGCGCGTTGAAACGGACCGCGCGCGAAGATGTGCCGTGGCTGTACTGGACGGCGGCGGCATGGGGCGCGGACCTGTCGCTCGCGCCGAACCAGATGCTGCGCATCACGGAGCTCGCGGGCGTGCGCGCGCTCCTGAACCGCGCGAAGGCATTGGACGAGGGCTGGGACAAGGGGGCGATCTACGAGGCGCTGATTGCGTTCGACGGATTGCCGCCGATGCTCGGCGGATCCGCGGCCGCAGCGCGCGCGGATTTCGAGAAGGCGATGACGCTGTCCGACGGGAAATCAGTGTTTGCGCACGTCGCGCTGGCGGCAACCGTCACGGATCAAACGGAGAAGCGAAAGCTGCTCGAGCAGGCGCTCACCATTGATGTGAGCGGGTTGACGACGAGAAAGCTGACGAATCTTATCGCGCAGCGGTACGCGCGCGCGCTGTTGAGCGCAGCTCGGTAAGGGCCACCCGGCGGCCGTTGATGCTCTCGTAGTCGTAGAGCACCTCGAGCTGTGATGTGCCGACGAACTTCACTTTCGCAGTAGTCTCCGTGGCCACGGGCACGCGCACGCCGCCGATCCGGGCGTAGCGGCGGACGATGTTTACGAGGCTCGTCCAGAAGGACGGGTTCTTGGAGAGGCGTCCCTCGACGCGGACCAGGTCGCCGCGATCGTTCAGCACGGCGCGCCCTTCCACGAGTAGCGGATCGTTGCGTTTCGGCTTAAGTTGCACGACATGCGTGCCGTCGACATCGCGTCCCGCTTCCGTGAATTCGTAGTTCGCCGCGGTCAGGTCACCCTTGTCGACGTTGCCGCTGTTGACGAGCTCTGCCTCGCGCACCAGCATCGCGCGCAGCACCTTCCCACGCACGGTTTCAGAGCCGCGCTCCGAGACGATCTCATAACTGAAGCGCCCGTCCTTTACTTCCGTCCACGCCTCCATCCACGCTTCGTGCTTCGCCGTTTCCGTCGCGGCGTGCATGCGGCGGAACGCCCGATAATCCCCCAGCTGTTCGGATCGGCTGAAAAGATTTGAGACAGGGTTCGAAAACGCCATTGAACCCGTGGCAGGAACGGCTGAGCCGGAGACAAGTGTGAACGCCATCACCCACAGGGTGATCGTTCGCGCCGATTGTCCCGCTGGCTTCCGCATCTCGCATCTCCGCCAAAGGACACCGCAAGAAGCGTGCTAACCCCAGATGGGGTTATTTGATCAGCCGACGCAACGTTTCCAGCGCGTCTGCCTCGGATGCCGGTTTATCGGTGCGCCAGCGCAGCATCCGCGGAAAGCGCACCGCGATGCCGCTCTTGTGGCGGGATGACGGCGCGATCGCTTCGAATCCGAGCTCGAACACCTGGACCGGGTGCACGGCGCGAACCGGCCCATGGCGCTCGATCGTGTGGCGGCGGATCCACTTGTCGAGCTCCTCGATCTCGGCGTTCGACAGACCCGAGTAGGCTTTCGCGATCGGCACCAGCTGCCCTTCGTGCCAGACGCCGAAGGTGTAATCGGTCAGCAGGCTCGCGCGGCGGCCGTTCCCCGGCTGGGCGTAGATCAGCACGGCGTCCACGGTGAGCGGATCGATCTTCCACTTCCACCACGCGCCTTTGCGGCGTCCGACGCCATAGGTGGAGTCGCGCCGCTTGAGGATGAAGCCTTCCACGCCTCGGTCGCGTGATTCGAGACGAAGCGCCGCGAGCTCGTCCCAGCTCCCCGTTACTTCTTCCGACAACCGCAGCACGGATTCACTCGCCAGGCGTTCGGCCAGCGCCCAACGCCGGTTGGTCAGGGGCTCGCCGCGCACATCGACACCATCCCGCTCGAGCAGGTCGTAGGCGATGAAGACGACAGGCACCGAGCGCATCACCTGCGCGACCTGCCGCCGTCGCCCGATGCGCTGCTGCAGGGCGGAGAACGGCATCGGACGGCCGTCGCGGAACGCCAGCACCTCGCCGTCGAGCACGGTGCCCTCCGGCAGGTGCGTTGCCGCCGCGGCGATTTCAGGAAAGCGATGGGTGATCAACTCCTCGCCGCGCGACCACAGCCACGTCTGTCCGCCTCGTCGAATCAACTGCGCGCGGATGCCGTCCCACTTCCATTCGACCAGCCAGTCGGCGCGATTTCCAAGCGTTTCAGGCGGATCTTCGAGCGGCGACGCGAGGTAGAACGGATAGGGCTGCGACGGATCGGCGACGGCTTCCGCCCTGGGCGCGACGATCGATGCGAACCATTCTGCCGACGGCGTCCAGTCCCCCATCAGTCGCGCCGCGATCGTCGTCGGCTCGCTGCCGGCCGCCGTTGCCAGCGCGCGGACGACGAGCGTGTGCGACACGCCGACGCGGAACTCGCCGGTCAGCAGCTTGTTGACGAGGAACCGCTCGGCGCGAGCGAGTCCGAGCCACCACTGCACGACCATCGATCGCTGCGTTGCGAGGTCGGCCTTCTGCAGCGGAAGCAGGCGATCTTCAACCCACGACGCGAGGGATCGTTCGGGTTCCGGCGCGCCGGGCGGCACAGTATCCAGCGCCAGTGCGACGAGCTCCCCGAAATCTCCAGCCGCCGAATAACACTCGCGCAGGAGCCACTCCGGTAATCCCGTGACTTCCTGCGACCAATCACGCAATCCCGCCGAGGGCACGACGCGCTTCAGCCGTCGACCGGTCAAAAAGAACGTCGCCCACGCCGCATCGGCCGGCGGCGCGTCGCGGAAGTATTCGACCAGCGCCGCGACCTTGGCGTTCGTGGACGTGGTGCGATCGAGCGCCTCGTAGAGGGCGGAGAATCTTCTCACGGCTCCTCGCTCGTCGCGGTTTCCGCCTCCGCGGATTCCGTCAGTTCTCCAGCCTCTCCCTCGAATGCCGTGCGGATCGTGCCGGTCTCGAGCCCGCGCGTCTCGCGCAGGTAGCGCGCGAGCGCCTCGGACCAGCCGTGCGTGACGAGCACCCGCGTCGCGCCTGTGCCGTCAATCGTGGAGAGGAGCGCGGACCAGTCCGCGTGATCGGACAGCACGAATCCGCGATCGAACGCGCGCTGCCGCCGCACGCCACGCACGCGCATCAGGCCCGATGCGAATGCGACGGATGCGTTCGGCAGGCGTCGCATCCACGGCGTGCCGCGCGCGGACAGCGGTGCGAGAACGAGCGAACGCGCCAGCGCTTTTCCACGCATGGACTCGCCGATCCGCTCCGCGGCAGCCATCGGGATGCTGGAATCGCGATACGCGTCGGTCAGCGCAGACATTGCCCCGTGGAGGTGAATCGGAGCGTCGGCGCGCTCGCGCAGTTCGGCGAGAACGCGCTGCGCCTTGCCGAGCACGTAACAGAAGATCACCGACGGGCGCTCCTGCTCGCGGTTCGCGCGCCACCACTCGACGATCTCGTCTACCACGACGTCCGTGGGATCCCACGTGTAGATCGGGAGCGCAAACGTCGCCTCGGTAATGAACGTATGACACCTGACCGTTTCGAATGGCGCGCACGTTGGATCCGCCTGGCACTTGTAGTCCCCGGAAACCACCCACACCTCACCGCGATGTTCGACGCGGATCTGCGACGAGCCGAGGATGTGCCCCGCGGGATGAAATGACACGCGCGTGTCGCCGATCGCGATCGACTCGCCGTAGGGAAGCGTCTCGATCCGTGCGTCCGGCAGCCGCCGGCGCATCACCCGCTCGCCCGGCGCGGCGCACAGATATGCCTTCGATCCAGGGCTCGCGTGATCGCTATGCGCGTGCGTGACGACGGCGCGCTCGACCGGCTGCCACGGATCGATATAGAAGGAGCCTGCGTCGCAGAAGAGCCCGAAGGAGGTGGAAGCGATCATGCGGCACTTTCCGCACCTTTAGCACCTTTGGCACTTTTGGCACCAGCACCCTTTAGCACCTTCGGCACTATTAGCACCATCAGCACAACGCCAAACTCCACCAACATGATAGGGACCGGCACGAACCAGCGGTGGCCATGACGCGAGAGATGCCACACGATGTAGACGGGAAGCGCTGAGTACGTCCAGACGACGAGCGGCAGCGTCGCGCGCGTGAAGAGGAATGGAGTGAAGTAGAGCAGGTACCACGGATAGATGACCGGCGCGGCGGCAAGTGAAACGGCCATCGGCCATGCCCACGCCGCGGGATCCCCGGCATCGCGTCTGAATCGCATCCATGTCGCGACCGCGAGACCTCCGAGGACCGCAGCGCCCGCGGCGCCCTGGGAGGAAAACATCGCGGCCAGCCATTTGAACAGCGGGCCGTTGAACCGAATGAATGCGACGACGTTCGGGACGGCGCCGAGTGGCAGCATGCCCGCGGATCGGAATGGAAAGTAAAGCGCGGCGAGAGCGATTGCGGCGACGAGGCCATCGCGGAAGCGGATGCGTCGCCAGTAAAGAGGCACGAGCACGATCGGCAGCAGCTTGGTCGCGACCGCGAGCACGAATGCGATCGCCGCGCGCATACCCCGGCCCGTGCTCAGCATCCATGCTGAGACGGCGATCCATAACGCTCCCAGCGCGTCGATGTGGCCGCTGTGCGCGACCTCGAGGATGACGAGCGGATTCCATGCGTAGAGCAGCGCGAGCCATGGCGACCGGCCGGTCTGCCGCAGCCACATCACCAGCACCCACATCGTCAGCAGATCGCACGCGACCAGCGCCCATTTCATTGCGCGCGACGTCTCGCGGATCGTCACGACGAGGCGGAAGAACAGCTGCGCCGCGGCCGGGTATGGCGTGCGCGCGCGGATGCTGGGCATGCGGCGGGTCTGGTCGGTGTGCGTCCAGGCGAGCGATGGATCGGCCGGCACGACCTCGAATGGATTGAACCCCAGGCGCTGCAGCCGGCCGTCGTACATGTATCGGACCATGTCGTTATCGGCGCCCACGGGCGCAACGGCGGGGGGAATCCTGAACGCGACGGCGAAGAGCAGTGCGATCAGCAACAACCGCGGCAGCGGAGTTCCAGGGTCCGAGGCTCCAGGGCCCGAAGACTCAGGGACCAACTGCAACCAGAGCAGCGCGTATACAACACAGGGGACCGCGGTGAGAACGAAGAACAGCGGTGATCCGAGCGGCGCCTGCGATACGGCCAGCGCTATCAGCGCCGCGCAGCTCGCGGCCCCCCCACGCAGGATCACGGCACGTAAGGAACCCACCGGCTGTATCTTCCCACGGACGCCATTGGCGGGTAGTATCGCTGCCGTGAGAATCGTATTCACGATGCTCCTCATCACATGCGCCGCCGCCACGGCATCCGCGCAGACCACCTCGGCCTCGACCGAGAAGCCGAACCCCACGCTCAAGGAACGCCTCCAAGAGCCGGACCAGGCCGGCGGTCTTCATTTGACCGAGCATTTCGCCGTTGTGTTCGGCGGCGTCAAGCAGGGTTCGGGCATTGCGCTCGGACCGGCGCTCAGCGAAAAATTTTCCGATGGAAGCTTCCTGCAGCTGAAAGGCGTGTACTCGATCAAGAAGTTCAAGCTGCTGCAGGCGCGTTACGACTCGCGGAAGTTCTGGTCCGATCGCGGGATCGTGATCAGCCGGCTGCGGTGGCTGAACGCGCCAGAGCTTTCGTTGTACCAGCTCGGCCCGTTGTCACCGAACGCACGCGCGGATTTCGGCGAGCGCAAAACGGAAGGCAGCAGCCGGATCGTGCTGAACCCCGCCGGCGCTCTTCGCCTCGCCGCCGGCATCGGCATCGAGCGCTACTCGACCAACGGCGGACACATCGAAACAAAGGAGGGCAGCGGCGCGCTGCCCGATGTTCCCCCCATGCCCGGGCTCGGGACGCACCCGTGGTTCGCGCGCACGTTCGCGTCGGCCGCCTACGACACGCGGTTGTCACCCGATTACAGCCGCAGCGGACATTTCGCGGAAATCGTCATCCATCATTACAACGACACGCACAACAACCAGGATTCCTTCCGCCGGCTGGAGGGCACGCTGCAGCAGCTCGTGCCGACCCACGGCGGCCGCGGCGTCATCGACCTCTCGGCGCGCACGTGGCTCTCGTTCGCCGAAGGGGATCGGTCTGTGCCGTTCTTCCTGATGCCGACGCTCGGCGGCGGCGAGATGCTTCGCGCCTTCCCGTCCTATCGATTCCGCGATCGCGACGCGCTGCTGCTGAAGGGGGAATACCGGTGGGCCGTGCGCAAGATGGCGGACGTCGCCGGCGTTTACGAAGCGGGTAAGGTCGGTGCGGAGATCGAAAATCTCGGCCTGCGCGACGTCGCGCATTCATTCGGAATCGGAATACGCGTTCACTCGAAGACGTCGAGCCTGTTCCGCGCGGATCTCGCGCACGGGCGTGAGGGCTTCGGCTTCCGAATCGGCTTCAGCGCCGCAGGCTCGTAGCGACCGCTCGCCGCACGGCTTCCGTCATCGCGCCGAAAATGAGGTGGCTCGCCAAGGTCGTCGCATGATCCTTGAGCGGATACTCCGTGGGCGCCATCGCGAGACCTGCCATCGGCATCCCTAATTCATCCGCGACGATCCACACCGTCGCGCCGAACGGCACGCCGCCCCACGCGGTGATGTCAGGCGTGCGCACTGCAGCGGCCCCGTAGATCGCTCCAAGGGCGCCACCGAACGCGTAATGAATCGCGGAAGCTGCAGCCGCTTTGTATTCGCCTGAAAGGGGACGGCCCGTGGCCGCTTCCGCGAGCACGTCGACGGCGCTGAAAGTTGCGGGTTCGGATTGCGGCCGCCGGTATCGCTGGCCGCCAGCGCCGGGTACGCCGCCGATGTCGCGGGAAACACGGGGCAGCGCGCGCTGAAAGCGTTCCATCGCGAAGCACGCGAGCAGTCCGCCCGCGATGCCGCCGATCACGTTCACCGTCAGATCTCTATTACGCCCCCCTGACCTCTGCCGTGGCATACGCGTCACTCCCCGACGGGGATACCGCAAGACCTATTCCCCTCGCGACGAGCAGCTCTGCGTTCAGCAGCGCGGCTCCCGCGGCGCCTCGCACCACGTTGTGCCCCATGGCGACAAGTTTGTAACCGAGGATCGGGCAGCGACGAACGCGCCCCACGTGCACGGGCATGCCGCCCCCCTCATGCACGTCGAGACGCGGTTGCGGACGGTCCTGCGCGGTGTGCAGGATGATGGGAGTGGCGGGAGCCGTCGGCAGCTTGCGCTGTTGTGGTTCCGCAGTGAATCCATCCAGCGCGGAGGTAAGTTCTTCCAGACTGGGCGCGGTCCCCAGCTCGATCGACATCACCACGGTGTGCCCGTCCTGCACCGGAACGCGCGTCGTCTGCGCACTGATGGTAAACGGCGCGTTGCGGACCTGCGCCGCTTCGAGCGTTCCGAGGATCTTCAACGTTTCCGTCTCGATCTTCTCTTCTTCACCGCCGCCGATGTACGGGATCACGTTGCCGAGCGCATCGAGCGACGCGACGCCCGGGTAGCCGGCGCCAGACAGCGCCTGCAGCGTGGTGACCATGACGCGTCCGGGACGGAACTGCCGGAGCGCGCCGAGAACCATGGCGACGACGACCGTCGAGCAGTTCGGATTCGTGACGATTCCGCCGGTCCATCCGCGTTCGGCGCGCTGGCGTTCGAGCAGCGCGACGTGATCGGGATTCACCTCGGGAATGAGAAGCGGGACGAGCGGATCCATGCGATGGTTGCGGGCGTTGCTCACGACGAGCCGTCCGCTCCGCGCGCACGCAATCTCCGCGTCCCCCGCGACCGACGCGTCCAGTCCCGAGAAGAGCAGTGACGGCGCGCGATCGATCGCGTCGAGAGCGTCAATGGGCAGGTCCGCCGCCGCTGCGGGCAGCCGCCGCGCGAGCCTCCACGGCAGATCACCGTAGCGCTTACCCGCCGAACGCTCGCTCGCCGCCAGCCACGTCAGGTTGAACCACGGATGGTTTTCGAGCAGCGACACGAAATGCTGGCCGACGACTCCCGTCGCGCCGAGCACGCCCACGTTGATCTTGCCGCCTGACGGCGAAAGCCGCTCTGCGCTCATTACACTTCTACGGTATCAGGAGTGACGGCCAGTGCGCGCGCCTGCTTGATGGCGGTGAGGCCGTCGAGAAGATCGGCGACGAGATCGCGCGGATGCTCGCAGCCCGTCGAGAGCCGGATGAGCGTGTCGGACAGTCCGAGCTTCGCGCGCTCCTCTGCAGGAATCGACGCATGCGTCATCCGCGCCGGGTGGCAAACAAGCGCCTTCACGCCGCCGAGGCTCTCGCCGAGCGCGAAGAAGCGGCGCGAAGAGACGAACGACACCACTTCGTCCACCGTCCCGTTCAATTCGAATGAGACCATGCCGCCGAAGCCCGTCATCTGCCGTCTGGCGATGTCGTGTCCCGGATGTTCGGGGAGCCCGGGGAAGTAGACGCGCTTGACGAGGGCATGTCCGTTGAGGGCTTTCGCGATGGCTTCGGCGTTGTCGGCGTGACGCTGCATCCGCAGCTCGAGGGTCTTGAGGCCGCGCAGCGTGAGCCAACAGTCGAACGGCGACGGCACCGCGCCCGTCGCATTCTGCAGGAACTTGATCGGTTCGAACACGGACGCGTCGCGCGCGAGGACCGCTCCCTGGATCACGTCCGAGTGTCCCGCCAGGTACTTCGTCACGCTGTGCACGACGATGTCGGCGCCGAGCGTGAAGGGCTGCTGGAACAGCGGCGTCGCGAACGTGTTGTCCACGACGAGCAGCGCCCCGGCCGCGTGCGTCGCGCGCGAGATCTCGGCGATGTCGTACACGAGCAGCCGCGGATTGGTCGGCGACTCGATCCACACCAGTTTCGTCTTGGGCGTCAGCGCGGCGTCGAGCGCGGCCGGCGCGCTCAAGTCGATCTGCTTGATCACGCAGCCGACCGGCTGGAACACACGGTTCAGAATGCGATAGGTGCCGCCGTACACGTCCAGCGGGATGATGATTTCGTCGCCCGGCTTGAGGTACGCCTGCAGCACGGCGTTCTCGGCGGCAAGGCCCGATCCGAACGTCGCGCAATAGGGGACGTTCTCGAGCTCCGCGAGCACCGTTTCGAGCCGCGCGCGCGTCGGGTTGTTCGTGCGCGAGTAGTCGAAACCGCGGTTGACGCCCGGCTCGTCCTGTTCGTAGGTGGACGTCTGGAAAATCGGCGCGATCAGCGACCCCGTTTCAGGCTCCGACGGCTGCCCGGCGTGAATCGTCTTGGTGGCGAACTCCATGATGCTGGCTCCTTAAGTGTGTAACGGGGGCCGCAGCGTCCATGCTGCGAATGACCAACGGAAGCGACGCGTTCGCGGCGGCGACGAGCGCGGCGCGCTGGACGAGATCGCAGCCGGCATCGGCCATGGCGAGCGCCTCGTCGAACGAAAGATGGTGGATCTGCCGCGCGTGCGCGTCGCGATGCGGATCCGCGGTGAAGTACCCGGGGACGTCCTTGATCAACTCGCAGGCTTCCGCGCGGATCGACGCGGCGAGCAGCACCGCGGTGAGATCCGAGCCGCCGCGGCCGAGCGACGTGATGGTGCCGCCGGCGCTGACGCCGAGGAAGCCGGGAACGATGACGATGCGTGCGGAGCCGAGCGCGGCGAGCAGGCGAAGCGGACGCACCGTCGTGCCCGTCGCGCGATCGGCAACGAGTCCCGTCTGGTGCACGTTGAACGGCACGGCGTGCGTGCCGATGCGCTGCAGGTGGAGCGCGAGCAAGGCGACCGACCGGAGTTCGCCGGTCGACCAGAGCAGATCCAAAACGTCTTGGGACGGCTCGTCGATGACTGCCTGCGCTTCGGCGAGCAACGCGTCCGTGCCCCCGTACTGCGCCGAGACGATCACGACCAGACGTTGGTCCGGATGCGCCGCGAGGCGATCGTGGAGGAAACGCGCGGCCGCCGCATACGACGCCTCGTCGCGAAGAACCGAGCCACCGAGTTTGAGAACCTTGATCACGACTGGGCCTCCTCCGCGAGCGCGGGGAACGCCGCAGCCGCTGCGCCGGTGGCCGCCTGTACGGCGTCGAGCGCCGTGTGGATGCGCGCCTGGCCGGCGTGGCACGTGAGCGCGTAGACGCGGTCGCCGCGACGCTCGAGCCGCGTGCACCAGATGCCATAGGAGCCGAGCAGGTCCGCGATGTCCGATGGACGCGCAGTGCCCGTCAGCCGCAGGAACCACGCGGAGTCAGGACGCGTGACGGCAGTTGCGGCACTCACGGCATCGGACGGCGGCGTCCGCACGCGCCGCTCGGTGACGATCTCCGAAACATCGTCCAGCAGCGTGGCCGCGGTGACGTCGGGTCCGGCCCCCGGACCGATGTAGCACTGCGCACCGCGCTCGGCGTCGATGACGACACCGTTGGTCACGCCGGCGACGCGCGCGAGCGCGTGGGTGCCGGTGAGAAATGCCGGCCCGACGTGCGCCCGGATCGCCGTGCCGTCCCAGGCTGCGCGCGAAACGGGGCGAATCGCGCCGTCGAATGCCGCTGCGGCCGCGATGTCGTCAGCCTCGACGCTGGCGAGGCCGTCCAGCGGAATCGCAGCGGGATCGACGAGCAGGCGGCCGAACAGGCGGATGAGAATCGTGAGCTTTTCGGCGGCGTCCGCGCCGCTGACGTCCATCGAGGGATCGGGTTCGGCGTAGCCAAGGCGCTGCGCGTCGGCAAGCGCCGCCTCGAAGCTGCCACCGCGCGTCATCGTGGTCAGGATGTAGTTGGACGTGCCGTTCAGGATTGCCGTCACACCCGACGCGCGCGCGACCAGCGAGCGGCGCTCGAACGTGCCGAGGAAGGGCACGCCCGCGATACACGCCGCCTCATAGCGGAGCGCCGTGCCGCGTCTGCGCGCCAGCCGCGCGAGCTCGTCGCCGTGCGCGGCGATCAGCGACTTGTTCGCCGTCACGACGGGAATGCCGCGATCGAGCGCGCGCCGCACGAGCGTATACGCCGGCTCGACGCCGCCCAGCGCTTCGACGATGACGTCGACCGGTTCCGCAAAGAACGTCTCGTGATCGTCGGTAATCTGCGCGGACAGCTGCGCGGAACGCTCGCGCGTCACCGAGCGGACGAGAGCGGTCGCGACGACGGGAGTGAATCCCCGGCTGGCGAGCGACGAAGAGGCCTCGCGCGCCAGGCGCGCGAAGGCGGAGCCCACGTTGCCGAGGCCCAGAAGGCCGATGCGGCAGGTGGCGGGATGACATCCGGGGATGTCTTCGCTGCCGAGCACAGAAGTGCCGGCCGCCAGATCGAGCACGGTCGTAGTCACGACGAAACGCTCCAACGGGACCACGTGATACACAGGTATCAACGTGCGACCCTTCTGTTATGCGATGAGAGCTTCGGGCCTATCCCGGGGGGATGGGCCGAGGTTTCATCTTTCCCGTTTATCGGGCAGGAATTAGCACCTTGGCACTAGGGCCGGGTTGCTGTGGCTTCGTCGGGCCTGTTCCCTCTGCCACTCTGGATAAATGTCCGCGGTACGCGCGAACTTGCACAGCGTAGGTCAAATCCCAACCCGCTGTCAAGCAGCCCAGCCCAGCGCGCCCAACTGGAGATTGACTGGGTATGATCGCGCGGTGCCTCTCAACGTCTGGGCGTTTACGGCTGTCACCGTTCCCCTCGTCGCCACGCCAGGCGCGTCAACCGCGGTCGTGCTGCGGAACAGCCTCGCCGGAGGCACTCGGGCGGGGGCCGCAACCGCCGTCGGCACGAATACGGGATCGATTTGTTACGGGCTGCTGACGGCGTTTGGCATGTCGGCGGCGCTGCAGCGGTGGCCGCTCGTGTGGGTGGCGCTGCGCATCGGCGGGACCGTCTACCTCGTCTGGCTGGGTCTCCGGTCGTTGCAGCGCGCGTCGACGTACACGCGGGTCTATCCGTCCCCGCAGCCAGCGATGCTGCCGCCGCCGCTCGGACGAAGCATGCGCGAAGGATTCGTGACCAACGTCCTGAACCCGTCGCTGGCGACGTTCTATCTCTTGATCATTCCGCAGTTCATCCCGCGCGGCGCGCCGTTCGCGCGCAGCGCGCTGACGCTGACGGCCATCCACGTGTCGCTGGCGATCGCGTGGCATCTCACCTGGGCGGCCGCCGGCGGCGCGCTGTCGGAAACGCTGGCGCGGACGCGTCCACGCCGCGCGCTCGAGGCGATCAGCGGGATTGCGCTGCTGACGCTGGCGCTGAAGCTGGCGATCTGAACGTCGCGTAGCCGACGATGATGCCGAGGATGCCGCCAGGCAGCATAATCTGCCAGTAGTACGCGTTCTGTCCTGACAGCTTCTGCGCGAGCGACACGCCGAAGGCCAGCGCGAGTCCAATCCCGAGGCCGAACACGATCGCGGACGCCAGCGATCGCGCCCGCTTCGCGTACCACCCGATCAGCGCACCGGTCAGAATGCCTTTCACCGTCGAGCCGATCACGATGCCGACGATCCCCGCCTTCACCGCGGGGTCGTTCGGCGCGGAAACCAGCGCCGACAAGCCGTCGAGGATTCCGAGAACGCCCCCAAGCACCAGGCCGAGCACGATTTTGCTCACGAGTCCTCCTTCAACACGTCTATTACTCGTCTGCCGCCGCGTCTTTAACCGGACCAGAACAGGAGCAGCCCGCGCATGGCGAGATACGCCAGGACGAGCGCGATCGGTGTCCGATAGGTTCGTGCCAGCCGGACCGCCCGCTCGCCGACCGACTCCGGGTGCGCCGTCACGGCCGCACCATCCGTGAACCTCCGCACATCCGCGGTGAGGTCTGCGGCCGTCGCGTAGCGCTTGCCGGGGTCAGACTCCCTCGCGCGCCGGACCACGGATTCGAGCGGGCGCAGAAAACGCGTACTCGGGCTTGGCAGAAAGTCCCGCAGAATCGCGCCCAGCGCGTACACGTCCGCCCGGGCGTCCACGTTCTGCGTACTTGCCTCCGGTGCCATGTAGCCGTCGGTGCCACACGCATGGATCCCTTCGCGTCTCGGGCAGAGTCCGCTTCGCGTGTCGGGCAAGGGACCGCTGTGTGTGTCGGGCAGGGACCGCTGTGTGTGTTGGGCAGGGACACCTGCGCGCTGTCCGGAGTCAGATTCCGCGCGGGCGAGGCCCCAGTCGAGCACGAGCACCTGGCCGTGAGCGCCGGCGATGATATTCGCGGGCGTCAGATCGCCGTGAATGATGCCGTGCGCGTGCGCGAACGCGACGGTGTCGCAGATGCGATCGAAGAGGCGCAGGCGGTCGGTAAGAGAAAGCGTCGCGGCGCGCGCGTCGAGACGCTCGCCACGTGCCAGCATCATGACGGTAAATACGCGTCCGTCCGGCAGCCGGCCGACGTCATGAACCGCGACGATTCCCGGATGTTCGAGCCGCGCAAGCGTCCGCGCCTCCGCGCGGAGCCGTTCCGCGTCGGCCGCTGTCGAGAGGGTGGTGACTTTGATCGCCACGTCCCGATCGAGCTCGCGATCGCGTCCGCGAAACACGATACCCATGCCGCCGCGCCCGATCTCCTCGCCAATCTCGTAGCGCGTCGCGCTGAAGTCCGGCCGATCCTCGAGCACCCTGAGCCTCGCGATTGCGTCGTCGCTGACCCAGGTCATGGCGGATTGATGCCGAGGAGGTCGCGCGCTTCGGTGCGGAACTCCGCGTCGCTCGCGCAGACGGTGCGCAGCCGTTCGAGGACGATTTCGCGAAAGGCGCGGCGCGCCCAGGCGAGCTCGTTGGTCACGTCCGTCACCGCGATGCCCGACTCGCGAGCGAGTGTCGCGTACGTTGGGCGCGCGGCGCTCGATTCCGGTTCGATGTCGTAGCGCGTGAAGAGCGTGAACGCCCGCGCGTGGCCACGAGCGCCGCAGTGGACGCGCAGCCGGTCGAGCGCGTCGGAGAACAGCGCGCGCACCCACTCACGGTGAAACCAGCGCTCCGGATCCGGATCGTCGCTGCGCGCGTGCGCCGCGAGGTCCTCGTCGAAGCGCGCGAAGTCCACCGCGTCAATGGCGAACCCGCCGCCGCGCTTCAGGCGCGCCGCGGACTTGTCCGCATTCGCGAGGAAGCCGTCAAGGCACGTGCGGACGAACGTGCGGAAGCGCGCCTTCGACGGGTCGTAGCGTTCCAGGTATTCGCGTTCGAACGCGCGCGTGAAGAATTCCTGGGTCAGGTCCTGCGCGTCTTCGGGACTGCGCCGCCGGCGCAGCCGCACGTACGCGTAGACCGGCTGCCAGTAGCTGCGCGCGAGCGCTTCATACGCCGCGGCGCGCGCCTCCGGATCGACGCTACCGAGATCGGCGATGACCGAGGTGCGGGTGACGGGGAACACCGGGGGTATTGTAGTGTCCCGTCCCAGTGGTTCGCGATATAACTCCCGGGCGGGGCATCCCGCCTCGGGACGTTACTCCTCGCTCAGATACGCCCGGTATCCTCGCTCGTCGCGCCGTGCGATCCGGGCGCCGCGCCCGGGATTTATGCCACGATCCACTGGAACGGGACACTTAGTCGGGTTCTCACCGTTCTGGGGTTCTGAACGTTCTCGAGGTTCTGTGCGCTATCTGAAGTCAGATCACTGGGATGGTCAGCGGTTCTTCAATCCTTATCGAAAGGCGGATCGGTCGCTGGCGGAGGTATTCCGGTGGATGCGCACCCGCGAGCCGAGTGCGTGGCCGGCTGACGTAGCGCTGTCGCCGCACGACGCGCCGCCGGCGTCCGTCGCGCCAGGGCAGGTTGCGATCACGTTCATCGGGCACGCGACGTTCCTGCTTCGTACCGCGACGTCGGTGTTCCTTACCGATCCGGTCTTCACGTCCCACGCCGGCCCGTTCGGCCGGCTCGGCCCGCGGCGCGTTCGTCCGCCTGCGATCGCTCCATCGGCGCTGCCGCCGGTCGACATGATCCTCGTCAGTCACACCCACTACGACCACCTGCAGCCGTCGTCGCTGCGTCTGTTTCGCCGCGCGTCGTTCGTCGTCCCGCTCGGCGTCGGGCGCTACCTTCCGCCTGAAGGCGGAAGCTACGAAGCCGCGGAACAGGCACCGTCGCGCGGAAGCCACGCCCCGCGCGAACGTGTAGCTTCCGGCTTCAGCCGGAAGAATCATGAACTGGACTGGTGGCAAAGCGCTACGATCGGCAACGCCGAGATCACGTGCATGCCGGCGCAGCACTTCTCGGCGCGCACGCCCTGGGATCGCAACGAAACGCTTTGGTGCGGATTCGTCATCCGCGTGGACGGCGTCACGATCTACTTCGCCGGCGATTCCGGCTACTCGCCGCAGTTCGCCGAGATCGGCGAACGCTGTCCGGCGATCGACGTCGCGCTGCTCCCCATCGGCGCGTACGAACCACGCTGGTTCATGACGGCGGCGCACATGAATCCAGACGAAGCGGTGCGGGCGCACCTCGACCTGCGCGCGCGCACGAGCATCGGCATGCATTTCGGCACGTTCCAGCTCACCGACGAAGCGATAGACGAGCCGCTTCGCGCGCTCGATCGCGCGCGTGTTGAGCGCGGCGTGACTGCCGACGCGTTTTGTACGCTCGACTTCGGAGAGACGCGCGTTATTTCTGCAGTACCGCGCTGACGCGGGCAAGGCCTTCGCGGACTTTCTCTGTCTCGCCGCCGTAACCCAGGCGGAAGTGAGCCGGCGCTTCGAAGAACCCGCCGGGACCGAGCGCGGTATGCTGCTCCCGCATGACGCGATCCACGAACGGCGCCGCGTCCGCGACGCCGCGAATCCGCGGGAACACGATCGTCCCGGAGGAGGGCACCCACTCGAGCTGCGGATGCGCGGCGAGGAACGCATCCGCAAGCCCCTTGTTGCGCGCGACGATCGCGCGGGCGCGAGCGTAAAGCACGTCGAGCTGCTGGAACGCCAGCACCGCGAGCCGCTCGGCCACGATCGATCCGGTTCCGTCGACCACATCGCGTGCTCGACGGATGCGGTATGTGATCGTGGGTGACGCGATCGCCCAGCCTGCGCGAAGCGACGAGAGACCGTATGATTTCGTGAGGCTGCTGGTCGTGATGAACACGTCACCTCGCGCCGCCGCGGCCGGCGATACGTCGGCGGTAACGTCCTTGTACACTTCGTCCACGAGCACGTGCGCGCCGGTACGCTCGGCGATCCGGCCGATCTCGTCGAGTGCCGCCGGCTCTGCGGACACACCGGTGGGGTTGTGCGGTGTCGTGATCACGATAACCTTCGTGCGCGGCGTCAGCGCGGCGCGCACGCGATCCGGATCCAGCGCAAAACCGTTCTCGAACGTGCGCTCGAACCGCACCGTCCGCGCGCCGAACATCCGCGCCGCACCAAGCAGTGGATCGTAACCGGGCCGCTCGACGAGCACATCGTCCCCCGGCTCGAGCAGCGCTGCGAACACGAGGAAGTTCGCTCCCGACGTTCCACTGGCCGTCGTCACGCGATCGGGATCGACCTGATAGCGCGCCCCGATCGCTTCCGCCAACGGTCGATATCCGTTGTCATTCGCTCCGGACAACGACAACGCTTCACGAGCGCCGGGAAGGTCCTCGAGCGAGCACGCGAGGATGTTGCTGCCGGCGAGATCGATCTCGGGGACCGGTCGCGTCTTCGCCCACTCCATGTACGGCGCGTGATAACGCATCGTTGACATGCGGTTGAGTGTACCGCGGCAGCTATCACGATCAACACAGAGTCACAAAGGTCACAGAGACGCACAGAACATTTCAGCCGCGTCACGAGCGTGTCATGCGGCGAAACAACTGATTAAGCTGGCCGCGGTCGGGCGCCGTCGCGCGCCGTCCTCCGGCCGGCGACAGGACGGGCGAGAGATCCCAGATACGAACGCCGTGACCATCGCACGTGGCGCTCGTAGCTGGGATCTCTCGGCCCGTCCAGCCGCGCGAAGCGCGGTGCGTGACGGTGCCTGACCGCGGCCCTCTACCTCCGTGGACTCCGTGCCCTCCGTGGACAAGAGTCAGCTCCGGATTTAACGTCTTCGCCGCGTTCACGCCTTCGAACGTGCGTACCAGAAGTAGACCGGGATGCCCAACGCGATGAGAAGTGCACCCTTGGCGGCCGCGCCGGGCGCGGCGCCGATGACGCTGGCGACGACGGCGGCGGCGATGATGACGAACGTGACCTGCACGATCGGATAGCCGGGCGCGCGGAAGGTGTCGGCGGAGCGTTTGGACAGCGGCAGCGAGCGGCGGAACGTGAGGACGGTGAGAACGGTCAGCCCGAAGAAGATCCAGTCGGCAAAGACGACGTAGTTCGCGAGCTGTTCGTACGATCCTGTCAGCGCGAGGATGCACGACCACACGGATTGCACGATGATCGCGAGTCCCGGCGTGCCGAACCGCGGGTGCAGACGGGCAAGCGCGGGGACGAAGAGGCGATCCGCGGCCATCGCGTAGTACACGCGCGTCGGCGCGAGGATCGCGAGATCCAGGAAACCAAACGTCGAGATGGCGATCGCGCTGCTGATGAAGATGTCGCCGGCGGCGCCGAACATCCGCCGCGCGGCATCCGCCGCTGGGGCCGACGTCGCCGCGAGCCCATTGAGTCCCATCGCGCGCAGGAAGACGATGTTGACGGTGACGTAGATAACGACCACGGCGAGCGTTCCCGCGAGCAGCGACAGCGGCAGATTGCGTTTCGGGTTCTCGATTTCCTCGCCGATGTAGTTGGCGTTCTGCCAGCCGCCGTAGGTGAAGAGGATCGGCACCATGGCGGCGCCGAACGCGACGATCGTTGCGGCGGGCGCGGCCACGACGGTGCGCGTTTCACTCCACCAGCCGGCGTGCGTTCCGGCAAAGACAGCAGCGCCGATCAGCACTGCCAGCGCCACCACTTTCAGCACCACCAGCACGTTGAGCACGCGGCTGCCGGGCTTCACGCCGAGATAATTCACGACCGACAAAATGGCGATTGCGGAGATCGCAAGCGGCACGCGCGCCGCGTCCGGCGCGCCGACGAGATGCAGCGCGTAAGTGGCGAACGTGATTGCAACGGCCGCGATCGCGCCGCTCTCGATGACCAGCAGCAGCGCCCAGCCGTAGAGAAAACCAGCGAGCGGGTGCAGCCCGTCGCGCAGATAGACGTACTGGCCGCCCGCCTTCGGAAAGACCGCGCCGAGCTCCGCGTACGAAAACGCGCCGGCCAGCGCGATCGCGCCGCCGGCAACCCACGCGCCAAGCACGAGCAGCGGCGTGTCGAGCCGCTGCGCGACGATGTAAGGAGTGACGAAGATGCCCGCGCCGATGATCCCTCCGATCACCACCATCGTGGCGTCGAACGGCCCGAGCGCCCGCTTGAATGACACGGGCGGCGTCAGTCGGCAGTCGCCAGTTGCCAGTAAACGGTCTGCGAACTGCAGACTGCGAACTGCAGACTACGCATACGCTGCGCCGACCATCATCTTCTTGATGCGGCAGACGGCCACGCTCTTGCGGACCATTTCCGCGCGTTCGCCGGGGCCGAAGTTCACCATGGGCGGAAGCGCGGCGTCGACGCGGATGTACTCCTGCGGCCTTTCACCAGCGGCGGCAGATTCGGGTTGTCCCGCGCCGCCTTTGCCGCTTCAGTTGCCTCGTCCACCATCCCCTTGAGCGAGGCGTCATCGAACTCGCGCGTCGACGCCGATCCAGCTTTGTTGCCGAGCCGCACGTTGACCGAGAGCTGCTGGTCGAGCTGAACCAGATTGACGGTTATCGTTGAATTCGCCCACCGCGTCCCTGACCTTTCGCGGCCGTTGAACTCCACTTCGACGGCGTCCGCCTTGGCCATGTTCAGGAGCTTGTCGGTGAGCGCCTTGACCTCTTCTCTCGAGTACATGGCGCGGGATTATATCCGCACGCACCCGGGGAGCGTCTTGCTGCACATCGCGGCCGGAGGTGTTGATGGAAAACACTCAGCTGGAACGGATGACCGCGGGCGTGCCGAAAGCGATCGACGCGCGGGCGCACGCGGTGCTCGACTACGCGACGGCGGGGACCTTTCTCACCGCGGGTCTGGCGATGCGGCGGCGCAACCCGACCGCGTCGACGTTTGCGTTCGTAAACGGGATGGCGGTGCTCGGCACGTCAATGATGACGGACTATCCCGAGGAGTCTGGCGTGTCATCAGTTTCAGAACGCATGGATTGATCGACGTCATGCAGGCGGCGATGGCGGCCGCCGGCCCGGCGCTGCTCGGCTTTGCGGGCGAGCCCGAAGGACAGTTCTTCCACGGGCAGGCCGCGCTCGAAGCGGGCGTCCTCGCCGCAACGGACTTCAGTGGCCGGTAGTCGTCGGCGGCTCGGGCGGATGGGGAGGGCGCTCCGCGTCAGTGCGCGGAGTGTCCTTGTAGTCCGTCGGCAGAATGGGCCGGCCGCCGGAAGGCAGGTCCTCGCGGTCGACCGCATCCATCCCGATCGCCGTTCTCGCGGCACGGAAAGAGCCGCCGGGAATCAGCCGCGGATCCGCCGCCTGCGGCTCCGCTGTGACTTTCTCCGCCCCTGGAGGCACGCCCTTACCGCCGTCTGACTCCTTGTCATCGCTCATGCGGACAGGGAATGCAAGCCGGCTGCCCGGAGTACAATCACTGAATGTCCACACACGCTCCGACCTCCCCAGCCGAAAAACATTCGACCGCGATGGCGCCGCCGTCCGGGCATGGCGTCACGCTCAACGCGGCATTCGCCGGCGTTCGGCGAGTTCCTGAGCCGGTCAACGAGCCCAACCACACCTACGCCCCCGGCACGCCACAGCGCGCGGAGCTGAAGGCGCGTTTGAAATCGATGGCGGCCGAGAAGATCGAAATTCCGTTGATCATCGGCGGACGCGAGATCCACACCGGCAGAATCGAGCATTCGGTGATGCCGCACGATCACGCGCACGTGCTCGCCGATTACCATCTCGCCGGTCCCGAGCAGATCCAGCAGGCCATCGCCGCCACCGCGGCCGCGCGCCGCGAGTGGGCCGCATGGCCATGGGAGGACCGCGCCGCCGTGCTGCTGCGCGCCGCGGAATTGCTGTCCACCTCCTGGCGTTCGACGGTGAACGCCGCGACGATGCTCGGGCAGTCGAAGACGGCGTTTCAGTCCGAGATCGATGCCGCCTCGGAAATGATCGACTTCTGGCGCTTCAACGCGTACTTCGCGCAGGAGCTCTATAACGAGCAGCCGATCAGCGGTCCCGGCGTCTGGAACCAGATGGAGTACCGCGCGCTCGAGGGCTTCATCTACGCCGTGTCGCCGTTCAACTTCACGGCCATTGGCGGCAACCTCACGACGGCGCCGGCGCTGCTTGGCAACACGGTTATCTGGAAACCTGCATCCTCGGCGATGCTGAGCGCCTACTACACCTATAAGGTGCTCGAGGCCGCGGGTCTGCCGCCCGGTGTGATCAATTTCCTGCCCGGAAACTCGGTCGAGATCACGAACGCGCTGCTCGACTCGCCGGATTTCGCGGGCATTCATTTCACCGGCAGCACCGCCGTCTTCAACAGCATGTGGAAGAAGGTCGGCGAGAACATGGGGCGCTACCGGACGTACCCGCGTCTCGTCGGCGAGACGGGCGGCAAGGACTTCATCGTCGCGCATCCGTCGGCGGATCCAATGGAAGTCGCGGTCGCGATGGCGCGCGGCGGTTTCGAGTACCAGGGTCAGAAGTGCTCGGCGGCGAGCCGCGTCTACATCCCGCAGACGCTGTGGAACGAGGTCCGCGATCGCACGATCGCGATGATGAAAGAGTTCAAGGTCGGCGACGTCCGCGATTTCCGCAACTTCATGGGCGCGGTGATCGACAAGAAGGCGTTCACGAAGATCAGCGAGTACCTGGAAGACGCGAAGAAGAACGCGAAGGTCCTGCAGGGCGGCGGTGCGAAGGGAGACGCGGGCTACTTCATCGAACCGACGCTCATCGAGACGCAGGATCCGGGCTACCGCCTGCTGTGCGAAGAGATCTTCGGACCGGTGCTGACCGCGTACGTCTATCCCGACGGCCAGTGGGAAGAGACGCTCGACATCATCGACAAGACCTCGCCGTACGCGCTCACGGGCGCGGTTTTCGCGCGGGATCGCGGCGCAATCCGCCAGGCCGCATCGGCGCTGCGCAATGCGGCGGGGAACTTCTACATCAATGACAAGCCGACGGGCGCGGTGGTGGGGCAGCAGCCCTTCGGCGGCGCGCGGGGCTCGGGAACAAACGACAAGGCGGGCTCGAAGCTGAACCTCGTGCGGTGGGCGAGCGCGCGCACCGTCAAGGAGACTCTCGCGCCGCCGCGCGACTACAAGTATCCGTTCATGGCCGAGGAATAGGCGTATCGTCCGCCTTTAGATCCCCCAGGGCGTACTGGATTCCGGCGAGCAGGTGCTCGAGCATCGCGCGGTTCGCGTAGATGCTCTCGTCGTGTCCGTGCGCCTCGTAGAACAACCGTCCGTTGCCCTCGCGCCGGATCCAGCTCAGGGCGTAGTCGTGATCCGGCCGCGGGTCCCGCTCCTTCGCCTTGTCGGCATCGCTCATCTTGTCGTAATTCACGCTCGTCAGCACGCGGACGTTGTCGCGCGAAAACGAGTTGTTCGCGAATACGTACGTCTCATCGTGGATGTCGAACTCGGCGCCGTGAAACATCGCGGTCAGCGGGCTCTTTGGATCGTCGATCTTGACCGTGATGAGCTGCGGATTGTTCCAGTGGAATTTGAAGTAGCCACCGATCATCTTGTTGAACTCCGGCCACAGCGGATCGCCGGCAGACGCCATCGGCGACGCGCACTGGTTGCCGTGGTACGAATCGCTGGCCGCGTGGATCCCCGCGATGCCTTTGCCGCCACGAATCAACGCGAGCAGCGCGGCACGGCGTGAGGCGGTGGCCTGCGCATCGTTCGGATCGTCGAGGAAACATCCCGTCGTGTTGTCCAGGAAGACGAGATCGTACTGGCGCAGGTTTTCCGTGTTGATATCTGCGGCGTCGTACGTCGTCGTCGCGGTCCACGCTCCGGTCTTCGTGCCCAGCGCCTCGATCGTTTTTGCGGCGAGCGGAATGGACGAATGGACGTAGCCCGCGGCGCGGGCGAGCACGAGCACTTTGCGCGGCTTTTGCGGTTTCGCGGGAGCCTTCTCGGGGAGCGCCGCCATCATCCGGTCGACATCCGGCTGGCACGCCGTGCGTGGATTGCTGCTGCGGCCGCCGCAGGTCGGCTGCGTCGGAACCTGGGCCGGCGGTTGCGGCGGCGGCTGGCCGGGCGGCTGCACCGGGAGCTGGTGCGCGAGCAGCGGAGTCACGGTCAGAGCCAACACGAACACGGCGAATCTGGATCGCATGCGACCTCCTCGGGTTTCCTAGCGTATATCGGTTTTTCCTCATGTCTTTTGACAATGCGACTCCACAAGATTATCTTCTGGAGCATGCCGAGACGCGGACGGCCGCCGATCGAAGGGGACATGCTGCAGGGCACGCTCGATGTCCTTGTGTTGAAGACGCTCGCCCTCGGGCCCGCGCACGGGCACACCGTCGCGCATGCCATCGAGCATCGTTCAGAAGATGTTCTTCAGGTCGAGCACGGGTCGCTCTACCCGGCGCTGCACCGCCTCGAGGATCGCGGCTGGATCGCGTCGTTCTGGGGCACCTCGGAAAAGAACCGCCGCGCCCGCTACTACCGCCTGACGCCGAAAGGGCGCAAGCAGCTCGAGGCGCAGACCAACCGCTGGGATGCGATCGTCCGCGCGGTAAACCGGATCCTGCGTCCCGCGTCCGAGTAGCCGCCATGGGCTTCACCCGCTTCTTCCGTCGCCGCTACTGGGACGAGGAGCGCGCGCGCGAGCTCGATTCCTATCTCGCCGAAGAGATCGCCGACAACCTGGCGCGGGGCATGCCCCTCGATGCGGCGCGCACCGCAGCCTATCGCAAGCTGGGCAATCCCACGCGCATCCGCGAGGAGATTTACACGATGAACTCGATCGGATTCGTCGAAACGATCTGGCAGGATCTCCGCTACGGCGCGCGTCTGCTGCGCCGCAATCCGACGTTCGCGATCGTCGCGATCCTGACGCTGGCGCTCGGCACCGGCGCCAACACCGCGATCTTTCAGCTCGTCGACGCCATCCGATTGCGCACGCTGCCCGTCGAGCATCCCCAGCAACTCGCCGAGGTGCGCATCGTGAAGGCCCCCAACGGCCGGACCGGACAGTTCAACGGACGCTGGCCGATGCTGTCGTACCCGCTCTACCTGAAGATCAAGGAACAGCAGCAGGTGTTCACCGACGTCGCGGCGTGGGGCTCGGCCTCCTTCGATCTCGCGCCCGGCGGCGAGGAACGCCCCGCGCAGGCCATGTGGGTGAGCGGCAACTTCTTCGACGTGCTCGGCGTCCGCGCGGCGGCGGGGCGGCTGTTCGGGCCGGCCGATGACGTGAAGGGCTGCGCGCCCTCCGCGGTCCTGGGCCATGCCTTCTGGCAGCGCGAATACGCGGGCGACCCCTCCATCGTCGGTAGGACGATCCTCCTCGACGGCCACCGGTTCGACGTGATCGGCGTGAGCGCGCGCGAGTTCTACGGCGTGGACGTCGGCCGCGCGTTCGACGTGGCGGTCCCGATCTGCGTCGAGCCGCTGTTCCGCGCGAGCAGTGGCCTGGACAAACCGGACCTCTGGTTCCTCGGCGGGATCGGACGGCTGAAGCCTGGGGTGACGTCGGACCAGGCGAGCGCGCAGCTCGCCGGCATCTCGAACGGCATCCTCGAGGCGACGGTGTCGAGCCGCTACATCGCGGCGGACGCGAAGAGCTACCGCGAGATGGTGATCGGCGCGCGTCCCGCGGCCTCTGGCATCAGCGGCCTCCGGCGCAGCTACGGCGATTCGCTGAACATCCTGCTCGGCGTCACGGCCCTCGTTCTGCTCATCGCCTGCGCCAATCTGGCGAACCTGATGCTCGCGCGCGCCACCGCGCGGGAGCGCGAGGTCGCCGTCCGCCTCGCCATCGGCGCGTCGCGGCGCCGCATCATCCGGCAGATGCTCTCCGAGAGCCTGCTGATCGCGGCGATCGGAGCGGCCGCCGGCATCCTCATCTCGCAATGGTTCAGCCGCTCGCTCATCGCATTCCTGAACTCCGACACCGACCGACTGTTCGTCGATCTCGCCCCCGACTGGCGCGTGTTTTCATTCACCGCTGCCGTTGCGATTGCCGCGTGCCTCGTGTTCGGTCTGGCGCCGGCCATCCGCGCCACCCGCACGTCGCTGGGCGCCGCGATGAAGGCTGGCGGCCGCGGATCGACGGACGGCCGCGAGCGCTTCGGCGTGCGCCGGGCGCTGGTCGTCGTGCAGGTCGCGCTCTCCCTCGTGCTCCTCGTCGGCGCGCTCCTCTTCGCGCGCAGTCTGCGGAATCTGACGACACTGGATCCCGGGTTCCGCCAGGACGGCGTGCTGACGGCCGGCCTCGATCTGCGGAAGGCGAAGATTCCAGAGGCGTCGTTGGCTGCCGTGACCCAGCAGATCGTCGAGCGGGTGCGCGCCGTACCCGGTGTCCGCACGGTGGCGCAGACGTTCACCACGCCGGTCGGCGGGAACTTCTGGAACGATCGACTGATCGTCGGCGGGGCCGTCCAGAAGGAAGCCGTCAACTTCAACTTGGTCGGGCCCGGTTATTTCGAGGCGCTCGGCATCCGTATCGCCGCCGGCCGCGATTTCGGCCCGGGAGACACGCCGCAGTCGCCGAAGGTCGCCATCGTGAGCGAGTCGTTCGCGCGGAAGTTCTTTCCTGGACGCGACACCGTCGGCCAGACCTTCCAGATCGAAACGCCGGTCGGCGAGCCGCGGCCGGTGTACCAGATCATCGGAATCGCGAGCGACACGAAGTACACCGACCTTCGCGAGCCGTTCAGGCCGCTGGTGCATCTCGGCATGACGCAGGACGAGCATCCGGGACCGTTCCTCCAGCTCGTAATCCGCACCGACACGGTTTCATCCGCCACGACCGCCGCGCTGACGCGCGCGATCACCGAGGTGAATCCGGTGATCGGTATCCATTACCAGGCGGTGCGGACGCAGATCGAGCAGTCGCTGAGCCGCGAGCGGCTGATGGCGACGCTGTCGGGCTTCTTCGGCGGCCTCGCCGTTCTGATCGCCACGATCGGGCTCTATGGCGTCATGTCGTACATGGTGACTCGGCGGCGCGTCGAGATCGGCGTCCGTATGGCGCTCGGCGCCGACGCGCGCTCGGTGGTGCGGATGGTCGTGCGCGAAGCGGGCGTGCTGCTGTTGGCCGGCCTCCTCGTCGGCGGCGTGCTGTCGGTGTACGCCGCAAGGACCGCGAACACATTTCTCTACGGACTGCAGCCGGGCGATCCGGCGACGCTCGCCATGGCGATGGCGGCGCTGGCCTCGGTGACGCTGCTCGCGAGCTGGATCCCCGCGACGCGCGCGTCGCGCGTGCAGCCAACCGCCGCGCTGCGCGAGGAGTAGCAGCTCTGCCTCGCATGAATCTTGCGAGTATCCGCGGCGTATGGACGAAATCGTCGCCGCGGAGGAACTGACCGAAACACAAAAGCGCGCCAACATCATTCGACTGGCCTTCGATAACGATCCCGCCAAGCTCGAGCGCTTCGTCGAGCTCATCAAGCGGAACGTGCCGGAAAACACTGGCGTCGTGGTGCGGGGGAGCGCCGTGACCGGCTACCGCTGGCGGGACAAAGCCCCCTTCGATTCGGAAGGTCCCGGAACGAGCGATCTCGATCTGACGTTCGTCGGCCATCGCATCCTCGAGTATTACAAGGTGACGGGTTTCTTCGTGCCGGGCGTCCACACGCGGCCGATCAGCAGGGACGACCCCGATATCGCGCCCGGTCTCACTCCCTTGCGCGAGCAGCTCATCGCAATGGTGAATCGCCCCGTCAACATCCAGGGCTCACGGGATTTCGTGATGTACTTCCGCGGCGAGCTGCTCGGCCAGCCGTACCTTACGCTGGTCGAGAGACCCGACATCGAGTGATCCGACTTCTGAGCTACAACATCCGCCGGGGCGGCGCCGGCCGCGAGGACGCATTGCAGTCCGTGATCACGGAGTGCGCGCCCGACATCGTGGTCTTCCAGGAGGCGACCGTCCCCGCCGTGATCGAATCGCTGTCGCAGCGTTGTGCAATGCCGATCTGGGCTGCGCTGCCGCGATTGTCGCTCGGGTTCATGAGCCGCATCCCGATCGCGCATTACGAATGGCACCGTCCGCGGCTGTCGCGCCATGCGTTTCTCGAAATCGTTCCGGTCGGACTGCCGCTCCGCGTCTTCGGCGTGCATCTGAGCGCAGTGTTCGCGGCTTTGACGGAACGGCGCCGGGTCATGGAACTGCGTTCGCTCTTGAGCAGCATCAAGCGCCACCAGGACGGGCTGCACGCGCTCCTGGGAGACTTCAACACCGTCGCGCCCGGCGAGCTGCTGGATTTCGCCGCGCTGCCGCAGAAAGTGCGCGCGACGATGTGGTTGAGCGGCGGTGAAATTCGCTGGCGCACGATCCAGGTCGTTCTTGACGCGGGGTACGTCGACGCGTTCCGCATGCTCCACCCGTCCGATCCGGGGTTGACGCTGCCGGCGGCAACGCCGCAGGTGCGGCTCGACTACCTGTTCGTCCCGAGCCCGCACATGTCCAAGGTGACGTGCTGCGACGTCATTCGATCGGCCACAGCTCAACAAGCTTCCGATCACTGTCCTTTAATGTCGGAAATCCAGGTGTAAGCTGGCACCGATGACCACGCTGGTCGAACCCGTCATCGAGCGGCGGGCGCAGCCTGACGACGTGGAGTACTGGGAGCAAGTCTGGCGAATGCGGCCGGCCTCCGTCACGATCGCGCGCACCCACGCCACGGACGTCGGACATCGTCAACTGGTCATCACGCTGGACGGCGAGCGCCTTGGCGACCTGATGTACGGCGAGTCGATGCAGCGGGACGTTGCGGCCGGCGCGCATCGGCTGCGCGTGAGCAACACGCTGGTGTGGAAGACGGTGGAGTTCGAGGTCAAGCCGGGGGAGCAGGTGCGGTTCGACGCGATCAACCGCGCGGGCCGGTTGTCGTATCCGTTGATGGTGATACTCGGCGCGGGGCCGTTGTATGTAACCGTCCAACGGGTTGTCTGAATCTACCTACCTTCGCGGCTCCGCCGCTTCGGTGGGCACGCCGCGCGTCGCGCCTCCCGCCTTCGCCAAGGCTACGGCGGGCAGGCTCACCTACTACCGGGCAGTCCAGCCGCCGTCCACGAATAGCGAGCTGCCGGTCACGTACGACGACGCGTCGGAGGCGAGAAACACCGCCGCGCCCGCCAGCTCCTCGAGTTCTCCCCAGCGGCCCAGCGGAATCTGGTTGATGAACTGCTGGTACGCGACCGGATCGTTCAGCAGCTGCCGATTCATATCCGTGGCGAACGGGCCGGGACAGATCGCGTTGCACGTCACGCCGGTGCCCGCCCATTCGAGCGCAAGCACGCGGGTCAGTCCGAGGATCCCCGCTTTCGACGAGGCGTAGGGCGCGCGGCCCGGCAGGGCCACGACCGACATGATCGATGCGAGATTGATCATGCGGCCCCACCCTCGCGCCACCATCTGCGGCCCGATCGCGCGCGAGCACAGAAACGGGCCCTTCAGGTTGGTGTCGACAACGGTGTCCCAGTCCGCCTCGGACAATTGTGTGATGGTCCCGCGGATGTTGGTGCCGGCGTTGTTGACGAGGATGTCGATCGATCCGCACGCTGCGGTGACCTCCGTGGCGAGACGCGTCACGTCGGCGGCGACCGTGACGTCCGCCTCGAAGGCGCGCACCGTGCGGCCCGTCGCGTCCGCGATCTCCCGCGCCGTCGCCTCGCAGCTTTCGCGCGATCGTCCCGCGAGCGCGATGTCCGCCCCCGCCTCCCCAAGCGCAATCGCCATCGTCCGCCCAAGCCCGCGGGCGCCTCCAGTGATCAGCGCGACTTTTCCTTCCAGCCGAAACGTTTCGAGTACGTGTCTATGTGCCATCTGTGAACCGTGAACTCCGAGCCTGCCCGCCGTAGCCTTGGCGAAGGCGGGCGGCTGCTTGTCTTTCTAACAGGAAGGCCAGGAGATCAGGAGCAATTCTTTAGATGATTCTCATGAACTCTTGGATCTCGTGCTAACTGGCAACTGGCAACTGGCAACTGGCAACTGGCAACTGGCAACTGGCAACTGGTTACTGGCACCTGGCTACTCTTCGATCGGTGTGTGCGCATCGATGAACAGCCAGCACAAGCCGCCGACGAGATAAATCGCGCACGAGACGTAGAACGTCAGCGTCCAGTTCTGGCCGGTCCACGTCAACAGATACCCCACGATGAGCGCGGACAACGCGCCAGCGACGCTGCCGAACGTGTTCATCGCGCCGGAGAGCGTGCCCGCATACCGGCCGCCGATGTCCATGCATCCCGTCCACGCCGCGGGCATCACGAAGTCGTTGAAGAATCCGGCGAGGCCCAGCACTAGCATTGCGGTGACCGGATCGGCGATCCGCGTGAAGACGAGAATCGACGCGGACGCGCCCACGAATCCAACGATGGCGACGCCGCGGCGTGCCGCGGCCACGCTGCCCATCGCACGCGCGACGCGCGGGAGCATCGCGCCGCTGACGAGACAGCCGACGCCGCCGAGCAGGAGCGGCAGGCCGGCGAGCAGCGCGCCGAACTTCACGCCTGTCCCGCGCGCCTCACGCAAATACGTCGGGAGCCACGTGACGTAGAACCACCAGCCGTAGGCGAGGCATGCGTACTGAACGCAGAGCAGCCAGACCGATCGATTCGTGCCCAGACGCCGCCAGGGGACCCTCGCGCCGACAGCAGTATGCGCGGCGGGCGGCAGCAGCGCGGCTTCGGCGGCGTTGACGCCGGGATGCGCCCGGGGATCGTCGCGGTACCACCTATAGAAAATGATGGCCCACACGATGCCGAGCACGCCGAACAGCTCGAACGCGCCCCGCCACGTCACGTAGTCGAGGACGAGCGCGACGAGGATTGGCGTGAACGCGCCGCTCCAGCGCGCGGCGAACCACAGGAAACCCTGCGCGCGCTCGCGCTCCCCGTGCGGCAGCCAGATCGTCAGGACGCGCGTCAGGTTCGGGAAGCATCCCGCTTCGCCGGCGCCGAACAGCGCGCGCGTCACGACGAGCGAGGTCGCGTTCCACGCCCAGCCGGTGGCCGCGGTGAAGATGGACCACCACAGCACGATGCGCACCAGGACGCGCCGCGGTCCGATCCGATCGCCC
This sequence comes from Vicinamibacterales bacterium, assembly GCA_035637115.1. GTDB lineage: Bacteria > Acidobacteriota > Vicinamibacteria > Vicinamibacterales > 2-12-FULL-66-21 > JAICSD01. Next base: position 65,833 of record DASPXV010000041.1, read on the forward strand.
AGCCATCCGCCGGGGATCTCGAACACCGCGTATGCCCAGCCGAACGCCGAGAGCGCCCAACCCAGTTGGATCTTCGACAGCCCGAGGTCCGCGCTGATCGCCGGCGCCGCCTGCGAGATGGCGATGCGATCGATGTACATCACCACGGCGAGCATCATCGCGAAAGCGGTGGTGGTATATCGCGCGTGGGTTGGGCGCGTCGACGCGCCCGGGTCGGTGGCCTGGACCATGGCGCGCCATAGTGTCACAGCTCGATCGGAGCGGCCAGCGCAGTTCTGAAATCGGAGTAGACTGCCCGTATTATGAGCGCGCTGCGAGTGGCGTGTGGTGGGATGGTGATGCTGGCCGCCCTCGGAGCCCAGGTGCCGCCAACGCCGCAATCCATTCCGGATCCTGACGGTCAGATCGTCCGGTCCGAGAAGCAGGCGTTCAGGATCGAGGTTCTGGCGCGTGACCTCGAGACGCCCTGGGCCCTGGCGTTTCTGCCCGATGGACGATTGCTGATCACCGAACGTCCGGGACGCCTGCGCCTGATTGAGAACGGAAAGCTGCTTCCCGAGCCGGTGAAAGGGACGCCGGCGGTCTGGGAGAAACAGGACGGCGGGCTCCTCGACGTGGAGGTGCATCCGCAGTACGCGCGCAACGGCTGGATCTATCTGTCGTACTCGGAGACGCTGCCCGGCTACGTGGCGACTGGCGCTCCGCCCGATCCTCCGTCAATGACCGTCATCGTCCGCGGCAGGATCAACAAGGCGAACGAATGGATCGACCAGCAGGTGCTCTTCCGCGCGCCCGCGGCGATCTACAACTCCAGCAACGCGCACTACGGATCGCGCTTCGTCTTCGACAAAGACAATCATCTCTTCTTTTCAATCGGCGACAAGCAGCAGGCAATGGACGCGCAGGATCGGTCCAAGCCGACGGGGAAGATCCACCGGGTTAACGACGACGGGACGGTGCCGAAAGACAATCCGTTCGTGAAGCGGCCTGGCGCGCTGCCGACGATCTGGAGTTACGGGCACCGGAATCCTCAGGGTCTGGCGTGGGATCCGGCGACCGGCAAGCTGTGGGAGTCCGAGCACGGCCCGAATGGCGGCGACGAGATCAACGTCATCGAGCCGGGCCGCAACTACGGGTGGGGCGTCATCACGATGGGGACCGAGCCCGGGATGACGAAGCGCTCCGAGCCGGGGATGGAGCAGCCGATCGTCGATTACACCCCCACGATCGCGCCGACCGGCATGACCTTCTACAGCGGCGACAAGTATCCCGGCTGGAAGAACAGTCTGTTCGTCAGCGCGTTAGCGGGCCAGCAGCTTCGCCGACTAGAGACGAGCGGCGCCACGGTCGTGCATCAGGAGCCGGTGTTCACAGAGTTCGGCCGCGTGCGCGACGTCGCCGTCGGGCCTGACGGATATCTGTACGTGCTGCTGCAGCGTCCGGGCCAGGTTGTTTCGCAGTCAACATCCGGCATGCTGGCGCGGCTCGTCCCCGTGCAGCAGGCGGAGGCGCCTCCAATGCGAATCTACATCCGCAGCGGCTTGAAGACGCACGGGGCAGGGCAGCACGACTATCCGCAGTATCTCGCGGACTGGAGCAAGCTGCTGACCGAGCGCGGCGCGATCGTCGACGGCTCACTTCATTTTCCGACCGCCGCCGAGATCGCGAAAACCGACGTCATCGTGATGTACAAGGGAGACGCGGCCGCGATGACTCCCGAGGAGAAGGCGACGCTCGAGGCGTACCTGAAACGCGGCGGCGGACTGGTGAGCTTCCACGACACACTGTGCGGCCCGGATCCCGATTATTTTTCGACCATCGTCGGCGGCGCGAAGAAGCACGGCCAGGTCAATTACACCCTCGAGGCCGACATCCCTTACACCATCGTCGACACCGCGCATCCGATCATGGCGGGAATGTCGAACTTCACGATCAAGGACGAGGCGTTCTTCCTGATCACGTGGGCGAAGTCGCCCGCGATTAAGGTGCTCGCGACGGCGACCATGGCGGCGACGCCGAGCGCGAAGGGGCATGAGGGGGAATTGGTGCCGCAGATCTGGACCTACGAGCGCTCGCTCGATGGTGGCCAGCCGTATCGCGCGTTCGTGTGGATGCAGGGGCACAACTACTCGAACTTCGCCGATCCGCGCATTCAACCGATGCTCCTGCGGGGGATCGCGTGGGCCGCGAAGCGTTCCGTGGAGTCGCTGATGACCGTCCCGCCACCTCGTGCGCGCGGTGGCGCCTAACAGTGACATCGTTGGACTCGGGATACCTACTCGAAACGGTCGTCCCCTACTGCTGGCGTACCGGAAGCGGTTCCCACGGAAGGCCGCGCGCCGGAAGGACGCTGCGTCTCGAGCGGCGCCAGGACGGCACCCTCTTGCTCACCGCTGTGCCTGAGAATCAGCTCTGGACAATCGCAGAACCGCATCGATCGCGGATTGAGCGTGGGCTCGCATGGGCCGGCGCGAATAAGCCTCAGGAAATCAACGTCGCGGATCTCTCAAAGCGCCGAATGAAAAGGACGGGACGCGGACGTGGTCGTCGTTCGTAACCGCTAGTTGAAGCCGCGCGGACGAATCCAGAAGCTCTCCTGCCACGACCCGCCCGGCGGAATGCTCTGCAGATCCTTGTAGAGCCCCTTCTGCGCGAGATTCAGCGAGTTGGTGATGCCGGCCATCGGCTCCAGCGCAATGAAGGCGCTCCCCTTCGGCGAGTACACGACCGCCGCCCGATAGTTCGGGCCGAGCACGACATCGATTTGCTGATTCCTGCCGCGGACCCTCATCACCGCGCCGCCGTCCTTGTCCCGCGTCAGATCACCGAACACGTCGTCGAGACTGTGGTCCTTCAACGCGATCGCGCGCGGATTGGGGAATACCCGTTCGATCGGATCCGTTTCACCCGTCGGAATCAGGTTCGGGCCGAGACGCCACCGTGAGCGGACGCCGAGGGCGAGCGTCCACTCGTCGCGGGGCGAGTCGGTGAGCTGGAAGTAGGGATGGAATCCGATTGCGACCGGCATTGGCTCGACACTGAGATTGTCGATTCGCGTCCGCACTTCGAGCGCGCCGTCCTGCAGGCGATACGTCATCGTGATCGTCTGCGCGAAGGGGAACTGCTTCATCCACTGCGGGTTTCGATAGAAATCGAGCGTGCTCGTCACCCACGCGGCGCTTGCGTCCGCCTTCGCCTCGACGAGGCGCCAGTCCTTCGCGTCTGACAGGAAACCGTGGATCGGAATCTCGCCGCGCACATTACCGAGTCCCATGTCGAAGCTGTACTTGCGCCCGTTCGCGTAGAACGCCTGTTCGTCGAGCCGGTTCGCGAACGGCGCCAGCAGCGGAATGCCATTGAGTCCAGGGCGCTCGCGGAATTGCGCGAGATCCGAAAACGTCTTGCGGATGATCTGCTGTCCCTTGACGACCATCTCGTACGCGTTGCTCATGGACGTGACGACGGGCACGGTGATGCCGGCGCGCGCGTCCCGCAGTTGGACGATGTCGCCCGTTGTGGTGGCGGAGTACGCGGCTTTCGCGCTCGCGACGCCGGATCCGCGCAGCGCGAACGCCATCACGCTGTCGCCAGTCACCGGGTTGCCGAAGAAGCCGCCGCCGCTGGCGGTGATGACGATGTACTGCCTGCCGTCGCGACCGTCGTAGGAGATCGGTGTCGCTTGCGCCGCGCCGGGGAGTTTGTACGTCCACAACTCCTTGCCGGAGTTCGCGTCGAACGCGCGGAACCGGCTGTCGTCGGTGGCGCCGACAAAAACGAGACCACCGGCCGTGGCGATGGTGCCGCCGTTACCCGGGCGCCCGGTCTTCTGCTTCTCCGGCGGCAGGCTCTCCGTGATTCCGAGCGGGACGCGCCAGGCGAACTCGCCCGTGTTGACGTCGACGGCAGTCAACTGTCCCCACGGCGGCTGCTGGCAGTACATGTTGGACGCGTTGTCCTTGAAGCGTCCGCCACCCGGCACGCCGCGATAGGGCCCGTCCGGATCGACACGGTTCCCGACACCGTCGGGACGCGCCGTGCCCGCGTCGCTCGGGTCGCGATCTCTCAGTCCGGAAATCTGCCCCATCTCGTTCGTGTTGACGAACAGATAACCCAACTGCGGATTGAATGATGTCCCGCCCCAGTTGACGCCGCCGTGGTTCCCCGGAAACTGCGCGCGCAGGCGGTTGTATGAAACTGGAAGATACGGTCCGCCCAGTTGCATGCCTTCAATCAACTTCTTACATGCCGCTTCCAGTTCGGGCGTCACCGTCGCGATGTCGGCGGCCGTCATCGACATGCGCGAGAGCGGCGCCGGCTTGAGCGGGAACGGCTGCGTCTTCGACGTCCGCTCCAGCGGCACTTCGCTTTGCGGCACCGGACGCTCCTCGACGCCGTAGATCGGCTTGCCGGTCACGCGGTCGAGCAGAAAGAGCAGTCCCATCTTGCCGACCACGGCGACGGCCGGAATGGTCCTGCCCGCGTGCTTCACATCGATGAGCGCGGGCGCGCCGGAGATATCGGCATCCCAGATGTCGTGGTGCACGACCTGGAAGTGCCACAAGTACTTTCCGGTATTCGCGTCGGCAGCGACCAGGCTGGTGCCGAACAGATTGTCTCCCTCGCGGTCGCCGCCGTACTGGTCGACCGATGGCGCGCCGAACGGCATGTAGACAATGCCCCGTTCCTCGTCCACGGTAATGAAACCCCAGACGTTGACGCCCGATCGGTTCTTCCAACTGTCACCGGCCCACGTGTCGTTGTATTTCTCACCGGCGCGCGGAACCGAGTGGAACGTCCACACCGGCTTTCCCGTGCGCATGTCCCACGCGCGCACGTCGCCGGCGGGTCCGCGCGGCGGATTCTCCTGCGTTGTGCCGCCGGTGATGACCAGATTCCTGTAGACGATGGGGGGCGAGCTCAGACCGTCGCGGCCCGGGAGCCCCTGAAGGATTTCCGGCGTATTGAGATCGACAACGCCCTTCTCCCCGAAGGCTTCATTGAGCTTCCCGGTCTTCGCGTCCAGCGAATACAACTTCGCGTCGCTCGACCCGAAGACAATCTGCGGCGGCGTCTGCGCGTCGCCCGGCCAGTATTCGACGCCTCGTGTTGAGGGATTTCCGGAAGGGAGACGGAACGCCCAGATCTCCTTGCCTGTCGTGGGCTCCACGGCCACGACGCGGTAATACGGCGTCGCGATGTACATCGTCCCATTGACGACGAGCGGGGTGACGGTGCTCGAACTGAAGCGCGCCGGGGCGTCCGGGGGCTTCATGTGATAAACCCACGCGACATCCAACTGACTGGCGTTCGCCGGAGTGATCTGCGTCAGCGGCGAGAATCGCTGCCCGCCGGCATCGTGACCGTACGTTGGCCATTCCCTGGACGCCGCGCCGTTTCGCGCTGCACCGGACTGCGCAAGCACGCCGCATCCCACGGCGATCGCTACCGCCGCAACGCAGGCGCTAACTGTCCTCATCACATGCCCTCCCGGCCGACGGAATACTACACCGCGCTCACTGGCGGGGCGCGTGACAGTCTCCGCAGTCGGTCAGGACCTGGCGCTTGTCATGGCAGGAGACGCAGCCCGCCATGGTCGTGATGTTGGTCTCCTGCGCTATGACGTCGCGCTCAGCCACTGAACCGTGACAGTCGGCGCACGTGATGTCGGGCCGCAGATGCGAGGCATGTTTCCAGAAGACGTAGTCGGGAAGTTTGTAGACGCGAACCCAGGGGATGGACGTTCCGGACGCCGCGAATGAGGCCAGCTTCTGAATCGCCGGACGGTCGGCCGCGATCGCCTGGTGGCAACCCATGCAGAACGCCGTCGCCGGAAACGTCATCAACTTGCCGGGAGCAGGATTGACGTGGCACGTCCGGCATTGCAGGCCGAGCGCGATGTGCTTCTTGTGACTGTAGGGGAGCGGTTGGACGGCCCCCGGCGGCGAAGATCTCTGCGGGGTCGAGGATCCTTGCGACTGCAGGGCCACAGACGAAGCCAGCAGGAGGACGAGCAAAGCTATCAGCCGGCGCGGATCTGCCATCGGGTCGTCAGGTTTGGATCTTACCGGAGTGCAGTTACCTGTGCACGCCGGGTGCTTCGTGTCCTGAGCGCGCGACGTATTCTTCGTAAGTCCCAAGGTACGCGTGCGGCTGCGCCTCTTTTCCGCTTTCGCCGCCCAGCTCCAGCACGCGATTGCTCAAGCCTTTGAGGAACGCGCGGTCGTGCGACACAAACAGCATCGTCCCCTCGAAGTCGTGCAGCGCCTCGAGCAGCATCTCTTTCGTGGCGAGATCGAGATGGTTCGTCGGCTCGTCGAGCACGAGGAAGTTCGGCGGATTGAGCAGCATCCGCGCCATGACGAGCCGCGTCTTCTCGCCGCCTGACAGCATCCTGATCTTCTTGTCGATATCGTCGCCCGAGAACTGGAACGCGCCGGCGAGGTTGCGCAACGCGCCGATCGACTCGGCAGGGAAGTCCTTCTGCAGCTGTTCCTCGATCGTCAGGTCCGGATCGAGCACGTCGAGCGATTGCTGTGCGAAGTAGCCCATCTTGAGGCTGGCGCCGAGCTTGACGACCCCTTCGTCGGGCGGTATCGCCCCGGCGATCATCTTCAACAGCGTCGACTTGCCGGCGCCGTTCTTTCCCATCACGCACCAGCGCTCGCCGCGCCGGATCGTCAGGTTGACGTGGTCGTGCACGACGCGTCTGCCGTAGCGCTTGCTGACGCCTTCGAGCGTCGCGACCTGGTCGCCGGAACGCGGCGGCGTGCGGAAGTCGAACTTCACCACGCGGCGTTTCTTCGGCAGCTCGATCTTCTCGATCTTCTCCAGCGCCTTGACGCGGCTCTGCACCTGGGCGGCCTTCGCGGCGTGCGCGGCGAACCGCTCGATGAATCGCTGTTCCTTCGCGAGCATTGCCTGCTGCCGGGCGTAGGCTGCTTCGCGGTTGGCCTCCCGGATCGCGCGCTCGCGCTCATAGAAGTCGTAGTTGCCCGAGTACGAGGTGATCTCGCCGCCGTCGATCTCGGCGATGCGTGTGACGATCCGATTCATGAACTCGCGGTCGTGCGACGTCATGAGCAGCGAGCCGGGAAGCGTTTTCAGGAATTCCTCGAGCCAGATGATCGATTCGATGTCGAGATGGTTGGTCGGCTCGTCCATCAACAGGACGTCGGGCCGGCCGAGGAGCACGCGCGCCATCGCGACGCGCATCTTCCACCCGCCGGACAGCGCGCCCACGTCGCCATCGACGCGATCGTCCTCGAACCCGAGCCCGTGCAGCACTTCGCGCGCCTGCGCCTCGAGCGCGTAGCCGCCGAGATGCTCGTATTCTTCCTGGACCTCGCCGAAGCGCGCAAGGATCTTGTCCATGTCGTCCGCACGCGCGGGATCCGCCATCGCGTGGTTCAGTCCTTCGAGCTCGTGGTGGAGCGTCCCTACGCGGCCGCTGCCGGCGATCGTTTCGTCGAGCACCGATCGCCCCGACATTTCCTCGACGTCCTGCTTGAAGTAACCGATGGCGAGCTTCTTCGGAACGGAGACGTCCCCTTCGTCGGGCGATTCTTCGCCGACGATCATGCGAAAGAGCGTGGTCTTGCCGGAGCCGTTGGGCCCGACAAGACCGACCTTTTCACCAGGATTCAGCTGGAATGACGCATCGACGAAGAGTATCTGCCGGCCGTACTGCTTGCTTATTCTTGTGAACGACACCATTGAAGATTGCAGACTGCAGATTGCCGAATAACGAATTGCCGATTGTTGATTGCCGACTGACGGATTGTCGATTATCGATTGTCGCCAATCGCCAATCTTCAATCCCTCACTCAACAATCTTCACTCATCAATCTTAATCTTCAATCTGCAATTGCCAATCGCCACTGCGGTCGTCCCACCCGCACGACCACGGGGGTGGGACCAGCCAGTTGAAGCCAGAGTCGCCGATTGGCGCGCCCGGCGGTGCGTCGTACGTCGACGGCGTCTTGATGGGTTCCATCGGGCGCTCGATGAAGCGCTTGATGTCGGCGGCAAGCAGCGATGCGGCCGTCCGGTCCTCGACTCCAGGGTTGTTACCGAAGGCGACCGGGCTACCCATAGTCGGCAGCGCCGCTGATGCGATCGCTCTCACCTGCGGCATCGGCGCGCCGCCGGCGAGCCACATCAACCGTTCCACCAGCGCGCGTGACGATGCGCGGCGGATCTCCTGCTCGTAGGGGGTCGTTGCCGCCGCCTTGAACGTTGCGGCGTGCATCGCGGCGATTGCATCCTGCAGCCCCGGGAGCGAGGGGTCCAGCGCGTGCTGCGCGACCATCCGCGCCGCGCGATCGGGCTGGAGCAGGAAACCGATCGTCACATCCGCCGCGATCGACGCGGGGCTGATCGGATCGAATGCTTCGCCGGTATAGCGCGCGAACATCTCGCGATGTGCGCCCCAGCCCGAGGGGCGCGGCGGGATCTTGTCCAGCGCGTTCTTGGGCAGCGCCAGCTCCGACGGCTTCAACGTCGCGGCGAGCGCGTCGAGTGCCGCGCGCTGCTGCGCCGCGGCCACCCACCTGGTGGGCGTACGTCCGTCGCCGCGGAATGCGTAGACGTAGTCCTGTCCGCCGACCGCGGATGCCGCCGCTTCCACCGCGTAGCGGTGATACATATAAATCGGGACCAGCGCCTCCTCCATCGTGGCCATCGGCGCATCCTTCTTAATCACAGTCTCGTCGAAGCGATCGAGCGCCGCGCGGCGGATCTTCATCACGCGATTCAGCTCCGCCGCCATGTCGAGTCCGCCGCCGTTGTTCCACTGGTCGGACTTCGGCGTCGCGTCGGTATCCTGGTTGGTCATGTACACCAGGTCCGCCTCCCAAGCATCGTCCAGGATTTTTCGCAGCGCCGACGCTTCGTCGGTGCCGCGCGGAAAGTCCTGGTAGCCATACGCGATCGCGACCTTGTCCCACTCGCCGATCCCTACGGCATAAGCGTCCGATAAATCGATCGTGCCGTCCGCGTTCAGCTTCTCCAGCGGATGCGGATAATCCATGACGGAGATCCGTCCCTTGCTGCTGTTGTAGTACTCGTGCCCGAGGCCGAGCGTGTGGCCGACCTCGTGCGCCGCCAGCTGGCGGATGCGGGCGAGTGCGGTCTGCGCGAGCAATGCGGGCGTCTCGTTGCCGGTCTTGTAAGGCGCGAGCAGTCCTTCGAAGATCAGGTAGTCCTGGCGATCGCGCAGCGACCCGAGCGTCACGGTCCCTTTGATGATTTCCCCTGTCCGCGGATCCGCGATCGTCGCGCCGGAGCTCCAGCCGCGCGTCGAACGGTGGACCCAGTTGATCATGTTGTAGCGGATGTCCATCGGGTCCGCCCCTTCGGGCAGGAGCTCGACGCGGAACGCATTGCGGTAGCCTGCGGCCTCGAACGCCTGGTTCCACCACCGCGCTCCTTCGAGCAGCGCGGTGCGAATTGGCTCGGGCGTACCGCGATCGACGTAGTAAACGATCGGTTTCTTGGCCTCGCTGACGCGCGCGGCCGGGTCGACCTTTTCAAGGCGATGGCGGCGCAGATAGCGCTTCACCATGGGCGTACCGAGCGGCGCCGCGTAGTCCAGGTACTGGAGTCCGCCGTAGCCGGCACGCGGATCATCGAAGCGCGGTTTGTAATTCCCGTCCGGCAGTTCCGCGAACGTGTGGTGCTCGCGGAGCGTGACGGAATCGGCGCTTGGCGTCACGCTCGCGACCGTCCCCGAGAAGAGGCCGCCGCCAAAGCCGCCGCCGCTGCCAGGGACGGGGCCTCCGACCGATGGCGGACCCTGGCTCGGGCCGCCGCCGCCTCCACGTCCGGCGCCCGCCGCGCCGTCGTTCGCGAACGTCAGGATCGTGTCCACCTCGGTGTTCTTCGGGAAGACTTTCGTCCACGGCATGTCGATGACGCTGCGCGACCGATCGACGCGGAAGTTGCCGGGTCGAAGTCGCGGGATTACGTTGTGCGCGTCACGGAGGAAGAAGTCGGTCGCATCGACGAGCACGCGCCCGTCCGTCTCCGCGCCGACGGTGAAGCCCCACAGGATCGACTTCGCAAAGGCGTCTTCGACCGCACGGCGCTCGTCGGCGTTCGGGCTGTCCGCGCGGAAGGTGTAGTTGGGCTGGACCATCAGTACGCGCGGCCCGATGCGCTGGAATTTCACCACGCGCCCCTGACCCGACTGCCCGCGATCCAGCCCGATGTCATTCGACCCGAGGCCCGCCGCGAGGCCGGTCGAGTAGAGCATCTCGCTGTTCCACTTGTTGATTTCCATCCACAGCGATCCGCTCTTTTCATCCCAGTAGAGCGGCATGAAGCCATCGAGCTTCTGGAGACCGGCCGTCTTCGCGTCGATGGTTTGAACAGGACCCGCACTCTGTTGTCCGCCGCCGGGCCGCGGCTGTGGAGCCTGTGCGACGACGACGGTACTGAAGGCGAGGGTCGAGAGTGCCAGCGCAACGACTGAATTGATCCGCATGGCGCGGATTCTATCGCGAAGCGATTTTCTTCACGACTTCCTGCGCGAGCGGAAGGCTCACCGTGCAGTCGGGATCGTCGAGGCGGCATTGCGCCAGCGTGAGGCCGCAGCCGCAGGTGCAATGCTCGCGATTGAGCGTCTTGAGCGCCTCGGCACGCTTCTCGGGAGACAGGCCGGAAAGATCGATGCCCGGAATCTTGTTCGCCTGCGCGGCATTGTCGAGGCGGACCTTGTCCTCGTCTTCCGCGTAGACCACCTCGATCTCCGGCGCGAGTCCGGCGAGGGATCGCGTCTCGATCTCGGTGAGCGAGGCCTTCAGCTGTCCGATGTGTTTCTGCGCGAGCCTGCCGTCGCGATCGAGGATGAATGACGTCGGCAGCGCGTAGATCCCCGGGAAGAGCTTCTCGATCTCCGGTGAGCTCATCACCGTCGGGTAATTCATCCGGTGCTCGGCGGCGAAGCGCTTGACCTCGTCCACCGAGCCGGAGTCCTGCGACACGCCGATAATCTGCAGCTGGTCGCGATATTGTTCCTGCAGCGCGATCAGGTCGGGAATTTCCTCGCGGCAGGGAGGGCACCACGTCGCCCAGAAGTTGATGAGAACGACCTTGCCGCGAAACGCGGCGGTGGACACGGGCCGCCCATCGAGGCCGGCCGCCGTGAACGGCGGCACGACCGCACGATCCTTCAGCAGTTTTACCGAGCGGGTCGCCACCGGTGCCTTCACGAGATCCGCTTCGACACGCTGCGTGTAACGCACCATCACTGCGACGAGCGTAACGGCGGCCACGAGGGCAAGGATGCCCACGAGGGCGCGGCGTCCTGACATAATCAGATTATGACGTACGGCGCCTATCCCGCGCGGCGTTCGGTCGCCGAGCGTGTCCGCGCGCACTTCGTGCGACACCTGGCGCAGGCCGCGCCTGGGCCCGCGGTGTCCTGCATCGCCGCGCCGCCCGATCTCGAAGCGCTCGAAGCGCTGATCGATGTGGCGTTCTGGACGAGCCTTCGCCGCGAAGAGGGCTACGTCCCGATCGTCTCGCTCGCGCTCGTCGCCCCCGACGAGACACCGAACCCATTGCGATTCGCCGATCCGCTGCCGCTCGAACCGGCGACACTGGCGAAGGTCGCGCCGGCGGTCGAGCGGCCGGGAATCCATCTTGGCGTCTCGCCCGTGAATGGCACGCTCGCGGTGTGGGGCGCGACCCGGTTGCTGCCCGCGTATTGTCTCGTCATCGAGGTCGCCGCGCCCGGCCTGCTCGTCATCAAGCAGCACCGCGGTGGCGAACACACCAAGTTCGGGAACATCGCCGTGCTGGAAGCGGACCAGGTGAAGATCGTGGACGAACAGGCGTCCAGTCTTCCCGACTGCCCATCGCTGCTCTCGTCCCTTCTCGGTTTCGACACCCCGGCATCGTGGAGCGATTCGGTCAACGTCCTCGTGCAGCTGTCCGTCTCGATGCGCGCGCACCGCCGGGGTGGACTGCTCCTTGTCGTACCCGCCGAATCCGAACGCTGGCGCGAGTCCATCGTCGCGCCGATCAAATACGAACTGCGCCCGGCATTCTCGGTTCTCGCTGACCTGATGCTGCAGAAGGTAGTGGACCGCGATCGCGTGTGGCAGGATGCGCTCGGCCGCGCCATCGAGGGCATCGCGGGACTCACGGCCGTCGATGGCGCGACGATCGTCACCGATCGCCATGACCTTCTGGCGTTCGGCGCGAAGATTACGCGCCGCCGCGGCTCGCCGCCGGTCGAGACCGCCGCCGTCACCGAGCCGATCGAGGGATGGGAGCCGACGATCCTGCATCCGTCCGCGCTCGGCGGCACGCGTCACCTCTCCGCCGCCCAGTTCGTGCACGATCAGCGCGACGCCGTCGCGCTCGTTGCCTCACAGGACGGGCGCTTCACGGTGTTTGCGTGGTCTCCATGCGAAGACAAGGTGCACGCGCACCGCGTCGAAGCCCTGCTGCTCTGAACTGCGCCTTACACGCGCAGCGCGTTGACCGGATCGATCTTCATCGCGCGGTGTGCCGGCAGCCAGCATGCGATCGCGGCCACGGCGAGCAGCAGCGCCGGCACAGCCGCCATGGTTGGCGGATCGAGAGCGCCGACTCCATACAACTGCGTGCTCAGGAGCGGCGTCATCGCGATCGAGGCCGCGACGCCGATCGCTACGCCCGTCGCCGCGAGCGCCACGCCTTGCCGCACGACCAGGCGCAGCACGGCGCCAGGCTGCGCGCCCAGCGCGAGCCGTATGCCCATCTCCGCCGTCCGCTCGCTGACGACTAGCGCCATCACGCCGTAGACGCCGACAGCCGCCATCACGAGCGCCAGCACACCGAACGCGGCGACCAGGATCAGCACGAACCGTCGCTGCGCCACGGACTCCGATCTCACCTGCGCCATCGTCCTGATGTCGTACGCCGCAATCGTTTTGTCCACGGCCTGCACTTCGGCGCGCACCGTCGCCGCCAGTGCCGCGGGATCGGCCGTGGTGCGAATCACGATGAAGGGATTCGTCGGCGGTCCCTGGAGGCCCGGTATGTACAGCTCGGGTGATGGCGCCGCGTCGAGGGCGCTGTGGCGCACGTCGCCGATGACACCGACAATCGTGCTCCTTGGCGACGACGTCCCCATCCGCAGCCGGCGGCCGACGGGATCTTCATTCGCAAAGAGCTGTCGCGCCATCGTCTGGTTGATGACGACGACGGGCGGCGCGGTGGGTCCGTCGGTGGCATTGAAACCGCGCCCGCGCAGGATCGGAATGCCCATCGCTTCGAAGTAATTGTGAATGGCGCGGCGGAACTCGACCTCTGGCCACGCACCCGGCGGAATGTCGCGCCCTTCTATGCCGATTTTGGTCGTCACGTTCGTGCTGCCAAGTGGAAGCCGCGTCGTTCCACCGGAAGACGCAACGCCAGGAAGCGCGTCAAGGCGGGAGAAGAGGCTCGCGTACAACGCGCGCCGCTGGTCGGCTGTCTGGTAACTGTTCGGCAGGGCAATCTGCAGTGTGAGCAAATTATCCGGCCGGAATCCTGGATCGACAGCGAGGACTGAAAGGAAGCTGCGGAGCAGCAGCCCGGCGCCAAGCATCAGAACTACTGCGAGGCCTACCTCGGCGACGACGAGAACACCGCGTAGACGCCGCTGCCCTCGACCGGACGTCGATCCGCGGCCCGACGATTTCAACGAGGATTGCAGCTCGGGCCGCGACGCGGCCAGGGCTGGAACGATGCCGATCGCCATGCCGGTGATCACGGAGAGCGCAAACGTGAACGCGAGCACCGTCACGTCCGCGTGCACCTCGCCGATGCGCGGCATGTCTGCGGGCGCCAGACGGAGCAGAGCGGACATGCTCCAGCTGACGACGAGGATCGCGACCGCGCCTCCCATGCACGCCAGCATCACCGTCTCGACGAGTGTCTGCGCGATTAGCCGCCGGCGTTCGGCCCCGAGCGCCGAGCGAATCGCCATTTCGCGCTGTCGTACGCTGCTGCGCGCGAGCAGCAGGTTCGCAAGGTTCACGCACGCCATCAACAGCACGAATCCGACGCCGGCCAGCAGCAGCACGAGCGCCGGACGCACCCCGCCAACTGCCTGCTCATGAAGCGGGATGACGTTTGCGCCGACAACCCGGTTCGAATCGGGATAGGACGCGGCGAGCTGGTGCGCGATGCCGGCGATCTCGCCGTTTCCCTGCGCGACGCTCACGCCGGGCTTCAGCCGTCCGACGACGGAAAGAAAACGCGCGTTTCGCGTCAATGTCGCGACCCCTGTGGCGCGGCTGTTGGCATTGACGAACGCCAGCGGCAGCCACGCTTCGACATCGGACGAGCGCGTGAACCCGCTCGGTCCGAGCATCGATTTGTAGGGGAACACGAAATCGTCGGGCATCACGCCGATGATCGTACGCGGCTGGTCCTGGATCGTCAGGACGCGCCCGAGCACGTTGGCGTCGCCGCCAAGCCTGGATCGCCAGAAACGGTTGCTCACGATCACCGCCGTCTGCACTTCCTGCGGCGTGAAGTTGCGCCCGATCGCCGGCCGGCGACCCAGCATCTCGAACATGCCGGGAGTCACGGCAGTCGCAACGATCTGCTCGGTTCCCGCGGCCGTTCGCATCGACGCGCCCACGATGAAGCTGGACGTGGCCTGCATGTCCGCGAACGCATCGGCTTTGCGGTAATCGAGAAAATCGAGCGGCGCGACGACGTCATGATCGCGGTGCTCGATGGCGTTGCTGCTCCAGACCATCACGAGACCGCGCGGCTGGCCGTAGGGCAGCGGTTTCAACAGCACGCCATTGACGATCGTGAAGATCGCGGCGTTGGCGCCGATGCCGAGCGCGAGAGCCGCCACGGCCAGCGAAGTGAAAACAGGATTGCGCGCGAACATGCGCCCCGCGTAGCGGATGTCGGCGCCGAGCGACTGCCAGTTCATCGGAGTTCTCTCCTTGCGGCTGAAGCGAAGCGCCGCAGCGTTGGCCGCGATATCCAGTAACGTGCGGAGAAGAAAAAGCGCCGCGACGGCCGCGCTCTGCGCGCGCGCCGCGCGATAGCGATCGCGAAACGCCTGCTGCATGCCTGCGCCGAATCGCTCGCGGAATTCGGCCGGATAGGCGAGCAACAGCAGCCGATAGGCACGGAGCGCGCTCACGCGCGTCCTCCGCGGAACAGCCGGCGGGCGGCGGAGACCTGGTCCGCAAGCCGCTCGACTTCCGCACGGGCGACGGCGTTGCCGAGAGCCGTCAGCCGGTAGTATCGCCGCCGCTCGTCATCCTCCGACGCCGGCCGTTCGTCGAGCTCTTCGATCAGACCCTGGTCCAGCAGGCGTCCCAGCGCACGATAGAGCGTCCCGGGATGCAGGACGATCCGCCCATCCGTGCGGCGCTCGACGTCCTGCATGATCTCGTAGCCATGCCGTTCCCCCGCGGCAAGCGCGAGGGCAATCTCGAGGACGACGGGCGTGAGCGGCAGGAAACGGTCGACGTTCATCGCCCAACTATACGCTCAAGGCGTATAGTTGTTGCGGCGATGGTACGAGCGGTGGGATTAATGGGTTTCAGACGATGGAACCCGACCTGCGCAGCAAGCACTGCCTGACGGCATGGAGCAGGCGATCGGGTGACACGGGCTTGCGCAGCACGCACGAGACGTTCGAGCCCTCGACTTCGATGCTCGACCCGGTCACGATGATGATCGGAATGTGACACGTACGCGCGCGCGCCGCGAGCTCCTGCTGCACGGACACGCCGTCGAGGGTGGGGAGCTGCAGGTCGAGTGTTACGAGCGCCGGCGGTTTGCTGTCGATGACGCGTAGCGCTTCGGGTCCATCCGCGGCTTCGTCCACGTCGAACCCCGCTATGGACAGCACCGCCCGGAACAGCCGTCGAAGATCCGTGTCGTCTTCGACGATCAGAATTCGTACTCGCCGCATCCGCTGTGTGCAGGATAGCTGGTATTGAGTACTCCGTAAATAAAATCTGCATGCAGAGCACGAAAGCTCGACCTTATGGAGCGCTTACCCGGAGTAAACTGCACGCGTGCGCCCGACAATAACGACCGTCCTCCTGCTGTTCGCCACGGCACTGGTCGCCGCGCCTGCCCCGATCGAATCGACCTGGCCGCAGTTCCGCGGGCACGCGGGGCGCGGCGTCTCCGCGATCGACACGCTCCCGATGAAATGGTCGACGTCGATCAACGTGGCCTGGAGCACGGAGGTCGCGGGGCGCGGCTGGTCCTCGCCGATCGTGTGGGGCGATCAGGTGATCGTGACGTCAGCGGTCGGCGCCGGTGCGTTCAAGGAGGCGTCACCCGGCATCTACGGCAACGACTACGTCGCGGAGCTGCAGAAACAGGGCATGACCGAGGAACAGATCATCGAGAAGCTGCGCGTGCGCGACCTCGAGTCGCCGCAGGAAGCCGGCGAACTCCGCTTCATGATTTACAGCTTCGACGTGAAGACCGGCAAGCTCCGCTGGGAGCAGGAAGCGCACAAGGGCCCGCCCGTTGGCGGGCGTCATCGCAAGAACACGTACGCATCGGAAACGCCCTCGACGGATGGCGAGCGTATCTACGCGCTCTTCGGCAACATCGGGCTGTTCTGCTATTCGATGGACGGCAAGCTGCTGTGGACCCACAAGATCGATCCGCAGCCGCGATACCTGGATTTCGGGACGGCCGCGTCGCCCGTCGTGCACGACGGACGCGTGTACCTGCTCGACGACAACGAGAAGAGCTCGTACCTCGCCGCGCTCGATGCGAAGACCGGCGCCGTCATCTGGAAAACGCCGCGCAAGCTCGAAGGACGCCTTGCATCGGGCTGGTCGACGCCGTACGTCTGGACGAATCCGCTGCGCACCGAGATCATCGCGATCGGTACGGGCGTCACGATCAGCTACGGCACGGACGGCAAGGAATTGTGGCGGCTGAAAGGCGCGACACAGGCCAACCCTACGCCGACAGAAGAGGACGGGCTGCTCTACATCGGCACCGGGTCGCAGGGGGAAGCGAACCGGCCGTTATTTGCGGTGAAGCCGGGTGGCAGCGGCGACATCTCGCTGAAACCGAACGAGGTGTCGAACGAATTCATCGCGTGGTTCCAGTCGCGCGCGGCGGCCTATACGTCTTCTCCTCTCGCCTTCGGCGGAAAGGTCTATGCTGTCAACGACACCGGCGTGCTGCAGGTGTTCGACGGCAAGACGGGCAGGGAACTTTACAAGGCGCGCGTCGGCGGCGTGGGCAACACTTTTTCCGCATCCCCCTTCGCGTATGGCGGACACGTCTTCTTCCTCAGTGAGGAGGGGGACACGTTCGTCATCAAGCCTGGCGACAGTTACGACGAGGTCGCGAAGAATAGCCTGGGTGAGCTGGCGTTCGCCAGTCCGGCCATCACGCGCGACGGCCTGTTCGTACGCACGCAGACGCGGCTCTATCGGATCCGCTGAACAGGGAGGTCCCCATGGAACGGCGGCAGCTCCTCGAACGATTCGCCCAGCTCGGCGCGTTCGCCATCATCGCGCCTCGCTTTCCCTTCGCACAAGACGATCGATCGCGTTTCGTGGCGCCGAAGCTCGACGCGCACGCGCATCTTCTCAGCCGCGAGCTCGCTTCGTGGATCCACTCGACCTC
Source organism: Vicinamibacterales bacterium (assembly GCA_035637115.1). GTDB lineage: Bacteria > Acidobacteriota > Vicinamibacteria > Vicinamibacterales > 2-12-FULL-66-21 > JAICSD01. Next base: position 83,449 of record DASPXV010000041.1, read on the forward strand.
CGCGGATTCCGACGTGCGCCGCACCGTGCGCCCGATTAACGGCCGTATCGTCGTCGACTCGCTCGAACAGGATCGGATCGAACGTGCCATCGTGCTGTCCACGGCGTGTCTGCACGCCGCCGAAGGGAATGTCATCGGGCGACGCAAGCGTCCAGCGGACGAATACCAGGACGTCCAGAACGAAAACGACTTCACGCTTGCGGAGGCCGTTGAATACGCACCGAAGCTCATCCCGTTTGCCAGCGTCAATCCGAAGCGTGACTACGCGGTAGACGAGCTGCGTCGCTGCGTCGGGCGGAAGATGCTCGGATTGAACGTACACTTCGGCGGCAGCGATGTCCGCCTGCGCGATCCGCGGCACCTCGAACGCGTGCAGACGCTGTTCGCGGAAGCGGCGAAGTTGGACGTGCCCATCATCGCGCACGTTTTCAACGAGGCGATCCCGGACTTCGGAACCGAAGATATCGAGATTCTCGTGACGAAGATCGTCGAGCCGCTGCCGGCGCTGCGCATCTCGATCGCGCACCTTGGTGGATCGGGCGGCGCGTCGGAGCAGGGACCGCTGCGCATCTTCGCGGCGCTCATCCAGGCCGTCCGCGCGCGCCCGCAGATCGCACCGCAGATATGGGCCGACTGCTCCAGCGTCCTGCTGACAGAAGCGCGGCCGGGGGCCAAGCCGATCTCCACTGCGCAGAGGGCCGCGCTCGGCGGCATGCTTCGCTCGTGGGGACTCGATCGCCTGATGTGGGGCAGCGACACGATCTCGGATCGCCAGCCGACGGCGCTCGAACAGGCACGCACAACCTGGCCTCTCGCGGACGAGGAGTGGCGGACGCTGGCCGGGTTCAACGGGACGGGGTTCCTGCGGCAGTCCGGGACTTGATTACACATTAAGATTGGCGGATGACGCCAGAAACGTGGAAGGCCGTAGACAACTACATCGGCAGCCTGTTCATCCCCCCTGATGCGGGACTCGACGGCGCCCAGCGCGCTGCCATCGAAGCGGACTTGCCGCCGATTGCCGTTTCCGCGGCGCAAGGCAAGCTCCTGCAGATCATTGCCCGGATGTGCCGGGCCCGCCGGATCCTCGAGATTGGCACGTTGGCGGGCTACAGCACGATCTGGCTCGCGCGCGCGCTGCCTGCGGACGGGCGATTGATTTCCCTCGAGTTCGATCCGAAACACGCCAGCGTCGCGGCTGGCAACATGCAGCGTGCCGGCGTCGCTGATCGCGTCGAGATTCGCGTGGGACGCGCGATCGATTCGCTGCCGGCGCTCGAGGGAGGGGAGCCGTTCGATCTCGTGTTCGTGGACGCGGATAAGCCGTCTACGCCCGACTACGTCCGATGGGCGCTGAAGCTGACGCGGCGGGGCAGCGTGATCATCGTCGACAATGTGGTCAGAAACGGCGGCATTCTGGATGCGTCCGGCGCGGATGCGGATTCGAAAGGGATGCGCGAGGCGATGGCACTGATCGGCGCCGAACCGCGCCTCACGACGACGGCAATTCAGACGGTCGGCGCCAAGGGTTACGACGGCTTCGCGATTTCGTTCGTATCCTGAGTTTCGAGCGCGGGATAGGCCCGCGAAGATCTACCAGCTGCCGGACGCACCGGCGCCGCCGGAACTGCCGCCGCCACCCGAGAACGAGCTGCCGCTCGATGACCAGCTGCTGCCGGATCCCCCCGAGCTGCCGGATGTCACGGTGAATCCGCCGATTGTCGCCGTGCCCTTGCTCTTCAAGTCTGCCGCGGCCTTGACGTACCACGGCATGTGCTGCAGGCGGAACTTTGCGAGCGGGTATCCGATCAAGTACGTCCCGAGCAGATACACGTACTGGCGGACCTCGATGTCGACTTGCGATGGACGCAGGAAGAGCCGCGCGTATGGCGGCGCGAAGATCACCAGCAGGACGGACGCCCCGCCGGCGGAGAGGATGACGGTCGCGTGGAGCAGCGCGGTGTAGGAAAGCGTCCAGTGCGGCCGCAATGCATCAGCGATGACGAACGCGGCGAACGCCGCGCCCGCCGCGAACGCCATCCACGGGAGCTCAACGTAGCTGTCGGCCTTGCCGACGATCGCGGGCACGATCTGCGTCCCGGTGCGTCGATCTGGGCGACCAGGGTTCTCGAGCGCCGCGGCGTCGGACTCCGACAGGAATTTTGGGCTTTGCGCGATGCCGGGGATTGTAGACTATCCGCCGGCCGAGCTGCCTATGCCTATCCGGATGCGGGATTTGTCAGCGATCGCCCCGGTCCCCCTGGCCGCGCGGGCTCTTCGACTTGGCTGCGCGCCGACGGTCCGTCGACAGCGATCGGCTTACATCATCCATTTCCGAGAAGCGGCCCTGCGCGTCGCGGCGGCCATACATCTTGTTACGGCCGGTATCGATCAGCTCTCTGCGTCCACTGCCCCGTTTCATCGTGAGTCCTCCTGGCCGGCGGCAGAGCAAAGTTCCCGCCAGTCGCGCGACGCACTGCTGGCCGATGAGTTAAGGCGGATTGCGCATTCCGCGCCCGGTGTACTGGGCGTTTCCGTCGTTGACATGGCGACAGGCGCAACTGCCGGCGTCAACGATTCCGCCTGGTTTCCGATGATGAGCGTCTATAAGCTGCCGATCGCGATCCATGCGTTGCGCATGGCAGAGCAGGGGCGGCTGGATCTCGCGACGTCCGTAACGCTGTCCACCGAGGACAGGCGTTCCGGCTTCTCGCCGCTCGCGCGCACGATCGAGGAGAAGGGGCCGCAGGTGCTGTCGGTGAAGGAACTGCTGTCATCGCTGATGCGCATCAGCGATAACACCGCATCGGACAAGCTGCTGCGCCTGGCCGGCGGGCCGCACGCCATCGAGGGGACGCGTTCACTGAATGTCGCGGGCATCAGCGTCGATCGCTACGAGCTCGAGTTCGCGGCGGACTATTACGGCGTGTGCTGCGCGCAGCGCGAAACACCGTTCTCACTCGATCGGTTCGCAGCGGCAGCGGAGAAGGTCCCCGTTGCGCGCCGGCGTCGAGCGGCTGCGGCGTTCCTTAGGGACCGCCGCGACTCCGCGCAGCCGAAGGGGATGGCGACGCTGCTCGCGCGTCTCGTCCGTGGCGCGCTGCTCAACGCCACGAACACTGCGTGGCTGATCGGCGAAATGTCCGAGATGCACACGCGCGATACGCGCCTGCGCGCCGGCCTGCCCGCGGGAACCTTCGCCGCTCTACGTCCCGGCACGTCCGGTGAAACCGAAGGCATCCGCGCCGCGCACAACGACAATGCGATCGTGAAGCTGCCCGATGGCCGTTACCTGGTGATCGCCGCGTTCATGAAAGGTGCGCGCGGCACGGAAGCACAACGCGATGCGACCCTGGCGTCCGTCGCGTGTGCCGCGTACGAGTGGATCTATTCGGCCGGTGGCAGGAAGAGTCCGAGGCGTACGAAGACCCAGAGCACGGATCCTGCGGCGATCGTCAGCACGTTGCCCATGGTGAAGCGCCGGCGCTGCGCGGCAATCTCTGGCGGCGTGAAGCGATCGATCTGACGTTGCGCGTGACAAGCATAGCCGGGTGCTAGCTGGTCGGGGGGCCCGACAGGGTGCAATTCAGACCGATGGCGCGTGCACGTGCTCGAAGACAACGCCCGCTTCGACGCCCGTGCCGCGCTTCCGGACGACCAGATCGCCGCGCCATGGCTTCTCGTGAAGCGGCGTACCCGGTTCGCCGCCGGGCCTCGGGGCGGTCGTGAGATACAGATCGTCCACGAGCCGGGCGTCGAGTAACTGTCGCGCCAGCGTGCGTCCGCCGATGCAGGAAATCGTGCCGATTCCCATGCTGCGCAGCCGCTGGAACGCGCCGCACAGATCTTCGGGCCTGTCCATCATCACGACGGTGATCCACGGGCGATCGCGCAATGATCGCGTCATCGATGCCGCAACCGGAGGAACGGTGAGCAGGACGGCGGGAACGTGCGGCACGTTGAACATCACGCCTGCCTCGAGGTCGAGGCCTTCGAGCGTCGCGACGATCTGGGCTGGGTGCCGCGGCTTGCCCAGTGATGCGCGCAACGCGACCAGCTCGGGATGCCAGACCGAGAGGAACATCTTGCTCCCGCGCACCGTCTCGGCGCCCGCGAGCACCGCGTCGGCGGCAACGCGCGACAGCCCTTCGTAGATCAGGTGCTTGTCGGTCTCGCCGCCGCCGAGCGTTCCGGGATCCCGCGCGCCCGTGTTGCCGTCGGCTGACTGTACAAAGACGAGCGAACACGCCGGACGCGCCGCCGATGCGGGTGTGATGTAGAACGGCCCATCGAAGAGCCGCATTGACCACGAATTTCCGATGGCCAGCATTCCCGGCACGGGGGTAACGGCATCAGTCACGTACGGCGGCAGCTCCGCGCGCAGTGCGCGTCGTTCGTTGTCCGCGACCAATGCGTCGAAGAAGTTCATGCAGTTACAAGCCTGCTCTTTGCTTGATAGCACACGTCAGCTTGTAAAGGAGCGCGCGATGGGAGGCGCACTGCTCGCTGATTGTGCTGCGAGCAGGAACGGAGCCGTCGATCGGATTTGAAACGCCCGCACCCGGGAAGCGCTTTCGTCTACCATTCGGATCGAAAGCCTCTGCCGATAATCCGTAATCAGCAGGTCATCGCCACGGTACTGACTCTTCGAACCACGGCGTGCTTGCGCAACTTTGGAAACAACTTGGGACCAGAACCCGCCGAAAGCCATAACCCGGATCGGGACCGAGCAGAACGCACGCACGAATCTGCAGAGTTCAAGCGCGCCGCCGGATCGTCCCTGCATGCTAGCTGATTGCTCGCGAGTGACTAGCGGCGGAATGCGTTTGAGACCGTGTGGAAAATGGAGCCGGCGATCCGGATTGAACGGACGACCTGCTGATTACGAATCAGCTTGGACCCGGAATCTGCGATGGTCGCGTGCGTTCGGATGTGCGCCTTTGCTGGGAATTCGTGCACTCGCATGATCTCGCGGATCCGGCCGTATTCTCCCGTCCGTCCACCATCCGTCCACGGACTTCGGCCCCGTGGAATGCCTCAACTGCTCGCACTGAGGACGTTCACCCCTGTCACGTGGAAGTGCTTCGCGGCCTGGAGCATGTGCCGATCGTTCGTGTACACCTCCTGGAAGCCATGCTCCTCGGCGCAGGCCAGGTGCAGGGCATCACCGGATCGGACGAAGACTGTGCTCGGAAGTTCGAGGACCGCTTTGCGGGCCGCTTCGAGTAGTTCGGACGTGACGCCGAACCACTGCCACACACCGTTCTTCTCGTCCTCTTCGAACTCTTTCAGGATCGCCGTCATCTCCCGGCGAGTCACGTGGCGCTCCCTGACGTGCCGCTTGAGGATCGAGGCAAACTCCAGACGAGCCAGTTCGCACGATGCGAGCCCGTCGGCGCCATACGCCACTTCGCGGACTCGATCCGCGCCCGGCTCATTGAGGTAGCACTTGGCGATGTACGCCGCGTCGAAGTAGATCACCGATCCTCGCGCAGCTCGTCCTGGTACACGGCGGAATCGACTGGGACCTTCGACCGTTTACGTATCGCCGCCTCGCGGTTGGGGAGAGCTCGGCCGGTGACGGATGCGTCAAACGGCTGAATCGCCGCAACGCGGCGACCGCGATCCGTGACGACGATCGGCCCTCGACTGGCAGCGTGCCGAACCCACCGGCCTGTCTT